>MFZI01000041.1:0-10401 GCA_001789355.1 Candidatus Roizmanbacteria bacterium RIFCSPHIGHO2_01_FULL_39_8
GTTAATAGGTATCGGTAGCACCGCCCCAGATAATAGACTCGATGTTAACGGAGCGATGGCTCTTGGCTCGTATGGTGCTTCTCTTACAAATAGCACTGCGCCCAACAATGGACTTATCGTAAGCGGAACCGTAGGAATTGGCACCTCTTTACCGGCAAGCGGTTTTACGCTTGACGTTAATGGTAGAATTCAAATGAACATCAGCAATACGGTCAATACTCAAATTGGAGTATGTAAAAATGTAGCCGATTCTGGAGGCATAGAATCAAACGTTGAGCTTGGCGACTGCTCGGGTACACCATCTGATATCGCAGAATACTATCCGGGTGAAGAAGGGTTACTCCCAGGTGATGTAGTCAGTCTTGCCGATGTAAATGGCAAACACAAAGTAGTCAAGTCGGGGAAAGCCTATGATCCCAAGATTTTAGGAATTGTCTCGACCGATCCTGTGGGACAGTTTGGGAAGCCACTCGGCTATAGTACTATTCCCGAGGAAGACAATCCTGTCGCCATTGGACTTGCAGGAAAGATTCCGATCCTGGTCAGTCTGGAAAATGGACCTATCGCAATCGGTGACGGTCTTGCAGCTTCAAGTAAAGCCGGTATAGCAATGAAAGCTACTCAGTTTGCCAGAGTAGTAGGTTATGCGCTCGAATCCTTTGATGGATCGGTCATAGTTTCAGAAGGAGTGAGATTCCAGGAAAGAGACAGGTCTACACAAATTATGAAATACAATGATGAACCTGTTGACCCGACCGAACCGGGAGTGGGAAAAATACTTACTTACTTTAACCTGTCTTATTATTATCCCGAACTCGCCCTGAATCAAAATGGCGCTGTAAGTTCAGAAAATATCTCAGGAGTTCCACCTGATACGGTTACGAATTCGTCCTCATCCAGCGCTGAAATAAGTAGTCTTACGGAACAGATAAATGAACTGTCCGATAAAGTGGCAAGTATTTCTGCAAATCTTGCTGATTTGACAAGTCAAGGCCTATCTTTTGGACCGGCTCCAGACACGGCAAGCATATCAGCAACATTGGCAAATCTTAACGACCGTGTAAATTTCCTAGAACAGATTAATATAGTGGATCAAACATCGAGCTCTTCCGCGAGTATTGCGTCGACCTCTGCCACACTCGATCAACTGACCGTTTACGGAACCAGCAGTCTCTTTGATGTATCGATACTTAATAAATTCACGGCCGGTCTTCTCACGATCGACGGAATTGCAAGCGATGGAGCATCACTGTCGACTCTCGGAGTCCCACTCAAACTGCAAAACAATTTGTCTGCTCCGATTGAATTCATGGGTGCAAAAGTGAGCATTGATACTCAGGGTAATTTGAATGTGCAAGAAATCGTCAGAGCGAAAAAATTCGAAGTCGACACATCAGATATAGCTGCAGCTAGCGCCGGAAAAGCCGAGATACCTGCACATACAACCGAGCTCGATGTAGAGACCACAGCCCTTACTGAGGAGTCTCTTATCTTTGTCACCCCCGAGGGGGAACCGGTTCCGTTATCAGCGGAAAAAACGGGCGTGAATACATTTACCATTAGACTGGAACATGGACTTCCCGCAAAACTAAGAATTAACTGGTGGATTATAAATTAAGACCATATCCAAATGAATCCTAATTATATTCGAATAAATCCGAATAAAAAAAATATACCTATCTATTCGGATATCTCACCTATTCGGACTCATTCGGGGCGTAACATCGTTTATCCCGAGCTTTCTTACAAAATTATCGGAATACTTTTTGAAATTCATAACGAGTTAGGCTCTCGATATCAAGAAAAATATTACCAAAGGGCGATTGAACTGTCCCTAAATGAAAATCATATTCTATTTGAAAAAGAAAAAATGGTACCATTAATATTTAAAGATATAACTATTGGTAAATACTTTTTAGATTTTGTGATCGAAAACAAAATCGCATTGGAAGTAAAAACAATAGACTTTTTTACAAAAAAAGACTGGAGACAGGTAAAAGGTTACTTAAAATCTGCAAATTTGGAACTGGGAATTCTCGCTAATTTTAATAGCGAACGATTAGTCTATAAACGCATTCTAAACTCTAATTTTTTACATTCGGATTCATTCGTTAAACATTCGGATCGATTTGGATGATTAAATATGGTGTTTTTTGAACCAGTAAGACAAGACAATTCACACGTCCGTAAGGAATCATCTGGATTCTTTGGAAAAATATTCCGTCCAATTCGGATGTTTCCTTTATTCGGATTGATTCGTATGAAGCTTAATCTCAGAACACTTCTGCTCTATGTCACTAGTGCAGTCGTTATAGTCGTAGCCGCTGTTATCTTCTATCTCAATTTCGCCAAAAAATCGGCGGCGGCCTGGTTTGATGACAACTGGAGCTATAGACAAACTGTCACAATAACAAATAGTGGATCGAATCAGACCGACTTCCAGGTTTCTTTCACCCTCGATACCGAGACGCTCATTAATAATTCCAAAATGCAGGCCGACTGTGACGATGTCCGTGTAACCGATCTAGGAGGAAATATACTTCCTCACGTCATAGAAGAAGGATCTGCTCCGTGTGATAACTCAGCCACAAAAATTTGGGTCAAAGTCCCTTCGATTACAACCTCCGGGGCAATCATTTATATGTATTATGGAAACCCTGTTGCGCTTAATACAGAGAGCGGTATTCAGGTCTTTGATTTTTTTGATAATTTCAATACAAATTCATTGGATAATTCGAAATGGAGACCTTCGCAAGATGGGTCTTCAACTCCGGCCAGTTATTCTTTCTCTGGTGGAGCTATGACTATCACTACAGGAAGCATTTATACTCCAGATACTCAGCTATCTGACTCCCGTTCGTATATGTATGAATATAGAACCCAATGGTCCTCAACAGTAGTAACTTACTCGGGTCTAATGATTGCGAATGTACCAGGAACTCAAGGCGGCAATGCTGGCTCGCATAAACTCATCTATATGATGTCAAATTCCGGAACAAGTATAGCCCAAAGAGGCTGGGCTGCAGACGGAACAGTTGCCTCCTACAATCTTGCAAGCGATATGGCCTTATACACGCCTACTGCTGCCACTTACTATGTTGATGGTTTTTCTATGGATAGCTCCCAGATCAAATTTTGGAACAACGGATCCCAAACCGGAACGACCGTTACCGGAACTTGGACAGCTGCTCCGTATCTTTATTTAGGCTATTTTGTTGGTGACAACTCTTTAACTACTAATATAACTGACATTACAGTCGATTGGGTTCGGGCAAGGAAATATGCTTCGACTGCCCCTTCAGCCAGTATCGCTTCAGAGGAAAAATCTCTTGGACCTGTGTCTTATTGGAGATTCGATGATGGACAAGGGACAAGTGCTCAAGATTCTTCCCAAAACAACAATGATGGAACCTTAGCTGCTTCAACCGCTACTCCCACCTGGCAAACTGAAGATTTTTGTGTTTCAGAAAAATGTCTCCTTTTTGATGGAAGCAATGATTATGTGAGTGTGGGAAATGTTACAAGCCTTAGCTTTAACGGTACTGCACCGTTTACTCTACAAAGCTGGGTCAAACCCACAACTTCGACACAAACGACTAAAATTATCACCAAATATAATAGTGGTGTAGCCGGAGATTTTTATCTTGGTTTGGTAAGTGGCAAAGCAATTGTTCATCGTGAAGTATCTCCTTATACCCTTACTGGTAGCACAACCCTTCCTCTCTCAGAATGGTCGCTTATCACCGGAGTTTATGATGGGACAAATCTTAACCTCTATGTTAATGGTAAACTTGATGCTGGTCCACAAGCTTCAGGCTCGATTACGAGCACCTCGACTGGGGTTCTTATCGGCGCAATGTATAGTTCTAGTTCTCCCGCTAGTTTTTTTGCAGGATTTCTAGACGAAACAAAAGTCTATGATTATGCCCGTTCAGCCGATCAAATCAAACTTGACTACAATAACTCGGGTATAAATAAGGGTGCGGGAGTTCGAGCTGGGCAACCTCCGGAAAACAACTATCAAGCTTTGAATAATGGATTGGTGGGATATTGGAAAATGGATGAAAGCTCCTGGACAAATAACTGTTCTACAACTTCTGTTACAGATTTATCAGGAAACGGAAATAATGGAAAAGCTTGTCCAAATAGTACCGGACCAACTGGTGGCGCTGTCGGAAAGTTTGGATACGCGGGAGATTTCGACGGAACGAATGACTACGTGTCTGTCGCTGATACGACTACCCATGAACCAGCAAATATTAGCTTTGGAGCCTGGATATATGAAGACGTTACTGGAGATTCGTGGCTTATTGAAAAACACACTTCAACTCCAGACGACTATACGCATGGATATGTTTTGAGATTAAACAGTGATGATACAATTCAGTGTTGGATCGGTAACGGGACCACATCAGCCGTAGCTAACACGGCAATTTCAGCTACTGTTTGGACTCATGCACTTTGTACTTACGACGGGGACAAAGTTCGTTTGTACCTAAATGGTGAACTTAAAAGCACGTCTTCATCACTAGGAGGAAGTATTGACTACACCAGTGTAGGCCATCTCACTTTAGGAGCAGACTCGCAAGGAACTCGACGTTTTAATGGTAAATTAGATGAAGTAAGGATTTATAACCGAACTCTAACTCTTTCTGAGGTTGGACAACTCTACAACTTTGCTCCAAGGCCGGATGCATATTGGAAGATGGAAGAAAACGACGGAAATAGAGTTGATTCTGTCGCAGGACTCACTATGTCTACTGCAACAGGTACCGTATCACGAAGAGGTGGGAAAATAGGAGCTGCAGCATACTTTCCCAATACCGCAGGTCAGTACCTTAATATGAATGACAGTGCAACGGTCTCTATGGGAAATTTAGACTTTACTGTTGAAGCATGGTTTAGGATGGCTTATAAAGGAGATATTCGAACTATTCTTGATAAAGGATCTGGTGCTGGAGCAACAAATCAAGAATATACTTTATATTACGATTCTGTCGATGACCGGTTTGAATTTCAAATATCCGATGGATCAACCTCAACTACCGTAGGAGCAGCCTCATTAGGGTCGCCTTCTGCTGGTACCTGGTACCATGTTGCCGGCTGGTATGACTCAACCGCTAACTATGTTGGCGTCACAATTAACGGGGCTTACACTGATAAGACTTCTCAAACAACTGGATCCCAGAATACCGCAGGCCAATTTACCGTCGGAGCAAACCGTATCGGCTCTAGTCATCACGCCGGCGAAATTGACGAGGTAAAAGTATATCGGTACCTTCGTACCACTAAACAAATCGTCGAGGACATGAACGCCGGCCACCCGGCTCCTGGTAGCCCAGTCGGAAGTCCGGTGGCCTACTGGAGGCTTGATGAAGGATACGGAACTACATCGTATGATACGAGCACGAATGCAAATAATGCGACGTTAAAGAATATCGCCTCACCTGCCACGTCCAATTCAGGGTGGTCACAAAATGGAAAATTTGCTAAAACGCTCGTCTTTGACGGAAGCAATGATTATTTATATTCGGCAAATAGCGGAAGTCTCCAACCGGCAAACTTCACCATCTCTGCTTGGCTCAAAACAGCTAATCTCGCAACTGACATGGGAGCTTTGGAAAAACCATATGCCGGACCCGGATGCTATAGGAGTTATGTGTTGGGTACCAATAACGGTTCTTGGACCGTTGGTACAACTAATGGTTCTAGTACTTATTACAACGCAACTGACACTGTTTCGTTAACAGCAAACGAGTGGACTCACGTTGTAGGAACGTTTGACGGGTCCAACATAAAACTGTACGTAAATGGAATTCTCAAAGCAACTACTGCAGCTTCTGTCACCGTCCTTTACGATTCAGATCCACTCCTAATTGGAGCGGTAAGCTGCGACGGAACTGGCGGGCCGACTCAAGGATATTGGAATGGCTTGATTGATGAAGTAAAAATCTACAGTTCCGCTCTCACTGCAGATCAGATCAAAGTTGATTACAACCGCGCTCAAGCGGTCCAGTTTGGGGTCTTGGGAACTTCGACTTCAGATGGAAAAACCGCTTCTGATTCGGCGGCTACTTCCTACTGCGTACCAGGTGATACCTCAACCTGTAATCCGCCTAAAGCCGAATGGAACTTCGAGGAAGGTAGTGGAGCTACGGTGTATGACACATCCGGAAATGGAAATAATGGTACGTGGAATGCTTCCACATCAGATTACCGAGCAGGCAAAATTGGAAAAGCAATGTACGCCGATGGAACTACTGAATATATAGACATTTCGGCCAACAGTTCGATCCCAAATAGGACTACATACACCATCACTTTCTGGGCGAAATTTGGGAGTACCACTTATGCACGAATGGGAAGATGGATAGACCCCAATTACGATTGGCTATTTGAGTGGACAAGTAGCACCATAAAAGGTTACGCCATGCCTTCGTCAGGAAATGTGTGTGTTGCCACATCGGGAAGTTTAAGTATCAATACATGGTACTATGTAGCTTTAACATTCACTAATTCCACTACAGGATGTACTTTATATATTAATGGTCAATCAGTGGCAGCTGGAGCGAGTGGAGGATTTGGAGGGGCTACCGGAAGTACTATAAGACTATGGAGTGGTAACGCAGGATCAATTAGATATGGCGATCAAATAAGAATCTACGACTATGTTCGTAGCCAAGCGCAAATCCTTTGGGAATACAACAGAGGTGCTCCAAGCGCATACTGGAAGCTTGATGAATGCCAGGGATCAACTACCTATGACTCCTCTGGAAATAGCCTCTCGGGTACGATATACCCCGGAAGTGGTGGAGAGACGTCTATCGGAGACTGTAATACGTCAAGCACCATGTGGGGAAGCGGACAACCGGGAAAATGGAATTACGCCCTTGACTTTGATGGCACCGATGATTACATCACGGTTGCAGATAATGCCTTGATTGAGGCTACGAGTAAGAATTTTACCGCGTCTGCTTGGATATACCCGAACGCTGTGTCTAGTAATATGGCCGTTGTCGCAAAGGGAACCTGCGGCGTTTCATGGAGTGATTATGAGCTTCTCACCACGGGTACGAATCTTCAGTTTACCTTTAGTACAAGCGGTGGGGCAACGAGTACCGTGACAGGAACAAAAACACTCAGTACCAATACCTGGTATCACGTCGCAGGAACCTATGACGGTTCGAATTTGAAAGTATACGTCAATGGAGTGCTTGACAATTCCGCAGCCTCGACTAACACACCAAACGATACTACCGATGTAATGGCAATCGGTGGTCGCACCACGAATGGAAGTGTGGGCTGTGGAAGCGTCAGCAACCAACACCCTTTTGACGGAAAAATTGATGACGTTAAAATCTTTAACTATGCTTTGACAAATTACCAACTGCTGACGGAGTTTAATCAAGGCTCTGCAGTCCGTTTCGGCCCAAATACTGGAGCACCATAAATGTGATCTGAATCGTTGTTAACTCCTTTAAGTTCCTTTAGACTCCCTTATATGTCAGATCAGGATAAAGCGATCAAGGAACTGATCGAAAGAACCAGAAAAGAACTGGAAGAAGCAAAAAAACCACATGCAACTTCAAGAAGTTGGAAAAGTCCGCAAGGGTATAAATTTCTCTTCCCATGGAGTAACGCAGTATTGCTTCGTATTTTGATTCGGAAACTTACCGAGACCTTGCCCAGATCTGAATACAGGTCTAAAGCTCAAGTAGATGATGCAACTAGATCAGTGGTTGCAAACATTGAAGAAGGCTATAAAAGATCAACGACAGGTGAATATATTCGATTCCTTGGATTTTCCCAAGGCAGTTTGGAAGAAGTAAAAGGAGATATTGAAAGACTAATGCAAGACGGATTTCTAAAATCTGTTCCAGAGAGTAAACTAACTGACTTTGGTATCGATCTAAAACTTTGGAATCTTTGGGCTAGAAATCCCTTAAACTCCTCTAGAATCCTTTATTTTCCTTTAAAATTCTCTAAGGGAATCTATAGGAACTTAAAGGACATTAAGGGAGATAATTTAACTTATGAAGTCTTTATGGAACTAATTAACAAGACTGATTGGTTACTTCGAAGACTCGTCCGGTCTCTTGAACAAAAACAAGACGACCTAAAACTTTGCCTCGCCGGTCTCAAATAAATTCCTTTAATTTCCTTCCAGTTCCCTTAATCTTTCTTTAGCCACTTGGTCATCCGGATTCAACTCCAACGCCTTCGTGAGTTCCTTTTTGGCTTTCTCTTTTTGACCTAAATTCAAATAGACAATCGCCAATCTCCTACGGGGAGCAGCATTAGAAGGTGAAACAGCTACCGCTTTTTGCATATACTCTAGTGCTCTTTTATAATCCTTCCGGTCAGAATAAATAAGTCCAATATTTACATATGCTTGCCATATATTCGGATTGAGCTCGATTGCTTTTTCGAACATCGGCATGGCCAAATCATCTCTTTTTTTGATCCGATACAGAACCGCGAGGGCATGATATGCATCCACATAATTGGGATTGAGTTTCAAGGCAATCTTCAATTCGAGTTCTGCGCTTCTGTATTCTTTTCGGCGGGAATATACATCGGCTAAATTGAGGTGGACAATCGGACTTGAAGGAGCGCTTCTTGCCGTTGCAAACCATAGATTATCAATGTTTTTCCAATCGGTATTTCTCATCTGTGTCCTGAGTGTCAGCAATATAACGATGAATACGGTAAAAAAAATTACTACATACATTTGCCACTTGCTTTTAACCAAACCGGTAAGTACGTATGCAAATACAAAGATAATTCCGATAGACCCTGCATACACATAGCGCTCGGCAACGAGCGAGGTTAGCCTAAAAGGAGTCAACACAGGTAAGAGCGAAGTTAAAAAAAAACTCAGCCAAAAAAAAAGAAGTCGGCTTTTTTTCCATAAGAATAAAGTCACGCAAATGAAGGCAAGGAAAATAAAAAGCGAAACAAAGTATTCTGTGTAGCTATAATAATGCTCCGTATGAAAAAAAGTTAATTTGTCTGGCCATATCAAAAGAAGCAAATAGGAAGCTACAACAATTGGGACCTGAAATAATGGATTGCGCAATCTGGCCAAACCGCTTCTTTGGCCAAAAGATGAAGTCAGATGTTCAACACGTGTAGTAAGTCCTAGCCAAAGAAACAAAATAATCCATACCACAGACATAAAAAAATAAGGGATAATTCGCTTCCAATTGCCTCTCATGTTTCCCAAACTCAACTCATATACGAAAAGGACTATGGGTAAAACCACCGCTTTTTCCGATGTCGAAAGCGCCAAGAGAAATGATAAAAGAGACCCACCTACGCTAAAGCTACGGCGGGCAGGTAAGAGATATAATAAGAACGAAAGAAGCATGAAAAAAGTATATTCCGCATAAATCCCCCCCGATATCCAGGTGACTGATTCGGTAAGGATCGGATGAACAGCAAAAAGCGAAGCCGCCACTAATGATGTTTTTTGTTTTTCCGTCATCAGGTAACCGATGAGGTAGACCAAAAAAACGGTTCCAAGATGAAACAAGATGTTGAATATCCTAAACACCATGGGGTCTGCTCCCCCAATCTGATACGCGACAAAGTAAACAATATTTCTCGCAAAAAAAGGAGACAAAATATAGCCAACGTTTCTTATCGCAGGATTATTCGGTATTGAGGCGATATCATCTGAGATAAAAGCATTAGACAGCGAGTTAAAATAGGCAACAAATACCAAAAATGGAAGGAGTAAAAAGGCAACAAAGTGTCTTTTAACAAAGGTCATTTTAGATATCATACACTATTTCCGCAAGGTGCTTTTTAGGAGTGCGGGTATGAAGTGCCCTCGGAGAGAATTGAACTCCCATCTTACCCTTAGGACGGGTCTGCTCTATCCGTTGAGCTACGAAGGCTGCCCACTATTCTACCAAGATTCCGGATAATTAGCCACACTCCACTCTTACTTTATTTCATTGCGAAAGTTGGCTGACCCACATCTGAGCTAGCTTGTCTCTTGGTTCTATCTGTAACACTTTTAGGAACTCCTCCATCGCCTTATCTTTTTCTTTTAGATTGTAGTAGATGATTCCGAGATTGCGATGCAGTGCATAATTTTCCGGGACAATGGCGATCGCTTTTTGTATTTGCTCTTTTGCCTCCATATATTTTTTTTCGTCAAAGTAAAGTGAGGAGAGATTGAGATACGACTGCCACAGGCCGGGATTCAGACTCACTGCCTTTTTATATTCTCCTATAGCCACATTTTGTCTGCCCGTGTCTTTATATATATTTCCCAGATTGTGGTATGCATCTGCATAGTTCGGGTTCAGTTGTATTGCGATTTTCAGCTCTTTCTCTGCACTTTTATAATCCTTTCTCCCTACATACACTCCTGCCAAATTATTATGGGAA
>MFZI01000041.1:10414-26641 GCA_001789355.1 Candidatus Roizmanbacteria bacterium RIFCSPHIGHO2_01_FULL_39_8
GCGATGTCTTGGCAGTTGCTATCCATAGATTATCTTGATTTTTCCAATCGATATTACGATAGATCGTACGAATCATCAAAAGAAGCAAAATAAAAACAAAAACTCCGTATACTTTAACTTTATGAGAATCTTTTTCTGCTATTTTTCCTAAGAGGTATCCAACTGCAAATAGAATCCCGGCTGTTCCAAGATAGACATATCTTTCCGCAACAATCCACGATATTCTAAAGGGAGTCAGCGTAGGAAGTAACGTAATGACAAAAAAACTGATCCAAAAAAAGACGGCTTTATTCTTCTTGAATGCGACCACTGCTACGGTAAGGAACCCAAGGAAAAGAAGAAGATAGGCAACATACCGCCCGTAAGTAAAATTCAATTCAGAATGGTAAAAAGTAAGGTATACCGGCAGAAAAATAAGCCGGAGATACGATACGATCGCTATCGGGATTTGATAGATCGGATTATCAAATCCTTCCTGCAAATGAAACTGTGATTGGAGAAAGTTCACCCTTTCGGTAAGACGCAGCATCAAATAAAGTATTCCCCAGAAGAAACTTACTAAGAAATAGGGAATGATTTTTATCCAGCGGTCTTTTAAAGAACCGAAACAAAATTCATATAACAAAAGCACGAATGGCAAAACCACTGCTTTTTCCGAAGTCGAAAGAGCCAAAAGGAAGGAAAAAAGGGACAAGGCATAAAGAAATCCCGTAACTCGTAACGTGTAACTTGTAACTTGAATTTTTACCGATAGAATGAACAATAAAAACGACAGAAGAAAGAAAAAAGCATACTGACTATATACTCCACCGGAGATCCAGGTAACCGACTCGCTCAAAACCGGATGCACTGCAAAGAGAGCCGAAACTAAGATGGCGATAGTTTTTCCGGATAATCTGCGGATTATTACATACAATAGCAGGACATTTCCCAGATGGAAAAATACATTCAACAGGCGGAAAAAAAAGGGGGCAGCTCCGCCTATTTTAAAGATGATATAAAAAGGAATTGACCTCGCAAAAAAAAGCGGATTAGTGAAAAGGTAGCCGATGGTCTTAATGGTTGGATTTCCGGGTATAGCGGCAATATCATCTGATACGAAATCGTTCCACAAGGAGTTCGTATAGCAGATGAAGACAAGTAAGGTAAGCAAAAGAAATGACTCTACATTTTCCTTCAGAAAGCCTTTAATCATATGAAGGGGTCTTTTCTCGTCCATTGTAACCTATGATATACTATAGCGAACTAAAAACAAAATAGCTCTTTTTAACTTATTATTAGGGAAACTTCCTTTTTGTTATAGTTCGCTATATAGGGTACCAAACAAAATGAATTAAGTTCAATGATTACATATTGCTAACCTAATATTTTGTTTTGGTACTGCTATAATATCACTCCGCTATCAATTCTATGAACATGCTTTCCAAAACAGTAGGTTATATTTCATCCATACCTGGCCGTTTGAAGGGAATGAAGTTTGGCAAAAACAGCTATATTGCTCCAGGCTATGATTGGTTCAATGTTGATTTAAAGGGAGTCGTTATCGGAAACAATGTAGTAATCGGCCGCAACGCCTGGATCCAAACCATCGGGAAAATTGACCCGGTTAATGATATAAAAAGAAAAAAACCGGGTCAGTTTAACACGAATATAAAAACCGAATCAGCTGACACGGGCGGTAAGATAATCATTGGGGACAATACGCAGATTGGCCGCTATACAAATATTTCAGCGGTGAGAAAAATTACGATAGGAACAAATTGCCTCATCGCATACAATGTCACAATCGCTGATCATGATCATCACTTTACTGCCAAAAAAACCCCGATGGAATCGGGAGTGGGCACCCCAAAAGAAATTACGATCGGCGACGAATGTTTTATTGGAGCTCATTCATTTATCCTCAAAGGGGTGAGATTGGGGAAACATTGTGTCGTTGGAGCAAATAGCGTCGTTACCAAATCCTTTTCGCCCAATTCGGTCCTCGCCGGAAACCCGGCAAGACTAATTAGAAAGTTAAAATAGGTCATTTGTCATCCCCGACTTGATCGGGGATCCAGAATGGAATGATTTGTATAAAGATTTGATTTAAATAGTCCGAATTACGAAACTCATAACAGTGTCATTGCGAGGAGTGTAGCGACGTGGCAATCTCTTTTAAATAATTGAGATTGCTTCGCTTCACAAATCACCGCTCGCAACGACAAAATACAGATTACTAAGACAGTCTAATAGAGTTTCACAATTCACGTTAAATAGATTCCCGTTTACACGGGAATGACAGAAAAATTATGGAGCTTATCAGTATAGGAATGCCTACCTATAATGGCAATAGATACCTACGAGCCACGATCAACTCTCTTCTTGCCCAAACATACAAGAATTTTGAACTCATTATCTCGGATGACAATTCCACCGACCGGACCGCAGCCATTTGTCAAGAGTTCACAAAAAAAGACAGGAGAATTATTTTTATTCAGCAAAAGAAACGGCTTGGGTTCGCCCGCAATTTCAACTTTGTCTTGCAAAAAGCCGGAACTCCGTACTTTCTTTGGGCAGGTCAGGATGACCTCTGGGATAAAAATTACATAAAAATCCTACTTCAACTTCTTGAATCAAACCCCGATGCAGTTTCTGCCGTCTCTAACTATCAAAATCTCTTTGAAGGCAAGAAATACACCGTCAAAAAACACAACTTTAATGAGCAAGAAACGAATAATTTAAATAGAACTGTAAACTCTCTCCTCCACTTCATCATTACCAATAACCTCTCCTATTTTTATGGATTACACAAGACCGCTGTCTTAAAAAGAATCGGCGGATACCAAATTGATTCTAGACCTTTTTTCAAAAGCAGCGACTACCTTACCATCTTTAGATTGCTTACTCAGGGTCGAATGGTTTTTTCTCATAAAACATTATTTTTCAAAAGGGAAACAGGAATGTTTACTAGACGATTCACCCTCCTTGAAAAACGCCGATTTACAAAAAAAGTCAGGGCTGCGATCATACGCTATCTTTCCCTACCGCTAAGCTTCGTTTATGATGCTTTATTATCTATTCGTTATATGGTCTTTTCACATTTTAGCACCTGGCAAAAAGTGGTTTTAATAGTTAATATTGCTATTTTCTATTTGAGAAGAAATTTTGAATTTCTCCTCAGTATCCTGCAGGGAATTTGGTATCTTATAAAAGGGATAATACGAAGTCTATGAATGAATCAATCCTGGCTTTCATGAACGCCTACACAAGAGGAAAAAGTGGGGCAGACATGTGTTTCATAGAGATTTTCAAGCGCCTCAAATGCAAAAATGTATCGATCGTTACTTCGCAGTTGGGAAAACAGCTCGTGCAAAAAAATGGACTTTCCGCAAAATACTACATCACTAGCCGTGAAAAAACATTTCAAAGCGTAATTCAAACCTATGTAAGACGAATATTTTCAGGAATCATTTTTAGCCTCAAATCTCCACCTCCAAACATTGTCTATGCCACCTCCGATGCACTCCCCGACGTACTACCTACCCTAATTATGAAACTGAGGAATAAAAAAGTTGAATGGGTACAAAAGATCTTTCATCTTATCCCCAAAGAGAGAAAACTCTCCTTTTATTCCCAAAAACTGAGTTTCTTTTTCATCAGACGCTTTGCCGACGTGATCATCGTCGACAATGATTTTTTGCTAAAAGAGCTGGAAAATCAAAAGTTTCCTACAGATAAAATCAAAGTAAACTATTTAGGAATAGACGTAGGCTATTTTGACTCCGTTTCAAAAACAAAGCGAACCTTCGACGCCGTCTTCATGGGCCGCCTTCACAAGTCGAAAGGCATATTTGACCTTGTTGCAATTTGGAAAAATATTCTCATAAATCTCCCGAATGCTAAACTGGCGATCATCGGAACGGGTGAAAAGAAAATCGTGACCGAATTAAAAGATCTCATTGTTAAGAATGGTCTTAAAAAAAATATAACCATGTTTGGATACCTCGAGGACAATCATGCTTACTCGCTGATTAAATCAAGTCAGGTCTTTGTCTACCCGAGTTATGAAGAGGGCTTTGGGATGGTGATCGGGGAAGTGATGGCGTGTAAAATACCGGTAATTGCATATGACTTACCTGCCTATACCTATACATTCAAAAAAGCTATCCAAACAGTTCCCTTAGGAAACACACATCTCTTCTCCAGAGCTCTTTTGGAACTGCTTGTAAGCAACGAAGAGAGAGAAAGGCTCACACAGAAAGGATATACTCTTGCTAAGAAGTATACTTGGAAATCAACTGTGGAAAGAGAACGCAAATACCTATGGTAAAAAAACAACTATCATTCAGCATTCTTATTCCTGTATACAAGGGTTCGCTTTACTTAAAACAGGCTCTTGAGAGTATCACTCGTCAAAAATTTCCCTATCTGGAGATCGTAGTCGTTGACGATAACAATCCCCTTGATAAAGATGAGATAGAAAGTACAAAAAAAATATTAAACGAGCTATCCCATCTTCCTAATTCTAAAATACGATATTATAAAAATAATATTAATCTAGGCAGTCAAGGAACTATAAAAAAACTGGCTTCTCTTGCCAAAGGCGATATCCTTTTTTATCTTTGCCAAGATGACATTCTCCTTAACGGCGCTCTAAAAAAAACCAATGACGCTTTTTTTCTTGCAAAAGATATAGGAGCTGTCACAAGGCCCTTTTTTTGGTTCGACGACGATGTTTCAAAACCTCTCAGGGCAGTTCTTCCTCCAGATCGTCAAAATGACACAATTCTTTCCCTATTCGAAGGCGAGGAGGCAGTTAAATCTATTTTTGGTTCAGTTGGTCAGATATCAGGACTCGCATACCGAAAAAACTTCATACAAACCCCATTTCACCTCGATATCTTTCCCGGACATATCTACCCCTTTGCCGGAATTCTCAAACGCCACAAATGCGTTTTTCTCAAAGATTTCACCGTGGCTGTTCGAATCAAATCCAGCCAGTCTCGACAGATTTCTTCCATTTATAACACTTCCCCACTCGCCTCCTGGATAAAGATGTTTAACTCTGTATATAAAGAAAGAAAATACGATCACGTGAGACGGCAAGGAATCAACCATATCGCGACTCATTATGAAGGCCTTGTCCAGATCAAAAACTTTGGCCCGAAAGGGGCAGTGGAGCGAGAGATCAAATTACATATAAAGTATTACTGGCCAAGCATTTTTCAGCCAAAATTTTGGTTCTTTGTTTTTATTACCTTACTTTTACCAAGAAGATTATTATTACCCTTAAGTGATACCTTCAAACGCGTTTTTCTGTCAAAAAATATCAGTATCACCACGAATCATAGACGTTAAAGCTCTAATTTTATTTTTTTCTCTGCGTACTGATGAATAAGTGCGGAAAGAAGCGTCTGATAGGGAAGGCCCGATTCCAAGGCTTGCGCTCTAATTCTCTGTAAATCTCGTAAAGACAAACGTATATTAATATTTTTTAGTTTATTCAGAGTATTACTTGCATAACGTTGAAAATGTCGCTTTTCCTGCTTTGTTTCTTTTATTTCTACCCATTCTCCCCGCTCAAATTCATCAAGAATTTTCTTTTCTTCATTAGAAAGATCAAAATATTTCATAGTCATTTTGAATTTTTAATTTTTTTAAATATAAAGTCTCGCGTTGCTTTCCTACTTGGAATAATTGTCTTGAGAAAAATTCTGTCCTTTTCTTCTATAAAGGGAACTAAATAAGCATAATCATTCACATTTACAACTAATATTTTTTGCTTAGGATATTTCCCTTTATTCGGATGGTTCAAAATAGTAATAAGTTTCTCTTCATCTATTGCTTTTACAATTTCAGGAAATGAAATATTACGCTCCTGTTTGAGCTTTTCGTTCTTTTCTAAATCCCAATCGTAATACAACACAGTCACATTCTATGACAAATAATATTAAATGTCAATAGTAGAATCCTACTCTATCCTCAAATAAGGAATCGTGATGATAAATCTTCCACCTTTTTCCCGATAAGCGACCTGCTTTCGTAATATCTCATCGGCAAAATTCCAGGAAAGAAGCAAAGCATAATCAGGCATATCTTTCTGCAATCGTTCTTCAGAGAAAATAGGAACATGAGTCCCCGGAGTAAATTTCCCTTGCTTATAGGAGATCGAGTCTACAATGTATTCTATGGTCCTTGTGTCTAAATTGCAGTAATTGAGAAGTACATTTCCCTTAGCAGATGCACCATACCCTACTATTTTTTTTCCGTTTCGTTTAAGTTCCTTGAGAAGTGTCACTAATGCTATCCTCATTTTCCTGACTCTTCTGCTAAAATTTTTATATGTTTTTAGCTGTCCGAAGTTGTTTTTTTTCTCGTTCTCAAGAAAAGCATCCGTCTGTTTTTCTCCCTGTAGCAGTGATTTTTTTGCGATATAAAGTCTAAGCGAGCCACCATGCACCGGAATTTTTTTAAGCTCATTAATTCGTAAATGATATCTGTCAAGCAGGATTTTCAGCGGCTGTAGGCTGAAATATGATAAATGTTCATGATAAATAGTGTCAAACTCGTTCTTTCTAAAGAGATCCGGCACATAGGGAAACTCTGCGATAAAAATCCCATCATCGGTGAGAAGATCGCTCACTCCGGAAAAAAAATTATGGAGGTTGTGTACATGAGGCATCACGTTCGTAGCAGTTATAATCTTTGCGCGTCCGTATTTTTTAATTATTTTACTCGCCTGTTTTCTTGTAAAAAATTTATTTACATTTTCGATGCCTTTTAATTTTGCAATAAGGCTGAGATTCTCTGAAGGATCGATCCCCAATACTTTCATTCCCTCTTTTTTAAAAAAGGTAAGAAGTGTACCGTCGTTACTTCCTATATCCACAATCAAATCCTCGCTCGACAATTTTGACTTCTTCCTTATATCCTCAACCAGGTCATTAAAATGCTTGAGCATGGTAAGCGATGTCGAAGGGATATATAGATAATTTTTAAACATTATTTTTGCAGGGATAACATGGGTGAGCTGGACGAGGTGACAGTCCTCGCAGACACAGACGGAGAGCGGATACTTTTCTTCCTTATTCCTCAGATCTTTTATGGCTAAAAACCCGTTTGGAATGGGCATCATTCCAAGCGAAAGGAACGAGTATAATTTCTTGCTCCTGCAAATCCTGCACGATCTTAATTTAAATCTCGAAAAATCGTTTTTCCATTTCATTTTGTAGCAATTGTAGCAGAACACCTTGTAATTTTTTCAAGCTGCTTTGCTCTACTTATTGCAAAGCGTAGGATTATCTTGGCAGAATTTTTTTTGCGCTTCCTCAACCTTTTTTTGGGCTTCTTCATTTTGTCTTTTCATTTCATCCCACTTTCTCCAAAACTCTTCATTCCACTCTTTGCTTCCCGGGCTTCCCGGAATTATGGTAGGAGAAGTCATGGTAGGATCGGGATAATATATTGTTTGGGGTAGAGTCGGTGTTACGGTGGGTATTTGGGGTTGGATAGTACTTGTTATTCTATTAATTTTCGGGCTTGCTTGTGGTGCAAAGTTTTTTTCATTTTTATTAGTTATATCCTTCTTTAAGGGTGGGTTTACATTAAAATCCGAGATAATTTCTTTAACTTTTTTTACGGCTGATACTGTTGGATCAATGATTATTTTTTGTATTCCGCCGCTTTTCCATCCTGCATAAAGTGAAAATGATCCACTGACGACAGCAACTAGGAATATAAACAAAAATATCGTTGAAGAGCGCATAGATTTATCTCATCACTCTTTCCTCAACCCGTTCGTAGGAATAGATTTCAGCTGGAGAAAACCAGAGGGGAATTTCATATTTTGCTTCCTCGATTGAACCGGATGCATGAATTAAATTTTTTATAGCTCTTTTTGCAGTGTTGGCCAGATACGAAGAATCATAACAAAAATCCCCGCGGATAGTTCCTGGAGGAGAAATGAGAGGCAACGTGTGTCCACATAATTTTCGGACCAATTCAACCGCGTGCGGTCCCTCAAGTACAAAGGCAAATACCGGCCCGGTAGAGATATATTCTATTAACCATTCCCTGATCATTCTTCCGATTTCAAGGCTGTCTGCGGTTCCGAGAAGTTTTACCGGGTCAGCCCCCATTTTTTTATAATTTTCAAGCGTCTTCTCACCCATTCCCCGTAAAAAAGATTCCCGATCAGCAGGATAGTGTTTCTCGCCCAACTCTTTTTTTACCATAAGAAACTTAGCTGCAACTATCTTCAATCCGACCTTTTCAAATCGTCCCACAATCTCGCCGATCAACCCTCTTAGTACTGCATCAGGTTTTAATACTACAAGTGTTTGCTCCATAGTGTTAATAATAACATTAATTTTTAATTTTTAAGTGTTAATTCTTAAACAATTTTTAAATCTTTAAACTTTAAAATTTAATATTTATTTAATAATTACCATTTAATCTTTAAGAATTATACTCCGTATAGCCCTTTTACTATCTCTAAGATTCTTTCTCCCCACCACAGCATCGTAATCAATCCGATGATCAAAAAAGGTCCAAAAGCGATCTTACTCTTCCATCCCCGCTTGCCTGCTATTAGGAGACAGATTCCTACCACTGCTCCACCCACAAAAGCAATATACAAAGCGGTTAGTCCGCCTAAGGGCCCAAGCAAGAATCCCATGCTAAAAGCGAGTTTCACGTCCCCGAATCCCATCCCTCTTCCCTTAGTGATAAGGAAGAGGAATAAAATAGGAGTTATTACGACAAAAGCACCGATCACATGGTCGAGGAAAAGTTGAGGCGTTAGTCCAAAACTCACTACGAGTAAAAAAGAAAACGCAAAAAGTAAAATCTGCATGCTATCGGGAATAATATGGTATTTGAGATCGGAAAAAAAGATGACAATCGCTGTCGAAACAATTCCTAAATACGCCGCCATTCGTAAAAAACTGGTATGGAGTGAAAGGAGAGATTGGTTAATCGATATATTCCCCGATGCATATGCCGGTTCAAGTGAAAGCGGGCTCATGCTTCCAACAACCACGAATACGAGTCCAGTAAACAATTCAATAAAGGGATACTGCCAAGATAGATTCATTTTGCAGTATCTACATTTTCCTCGAAGCTTTACATATGATAACACCGGAATAAGATCATTCCATGCAAGCTTTGTCAGACACTCGTCACAGCGCGATCTCCCCCCGATGGACTCCTCATTGGGAAGCCGGTCAATTAAAACATTAAGGAAAGAGCCAACTGCAAGACCGAGAATAAAAAGGAATAAATAAGACATAAACGAAATTTAAATTGCGACAGTCCCTTCGAAATCTTTTTCTTCATAAGGGCCAATTATCGCTAGATTCAGCCTTTCTGGTCGAAAAATCTCCCTTGCCAGTTCGATTACTTCATCCTCTGTTACTTTTTCGATCTCTCGGATCACTTTTTCAACCTCCTCCACCTTGCCCTCCAATATATATTTTGTCCCATGCCAAGATGCTACATTTGACGAATCTTCCATCGATAAAAGAAATCTCCCCTTAATGATTTCTTTGGCTCGGGATACCTCCCCTGTATTTAGTTTGCCTTGAGCTATCTTTTTATGTTCTCCTAATATTACAGAGATTGACTCTTTTATTTTTTCCAGATTATTTGTCACACCCGCTTGGGTCGTCATATATCCAACATCCTGATAAAGCTCACGTCCGCTCGATATATAGTAACAGAGACCTCTTCTCTCTCTCACTTCAATAAATAATCGGGTAGATGATCCTCCTCCGAGAAGGGTGGTGAGTACCGATAGCGCGTGTCTGCGAGGATCAGCAAAGGAAAAAGTACGAAAACCCAGACTATAATGCGTCTGCTCTGTCTTTTTATACCGAATCAACATCTCCGGTTTTTTTTGTTTTTCAACAACTTTTTCAAATCGTGCCAGTCCACCCGCAGGCTGTCCCGTATTCCAATCTCCGAATTTTTCTTGAATTGTGTCTAGAAAAGATTTAAGTTTTGAGATGTGGTTTTGAGTTTTGAGATTTGACATTTGAGCTTGACCAAGTCCTCCCGCTACTACAAATACCGCATTTTCCGGATGGTAGAGCGAACTCATATAATCGGTAAATGTCGTCCGGGTAAATTTCGTCACCGTCTCCTTCGTTCCCGTCGTATCCATACCAAGCGGCGTCTCCCCATATAAGAGATTTTCAAACAGATCACCCACTTTTCTTTGCGGACTATCTTCATACATATTGATTTCTTCTACAATGACTCCTTTTTCTCTTTCGATCTCATCGGATTTTAACAAAGGATGGAGAATCATATCCGAAAGGACGTTGATAACGACTGAGAAATCTTCTGTGGGCGCCTTAATCCAGTAGGCAGTGTGGTCTTTGGAGGTATAAGCGTTATGAACAGCTCCTAGACCCTCTAAGACCGAGGAAATTTCAAAAAAACTGGGGTATTTCTGTGACCCTTTAAAAGGCATATGTTCGAAAAAATGCGCAATCCCATTGTTCTTTTTATTTTCATAGCGTGAGCCTGCGCGAAAAAGGAGAATCGCGGTCATCGAAGGAAACGCCTTAGTATTGATGAGAATTGTTTTTAATCCATTCAAAAGTGTCGTGACAACAGGTTTCATCAGTCTATTTTACACAATTACTTCTTTATAATCTAGGGTTTATTTCTGGTTTTAAAACGAAGAAAATTGCGTTGCTGAGTTATAACCCTATCTTGCTCAATTATCTTCATCATTAAAAATATTTGAACATATCAATAGACCTCTCTTTTTATCGGCAAGACAGTACTATCTATCAACCGCTTCTGTTCCCATAGTGTATAGGCCTCTCTGGACTTGACCTCAATCCCTATCTGTGTTCTTAGGTACCATCTAAAGACGAATGCCTCCATTAGTGTTCCTCGTAGGACTTCAAAACTTTGATTTGTGAGCATTAATTTTTTTTCCAAATATTTTCCGGTTTCTATTTTCAACTGTGACATTAAAAATAAAATTTTTTCCCTTTTTTCCCTAAGTCAGCTTCCATTTTCCGCCTCAGGACTTAAAAATATTATAGGATTTATATTGAGATCTATCCACATTTTAACCACACTCAATCCACAACATTCAGTCATCATATAATCGGTAAAAATCACTTAGTTGGATAACTATTATAGGTAGTATTAGAGACAGGTTTATTGCCAAATTTACTCTGATAAGTAAATGTAAATAAATCTTTGAAGTGGGGAATTGTATCATATAAATTACAAGTTGTAAAGAAAATCACGTTTTTCCAAAAAAATTCTTCACACTTTACGAATTGTAATTTAGCTTGTTATGACAACCTAAATTAAAGTAGACTCGGAACTAGCAGGTTCTATCGGACCTTGCTAATGCTCTAAAATACGCTTACAACATCGAATAGGTTATCTTAAAGATCTATTCTCCATTCACATTAGACCAAAGGTTTTCAAAGTCAGCAAAATATAGGTCATCGCTGTTTTTGTATTATCATTAGACTTCTTAACAACCTATAGATTTTCCTCTTGAAATTATAACCTTTTCTTGTTCCTTTCTTATGTATTTCGTTTAACTTCTGAGGCAATCGCTTCAGTCATTTTTGTTGATTTACAATCTATTTATTCACGTTAGCTCGCCTAGATTATATCACATAGTTTGCAGAATCAAGGACTATTTTAAAAAAATGATTCCAACTCTCTGAAGAAGAATGGTTATCCAATTATACCGTCTCATTTGGATGAAGAGGACTCCTATTAATAAAGTGTTTTTTTTACTTCTTCACAAAAAGTTTTTCTTTAATAACATAAAGAGCCTGTATTAAATTGATGTCCTATAATTTGCGCCTTTCCGTATAGTCTCCCTATTGTGTTTCCGCCCTTATTTTATATTGTCTTATCGGCCTTTTGATAATATATTGTTAACGTTCAAATTTTTTCTTTACCATAAGAGTAGGCTTTTTTTGAAGTCAGACTTAATTCGAGCAAATTAAATCGTGAAGATAAGTTGATCTGACTAATTAGATTTATAAAGGTATACGGTAACATCGTCGCAGGTATACTCAACCCCGTCTTTTCCCGAAGAAACAACTGCTACTCCGTCGGAAAATAGATAATTTCCGCTTGCATCTTGATCCGTACACCCTGCACCCAAACCGACTATCCCGGATCTGCCCCAATAGTCAGGATCAAATTGATAAGCTCTCCCCCAAGGATCAAGAGAAATTGTCTTTGTATAAGGTCCACCCCATAAGGCAATATCTTGAGCAGTCCAAAAACAGTCGGCATCGATGGTTGCCACAACTGGTTTTTGGGTTAATCCAGCTGAAGGTTGATTTAAGTCGGTATTTTCTGGATCTGACATCTCGTCGATTGGGCAGCCATTCGAATATTTACCCGTATGAATAGAAAGTGTTTCAACTGCCCTCACTATATCATGAATGTCTTGCAGAGCTTTGCTTTTGTTTGCATTGTCCAAAGAACCGGTATAACTAAAAATTCCCGCAGTGCTAAGAATACCGATGATTCCCATTACGACGATGACCTCTATAAGCGTGAAACCCTCGGGAAATCTTACCTTCAGCCAGTTCATACTATGAGGATAGCAGTGAGTAAAATAAATTGCAAATATATCTTCTTGTTGAATTGGATTGAATTGATTGCTATAATGCGCCGATGAAAAATAAAATCATCTTCTTTCTTCTGCTTATCCTTTTTAATGTCTACCTGTTCAATTCTTTCCGATCAGATGTGAGATCCCAAGATGTTATTGAAGAACCAACCCCAACGATAGAAACTCCAACAGAAATCCCGACAGATGTTCCTACCTCAATCCCGACAGATATACCAACAGAAGCGCCTACTCCTTCACCTACCGATACTCCAATACCAACACCAACCACTCTGTCTCCATCTTCTACCCCGACTTCAACATCAACTCCTGCTGCTACTCGTACGCCGACTCCTCCCCAGTCACCGACTCCTTCCAAGAGCACCGGTACTAATTCTAATCAAAATCAACAGAACACTAATTCAAATAACAACCAATCCTCCTCTAGCAACCTATCTTCCTCCACTCCAACTCCTCGACTTTCCATGTCACCAAACCCCACCACATTTATTATGCCTACGGTGAAAAAAGTGTCTACGGAAGAAACAATTTTGGGAGTTGCAGACGATCTCTTGAAGCCTACTCAGACAGGAAAACTTCTCAACTTTCAATCTAAGTCCTTTCCCTTTTTTACCATTTTCTTGACTTGTTTTTTGGGAATATTAGCAATTCGGATCATCATAGTTTTAACAAAGCAATTATTGCCTTCGACACAAAAATTCAGACCCTATTGCTATAAAAAGGCGAAGTACTTTTTACCAGCCTTCTGAACGAGAGGGGCTGCAAGAAGTCCTCCGCCTAAAAAGAGGAACATAACCGAAGTACTAATATCATTTGTTTTTGCGGCTTCCCTTGTATCTCTGACGCTCGAAAGACAGCTGTCTTTTTGCATTTTAATCGACGCTGCAGAACTCTGATCTCCTGGATATGAAGAAATGCTTTCGCAATCATCTTCTCTTGGCCCACTATAGGTGGGAACCCCAGAAAAGTTCAGCGTTATTACACCAGTCGTGGGATATTTAGAAAATAAAAGGAAGTTCACTATGGTTCTTGCCGAGGCAAAGATTCCAAGAAGAAGCAGTAGTACTGCAAGCGTTGTCAAAAACGAATATGAATCTTTACCACGTTTCATTACCAGAATAATAATCCACTACTCTCAATAAGTCAAGTAGCGAACTCATCTATTGAGAATTCTTAAACTGATTGTCGATTTCTTTATATACGAGTTCTGAAATATCCGCAATCACCTCATTAATTCTTTGAAAATTGCTCCCTCTTGTCATTACGCATAAAAGATAAGGATTATTCGGGTAATAAATTATTCCACAGTCATGGAGCTGAATTTGATTTGGTTGAAGGGCTCGGAGTCCATATTTGTGCGCGACTTTGATTGATTTAGGAATTGGCTTTTCTATCCCCTGATCGAATTGAGTCTGGGTAAGAAGTTTCAAGGCCATCTCTGAATAGTCTTTACTTAAATACGAAGCATTATAAAGAATTCTGAAAAAAGAAGCATAAGTTTGAACGGACATCGAATCCTCGTTATTAATATCCATATGAGGATAGATATTCAAATCCCTATACACTCGATAGAATTCATTTTCATTCATGAATTGGTTTTCAAGCAGACTGCCTGCGGCGTCATTGTCTGAATACACGATCATATAGTGAATCAAGTCCTCAACACTATAAAGACCACCCGGCGTAATTTTTGACTCTGGAAGTAGTCCTGTAGGATAATTTGACTCAAGTTTCTTACTGGTGAGAACTGTTTTTAAGATTTTGGGATTTTTTTCGGCGATTTTGAAATACGACATCATGAGGGGAACCTTCAACAAGCTCGCCGGTGCAAATTCCGTTTGCTCATTCAAGCCGATCCATGGACCGTTATTAAGATCCCGAAAATACATCGCTGCTTCATTAATATTTCCTTCCTCTATTTGTGTATGGATGTTTTCTTCAACTTTGTTTTTAAAATTTACTAATTCTTTTTGATTTTCATTTTCAATATTGCACTCAAGCAGGGGTTTTATATATTTGTAGCCGCCAAGACGATCTTGGGACATTTGGGAACGTCCTAGTGAGTTTCCGAACAGTTTAAAAATAATGAAGCCAAAGGTGAAACCAAATAAAAAAACAAGCATGAATCGAAATAGAGTCTTTTTCAACATTTTTGTCTCAAAATTGAAGGTGTGACTTATGTAACTCGCAACAAATCTGACTTCATTCGATAGCTACGAATTAAGTGAGCCAACTGTCCGGTGTTTGGAACCCCTTATTTGAAAGTTTAATACGGGTTTATACCAAACTTAAGGCACTTGGCTTCACTTATTATAACGGAAAAGTATCCATAATTGAAACAAGAGAGGAGGAACCGAAATGATTAACTCCTCTTTGTATGATGAAAAGACCTTTTATCAAACGTTCTCGCGTGATTTGGAAGATTATCAGAATGAAGTCATTATTGAATCTCCATATATTACCAGTGAACGGATGAGAACATTTGATCATATTTTTCAAAAATTACTTCAAAAAGGCGTAAAAATTTATATCTTTACCCGTGATCCCAAGGAACATGACGATTTTATGGAACCTCAGTCAGAAGAGATCATCAAATGGTGCGAAACTGTTGGAATACAGGTTTTGTTATGTATTGGAAATCACCACCGTAAACTGGCTATTTTGGATAGAAAAGTGCTCTGGGAAGGGAGTCTGAATATCTTATCACAGAGTCATAGCCGAGAAATTATGAGAAGGATTGAAGACAGAAGTGCAACCATGGAAATGTTTGGTTTCTTAAAACTTTATAAATTTCTTTGATGTATAATGAAAAAGATGGCTAATCCAAACTATAGCAAAAAGGAAATAAGCTGGGCTCTTTCTGAACTTGGTAAAAAAGGCGTGAAAGATCCCACGCGGGAACATGCTATTAAATTGCTGGATACGTTCAAGGAGTTTGGAAAAGTTGTCGTCGATGAGATTAAGAAAGATAAGAAGCCTGAAGCCAACTAGGGATTTGAGATCTTCAAAGTCTTGATTTTAAGTATCCTCATAATATCTTTTAAGGTTTCTAGTGAGGGACTAACCTCTCCTCTTTCGATTCGGGCGTAATAATTTACACTTACATTAGCCTTATCAGCCACTTCTAACTGCGTTAAGCCTATTTCTTTTCGCGCTTTTTTAAACCTTTTAGCTACCTCCTCTTGAGATCCCATATTTATTTTCATTATATATCAAATAGAGATAGTTTTCTTTTACTCTGGATTTCCTTCTCCTAAAAACGTTCTCGGATTAACAGGGATACCAAACACATTGATCTGGAAATGCAGATGCGGGCCAGTTGACCAACCTGTTCTTCCCTCTTTTCCAATAACATCCGTGATTTTGACTTCCTTCCCCTTAAAGACATAGATTTTATCGAGATGAGCGTAAATGGAAGTAATATTGTTTCCGTGGTCAATGATGATATGCTTTCCAAATCCCCAGAAGATCTCACCTGCATATATAACAGTCCCGTCCATAAAAGGATGAATATCATCACCGATTTTCCCTTGCGGATTAGCAATATCTATTCCTGTGTGAAGCGGTTGGTATGGAAGATCAATTTCTCCAAATTCAAGCGTGATGACTCCTGT
>MFZI01000041.1:26700-27173 GCA_001789355.1 Candidatus Roizmanbacteria bacterium RIFCSPHIGHO2_01_FULL_39_8
GGATCTGGACAGTCTGCGTTTTGGTGTTAACAGTTGCTAGTTGATCTGAAACAATATTAATGCCAGTATTGGTTAGGATAATAACGGCTACTATCGGGAGTGAGAGAATTATGAGGAAAGCCAGAATAACGTAGGAGAGCTCACGTCGGAAAGACCATAACGCTAAGCCAATTTTGATGTGATTCATTCATTTCTACAGATAAATTTCTTTAGGATCAGTTGTCAAAAGCGGGTGTTCTTTTTCTGAGGCAACAACTTTGAGAGCAACATGATTTTGGTCGGCAATAATCAAAGCTTCACCGCGATCACAGGTTAGTAAAAAATGCTGTTCGTATTCGCTTAACTTAAACTCGTCAGCAACCTTCCTTATAGTTGTTGTGTCCTGCTTCATCAAAATTCTTAAAGCAGACTGGGAAGCTATTGCCCGGCCATATTCCTGACTTAAGAAATCATTCGCCTGTTGGGAAATAATG
>MFZI01000041.1:27183-28436 GCA_001789355.1 Candidatus Roizmanbacteria bacterium RIFCSPHIGHO2_01_FULL_39_8
TCTCTTTTGGGGATGGGATTTGACCTGGGCATTCACAAAATTGGCAATGGTGAGCATCATAATTTGTCTTAGCGACTCTGTTAAATCTTTAATGTCAAAAACAACCAGACGATTATCAAGCTCTATATTGGTTTGGCAGTCAAAAACAGAGGACAAAGAACCTTGGACGAACCGTTCCAACCGGTTACAAAGATCTGTTTGGTGGAGAGATTTAAGCACTTTATAAAAATCCTTGAGCAAGGGAAAATTCTTCTCTTTAGATTTTAAGGAGTTATTTTTACCATACATTGAATAACCAAACTGTTTGTAAGTTTGGATGAGAGCTTTGTCGATTACTGCCCGTTCTTCCGATGATAGATTACCGGCCATTAAAGAAATGATCTCGGTAAGGTCTTGAATGTGTTCTTGAAGGTTATTCTCTCCATGATAGCTTGTTAAGGAAAAATCGAACGGATTAATTTTCTCTCTGGAGTTGGTGGAAAGCTGAATATAAGTGCCTTTAACAGAAGTCGTCAGTTGCTTATACTCCCGCTCCGGGTCAATAACGATTACTTTAGTTCCCTGCATCAGCTGGCGAAGGATCTCAACCTTGGCCGTATAGCTTTTTCCCGATCCCGACTGGGCGAAAATAATGGAGTTGGCGTTGTTTAAACTAAATCTGTCGACAATTACCAGAGAATTGTTTGATTTATTGATTCCATACAAGATTCCGGACTCTTGAACCAACTCTGATGAGACAAAAGGAAACGTAAGAGCAGCCGATGAACTGTCAAGATTACGCTTTTGAGCTAAAAGGTTCTCGCCTCTGGGCAAAATTGACTGTAACCCCTCAAGCTGCTGGAAAGTGGCGGTTTTGGTGTAGAAAAGCCGTGTTGACATGACGGTTTCGATAATGGTGGTTAGTTTGTTAAGATCAGTAAGACTGTCGGCAGTTAATGTAATATAGATAGAAACTTGAAACAGTTTTTCTTGACCTCGTTGGATCTTGTCTTTCAACTCCATCGCCGATTCGAGTGGATCAGTGATTTCCGAACCAATCACCTTACCCTCTTTAAGCATGGTGCGTTTAGTTGACTCAAGCTCGGTTATCTTCCTGTTAAGTTTGGGTAACGCCAGAAGCGGGTCAACCTGCTCGATGTGATAAGAAATATCCACATTATGATTAAAGTTGATAAGCATATTAAGCCACCCCGTTGAAGCCACGTAAGGATAACCGGAGATAAAAAGTGTTCGGACTAATTTTTCTCCCATCT
>MFZI01000042.1:0-4479 GCA_001789355.1 Candidatus Roizmanbacteria bacterium RIFCSPHIGHO2_01_FULL_39_8
TAGAGGAGGCGTATTGTAACGAATCAACCTCATACACATTATTTTCTAAAACTAAATTTTCTTGATGAAGCCTGTTGATCTCCTTTTCATATTTATTAATTTGATCACCCAGTTTTATACTCTGTAAGAAAACGAAAATATTGCAGAACAGTAAAATGACAAGAGCTATAAAAACAAGATGTTTAAGAACGAGTAATTGTTTCATATATTGTCAGCGGCTAATTATTCTTAGTTTTGCTGATCTTTCAAATCTCCTCGGATTTGCTGCAAATACTTTTTTATTTAACTGTTTTAATCTCTTCTCACGAATAAATTGCTTAACTATCCTGTCCTCCAGCGAGTGGAATGTTATTGTTACCATTCTTCCTCCCTCTGACAGAATATGTACTGACCCCTGCAGCGCCTTTTTTAAATTTTCAAATTCATCGTTGACGGCTATTCTTAGTGCTTGAAAAACCCTTGCATAAGTTTTTGTGTCCTTCTTTCCTATCGCTTCGTCAATAACTTGGATCAAATGCCCCACTTCTGTAATCGGCTTTATGGTACAGGCGCGAACAAGAGTCTGACTAATTGCCATAGAGCGAATTTCTTCGCCATATTTCGCCAGAATTTCATAGAGTTGATTTTTGTCTGAACTTTTAATTATGTCTTTTGCTGTTATCTGAGTTTTTTGATCGAACCTCATATCCAACGGGTCTCTTAGTTTTTTATAGGAAAATCCTTTCCCCGAATTTTCAATCTGCTCCATCGAAAGACCCAGATCAAAAAGTATTCCATCGACCGGATAAAAACTATAGTTTTTGGCGATCTGTTCTATATCCGCAAAATTTCCCTGTAAGAGTTTAATGTTTTTTAAACGTTCAACGTTTAACGTTAAACGTTTAATTTGTCTCTCATCCCGGTCAAGTCCTAAAACCTTTCCTCCTCTTCCTGCGATTTCGAGAAGGTGTCCACCTTCTCCCGCCGTTGCATCGATGTATAAGCCACCCGACTTGACATCGAGTCCATCTACCGCTTCTTTTAAAAGTACGGGAGTGTGCATTATTTCTTTATTCTCCAAACGGACGCTTAAATTTCTCGAGCTTCTTTTGATATTCCTGCCATCTTTGTGGTTGCCAGACTTCAAAATGATCACCGACTCCGATGATTACCGCTTCGCTGGTTAACCCAGCATAACTTAAAAGTGTTTTTGTAATTACAAATCGACCCTGATCATCAATCTCAACAATGATCGCACTAGAAAAGAGATGTCGTTTAGTCTCTGCCTTTTGCATCTCTAAGGGGGAAGCGTTTAAAAGTTCCTTTGCCGCTTTCTCCCAGTCGTTGTTCCTAAAACCCGACAGACAGCTATCCAAGCCTTTTGTCAATGTAAATGTTTTCTCTGTTCCGAGAGCCTCTCGAATCTTTTTTGGGATAATAATTCTTCCCTGCCCGGTAAATGTCACCCTATACTCCCCAAGAAAAAACATATATAACCATTTAACGCCATTTTAGTTTCATTGTCAAGGACCACAGTTGGTGTATTAAGTTGAATCTGTACTCTAAATAGCATTCACGCAAGGTAAGGAGACGAAAGAAGTTGTAAAATCAGTTTTGACAAAGTACAACAGTCGTCATGGTGAATGAAATTAGTCTGCCTCCCCAAGTTTCTGCAAGAGTACCAGAAGTTATTCCTGTTTCGGTACTCGCCTATAAATGTTCCTCATGCGGTGAAAATGTTCCTTCCGCACTCAAGGATCAAATCTTGGGATCACATCAACATAACGGGTCAGAATGCGCTGGCGTAGGAACCTTGCCCGTGGAATATATCGCCGGAACCATGTCTCTCCCATTTGGTTTGTTTACTCCCATTGATCGATAGAAAGAGGTCAAGAATCTGCGAACCATTTATATTAGATTCGCAGTCTTTTATGGTAATCCAATTGCAATTCTTTTAATTTATCCTAACGGATAAATTATAATATGATATAGTGAGATCTTATCTTCTCATGGAGTCAACGGTATGAATAAAATAGTTGAAAGGACACGGAGTTTCATATTTGCCAAACAAACCAGCATATTTTCATCGGCTATTCTTATCTCGGTAATGATTGTCATAGCGAGGTTGTTTGGATTTTTACGCTACCGCGCACTTTCTGGATTATTCACAAAAGAAGAACTCGATATATTCTTGGCTTCGTTCCGGATACCCGATCTCGTTTTTGAAATTCTCATTACTGGAGCTTTAACGAGCAGTCTTATTCCGATTTTCATTAAATATCAGAAAAACAGGGAAGAGCTCAATATCAATTTTTCTTCTATAGTCAATATTATTTTCCTGGCCCTTTTTGTATTTATATTTATCTTGTATCTCTCGATGGGAATGATCGTTCCGCTGATCACCCCTGGTTTCAGCGAAGACAAGATAGTCTCTATCGTCTTTTATTCCCGCTTGCTTTTGGTTGGTCAACTGCCCTTTCTTATCGCAGGCAACTTGCTCACTGGTATCGGCCAAGCAAATAAGATGTTTTTCCTGCCTGCTTTAGCTCCTGTTTTTTACAATGTAGCGATTATTGTTTTTGCACTTCTTTTTTCTTCATCGCTTTATCTTTTAGCACCAATTCTTGGGGTTGTTGCGGGAGCGCTCCTTTTTTTGTTACTACAACTCCCGATTCTCGCCTATTCAGATAGTGTCGAATATCTTCCGGTCATCAAAAAAACGGCAGGGATGGTCGATTTTTTTCGCATACTCATTCCCCGTACGTTAACTGTTATAGTGGCTCAGATCGATGCGACTATTGATCTTATTCTCACTACTTTACTGGGAGCCGGATCATACACAGTTTTTTATTTTGCTCAGCACCTTCAATTACTCCCTGTTTCAGTTATTGGGGTAGCATTTGGACAGGCATCTTTACCCTATTTGTCAGAAGTCTACCAGGAGCGTAAAATTCAGGAATTCGCAAAAATTATAGTGGATTCTATACTCAATCTTTTCTTTTTTACTATTCCTATTGCAAGTTTTTTCATTTTTGCTCGCACTCCGCTGGTGAGACTTTTTTTTGGAGGTGAAAAGTTCGATTGGGAGGCGACGGTAGCTACTGCCATTACCTTATCCTGTTTTTCTTTTTCACTTCCTTTTCATACGATCTATTACTTAATCACTCGGTGTTTCTACGCTTTTTTAGACACGAGGACGCCTTTTTTCATTAGTGTAATGGGAATTGGGCTCAATACGGTGATGAGTATCGTATTTGTTCTTTATTTAAAACTTCCCGTATGGTCTCTTGCCATATCATTTTCTCTGTCGATGATTTTCAATGTCGTCTTCCTTCTCATACTTCTTGCCCGGAGAATCGGACATCTTGATTTCAAATTTCTTCTATTAGAAAGTATAAAAATGGTATCGGCTACGCTCATTTCTTCACTCATCGCATATTATGCAATGAGATTAATGGATGGGTTGATATTCAACACTTCCTACACGATTAATGTATTCTTTTTATTAGTGACAGGAAGTACATTGTTTGTTTTTTTCTATCTGTTCACCGCGTGGTTATTAAATGTGAAAGAAATATATTTGGTAGGAAAGATTATTATTAAGGCGAAAGAATATCGGAAAAGAATTATCGAATTCACCTCAACCCATGAATAGCGATCATGAAGTAACAGCGGTAAAATCCATTCAGAAAAAACTTTTGGGTAAACGTCTTTCTTATCGAGAGATTTATCTTTTGATGGATGAGATAGCTCATAGACGTCTAAGCGATGTTCTCACTGCTTATTTTGTTGCTTCCTCGTTTAAGGAAGGGTATACCCCTGAAGAACTATTTCATTTCACGAAGGCAATGGTGGAGACAGGGAACAAACTTCATTTTAATGGGATTGTTGCGGACAAACACTCGACAGGAGGGGTAGCCGGAACGAGAACCACGATGATCCTCGTCCCGATTGTCGCGGCAGCAGGCATTAAAATCCCAAAAATTTCTTCGCGTGCGATCACTACGCCTGCGGGCACAGCTGACACGATGGAAGTTTTAGCTAAAGTCAACCTTACCGCAAAAGAGATAAGTCATATTGTTGAGCGCGTGGGAGGTTGTATCGCCTGGAATGGTCATCTTAATATTGCTCCGGCTGATGACATCATTATAAAAGTTGAGGAACCTCTCTCTTTTGAGTCCTTCGACAAAATCATTATTTCTATAATGGCGAAAAAAATAGCGGTAGGAGCAACACATCTTATATTGGATATTCCAGTTGGAAAGACGATGAAAATAAGACACTTTCAGGACGCAGAAAAAGTAAAAGATAAATTTAAGCTATTGGCTGAAAAATTCAAAATAGAAGTAATCTTCGATATCAATGAAACACTTGAACCAGCGGGAAGAGGAGTGGGTCCGGCGCTTGAAGCTCGTGACGTCCTGTATGTGTTGGAACAAAAAAAAGATAGGCCTTTGATCCTCGAGGCAAAAGCGCTCCGGTTAGCAGGAAAGCTCTTAG
>MFZI01000042.1:4489-11371 GCA_001789355.1 Candidatus Roizmanbacteria bacterium RIFCSPHIGHO2_01_FULL_39_8
AATTTTGACCGGAGGACTAGCGCTGAAAAAATTTAAGGAAATCATCAGTGCACAAAAGGGTGATAGCTCGATAACGTCCGATTCATTTAAAATAAAGTCTCATAAGTCGGAAATTCGTTCCCCGCATTCTGGTAAAATTAAGGGAATAAACAACTATAATCTCAATTCGTTGGCGAAAATTCTCGGTGCACCACAGGACAAGTTTGCAGGTCTATTTCTTTATAAGAAATTGGATGAATATATAAAAAGAGGAGAGCCTTTATTAGAGTTATACTCGACCGATAAGTACAAATTAAAAGAGGCATCCCTAAGTTTCGCGAATTTTCCGGTCTATGAAATTGAATGAAATTTCAAGTTTATACAGAAATTATATGAAGAGACTTATTATACTAATCATATTTTTGCTCGTTGTAGGCGGAGGATTTTATTTCTATTATCAAGCCGGAACACTTCCGGTTGAGAAAAATGTAAAAGAAAGCAAGATTTTTATTGTGCAGAAGGGAGAGGGTTTGGATAGTATTATCAATAATCTGTATGACCAAAAATTAATTAGGAATAAGATCGTTTTCTTCTTGGTCGTCAAACAGCTCGGGTTAGAAAAAAATATTCAAGCTGGAGATTTTCGCTTGAATCAATCGATGGACGCACATCAAATTGCAAATTCACTGACTAAAGGCACACTTGATATCTGGGTGACGATTATCGAGGGAACCCGAAAAGAAGAGATAGCTCAGGTAATTTCTCAAAACCTTGGGATACCAGAGACAGAATTTCTCAAATATGCACAAGAAGGATATCTTTTTCCTGATACCTACCTTATTCCTAAAGATGCGACCGCCGAAGCGGTGATACAGATATTAAAAACTAATCTCGAAAGACGTTTTAGCGACGACCTGAAAGAAAAAGCCCGTCAAAAAAACCTCACGGCTGATGAAGTATTGACGCTCGCCTCGCTTGTTGAACGAGAGGCAAAATACGATGAGGATAGAGGTCAGGTAGCAAGCGTGCTTCTCAACCGACTAGATAGTGGAATGAAGCTCGATATCGACGCAACAGTGCAGTATGCTTTAGGCTATCAACCAGGGGAAAAAAGCTGGTGGAAAAAAGAACTATCGCTAGATGATTTAGAAATGATCTCTCCCTATAACACCTATAAAAACGCAGGATTGCCTCCAGGACCGATTGCAAGCCCGGGTTTGGCGTCGATAGAAGCCGTAGTGAATGCAAATCCGGATACACCCTATCTGTTTTATGTATCGGATTCCACCGGTCATCTGCATTTCGCTCGCACACTTGAAGAACATAATGAAAATATAAGAAAGTTCATCCGATAAGAAGCATCGCCGCTGAAGAAGCAATAGATCTTATTTCTTGCGTAAGAACGCGGGGATGTCGAACTCGGATTCGGTCTCGAGCAACTCTTCGTCCGTATCAACATCCTCAAGTAAGGGTTTTTCAGCAGGTGGTTTTGCTTGTTCGTCATTCTCAGTAGTTGTTTCTTTTTTTTCGCCTGTTTCAGCAGGTTCTTCCCGTTTAAACCTGAAGAGTTTTAAGCGTTTATCATCAAATTTGGTAGCAATAAGAGTTATTTTGATTTGATCCATCATTTTGTCATCGATAACTGCACCAAAGATGATATCGGCATCCGGATCAACAGTCTTCGAAATGATTGAGGCTGCTTCGTCTATCTCGCTCATAGTAAGATCTGAACCTCCGACTACATTGAATAAAACCCCGCGAGCGCCCTCTATTGAAACGTCCAGAAGTGGTGAAGAGATAGCTTGTTTGATCGCAGCCATGGCTCTTTTTTCACCGCTTCCTACCCCCATTCCCATAAGGGCAGTCCCTGCATTACTCATTACCGTTCTCACATCGGCGAAATCGACATTGATGAGACCCGGAGTTGTGATGAGTTCGGCAATTCCCTTGACCCCCTGATGGAGAACTTCATTGATTTTCCTGAATGCTTCAAGAATAGGTGTTTTTTTTTCGATCACCTGTAGGATTCTTTGGTTGGGAACGATAATCATGGTATCAACTTTGTCTTTAAGGTTCTGGATGCCCTCATCAGCTGCATATTTTCGCTTTGTTCCTTCGAACTCAAATGGTTTGGTCACGACTGCGACAGTAAGTGCGCCGGTTTCTTTTCCTATTTCTGCAATGATAGGGGAGGCTCCGGTACCTGTTCCTCCACCCTCACCACAGGTGATAAAAATCATATCAGCTCCCGATAGATCATCCTTGAGACGCTCTCGCGATTCCTCTGCGGCTTGTCTTCCCACCTCAGGATCTCCCCCCGATCCAAGGCCCTTCGTTAAATTCTCGCCAATCTGGATTTTTATGGTAGCTTTGTTATTAAGAAGAGCTTGAGCATCTGTATTGACAGCAACAAATTCGACTCCCGCAATACCACCATCTGCAATCATAGAGGAAAGGGCATTTCCCCCACCTCCTCCAACTCCGACTACTTTGATTTTTGCAGGTTGTCCTACTCTGGGCTTGATTAACATATTGAGATCTTACGAAATTACGAAAATTTTACGAATATACGAATAAAATGAAAGTATAATTAGTAAATTCGTATCGATTCGTACTTTCGTAGACCTACGGGATAAATTGCTTTAAAAAATCTTTTACTTTTGCAACCGGGTTACCAAAATTCACTTCGCGTAAAATTCGGTTAAAATTTTTCCAATTTGTCTCCTCCATTATATTTTGTTGCCCGTACAAAAGCAAACCTACAGTCGTTGCATATTGTGGATTCAAAAGTTCGTCCACGAGCCCGCTTACATCGGTCGGTGATCCAATTCGAATGGGCATTCCCATGACTCGTTTACCTGTTTCGATCATTCCAATGGTAAGCGCGCCCCCTCCCGTAATAACTAAACCAGAGGGAACGGCACTCGCATAAGAGCTTTTCTCGACTTCCTCGAAAATAAGCTTATACATCTCTTCCAAGCGAGGAGCTATGATTCCGTCCGATATCTGTTTGAGTGAAACCTCTCCCAAGTTTTCAGGAAGCCGCAGGTCGCTCAAATTTATTTCTTGGGTTTTCTTGAATGGATCTTTTTTTTGCTGTACGTATCTGAGTAAGTTGAGTTTAATTTTCTCTGCGGATTGAAGTGAAACACGAAGTCCGACAGCAATATCGTTGGTGATATGCTTTGCGCCAACCGGTATTGAAGAAGAATGGGATAGGGCGCCATCCACATAAAGACAAAGATCTGTTTTTCCCCCACCGATATCGACTAATACTACTCCAAGCTCTTTTTCTGTATCGGTGAGGACTGCCTCAGCCGATGCAAGCCCTGCAAAAATAAAGCCGACATTAGTCAAACCCAGCTCGGAAAGACACCTTTCTAAATTTTTCAAATTAGTATGGGAAGCAGTAATAATATGGGTGTCGACCTCGAGTCGAATGCCAGTCATACCGATAGGATTTTTTATTCCGGCTTGTCCATCAACTACGTATTCACGTGGGAGGACCTCAATGATTTCCCTCGTATTTGAAATCGATATCGCTCGAGCGGCCTCGATGGCGCGATTAACGTCTTCTTCGACGATTTCTCCTTGCGGATTTGAAGCAGCAACCACACCATGTGAATTGAGAGATGCAATATGGGGACCTCCAACCGAGATGAAAACATTATTGATCTTATGCCCTGCCATCCGCTCGGCTTTTTCGACACTTTCTTCGACCGCCATCGTTATGTCGTCGATATCTACGATAAGCCCTTTTTTAACACCCTTAGATGGAGTGCTATGGAATCCAATAATTCGAAGGTCACTTGATTCCTGAGATTTTATCCCCACGATAGTTGCTATTTTAGAGCTTCCTATGTCGATAGCACTTACTATTTTATCTGCCATAATGTATCAAAATCGGACTATGGGTTTATCAAACCGTAAATCTAGTTCCTTAAAGTTTTGGGCTTTGATTTTGAACTGCTTTATGATGGTCTCCAACTCGAATAATTGTTGTGTTTTGTCTTTCGTGTTCGAGATAAATATCTTTTTATCTCTTAAGTAACATACTATCACACTCGATCCGCTAATATCAATACGTTCAACCTGCAGATTAAGACGTGACATTTTTTCGAGAAAAAAAAGCGCAGTAATGATCTCGGAGTAATTGAGTTTTTCTCCACTCTGGAACATAGTATAGTCAAAGGCTTGATAATACGTGATGAGCGTAAATTTTGAATCAGCTTCTTTTGCCTTACTTAAAATTTTTCCCTCCTTGTTGAGTAATGCATAGCCGTTGGTCAACTTAAGGGTGGCAATCGGTCGGCTGTCATATATTTGTATTCGTAAGGTATGGGGATACTGCTTTTTTATTTCGATAAATTCGACAAGAGGATTTTGTTCCTCTAAATTATTTTCTTCTTGAGGGAGCGAAAGCAATAACAGGTTTTTCTCTTTTAGGTTGTCAATTCCGATAATATTATATTTCCCAGGACCTTTCTCTACTACGATGTTTTTAACAGTAAAGTAGGAAAATGCAAAAAAGAGAATGGCGAAAAAAAACAGACCAAGTACCAATATCAATACATATTTGACGGAATTACTGTGAGTTTTCAAGAGTTTTCTTAATGATGGATGCGGCATCTTTATGAAAAAGGTTTGTTAATTTTTTAAAATTGTTTTTGTACTTTTGACTATCTCCCAAAATCGTTTGGATGAGATCAAGAAGTTGCAACGAGTTATTGCGTTGGTCAAAGATTTCGGCCACACCGGCGGATTGAAAAAGAAGGGCGTGTTTTTGTTGCTCCTGATAAGAAGACCAGGGAAGTGGAATAAGGACTGCCGGTATTTTCCAGGCAATAAGCTCGAAGACGGTATTTGCTCCCGCCCGACTAATAACAAGGTCGCTTATCGATAAAACAAAACCTAATTCCTGTTCACTGATGTGAGGTGCAATATAATAATTTTCCTGCAGATCCTTCGGAAGAAGAGACACCTTCTTTTTTAGTCGCTCATAATCGTTATATTCCTCGACATTTCCGGTTTGGTGGATTACCGTATACTTCTTTAATAATTGAGGAAGGATAGTCTCAATATGACTATTTATGCTATGTGACCCAAGTGATCCTCCTGTTATATATAAAATCGGACGCTTTTTAATTATTTGGAAAGGTTTTTCGATTATTCTCAAAACATCTTGTCGAACCGGATTCCCCGTAATAATAGTTTTTTTTTGAGGAAAAAAATGTATGGTTTCGGGAAAAGAGATAAAAATTTTGGCTGCGATACGACCAGTAATACGGTTGGCTATTCCCGGATGAATTGTTTGCTCATGGATATAAATTGGAATGCTCATGATATACCCTACAAGGCTTACCGGAAACCCAATATATCCACCAAAAGAAAGTATGATATCGGGTTTGGTTTCTCTAATGATTTTATAAGCGTTAAAAAAACCAAGAGGGACTTTTATGAAGTTGATGAAAGAGCGAAATGATAAAATTCTCGTCAGTCTCCCCGCTTGAAGGTGATAAAACGAAATTTTTCTTTTCTGGATTACTTGATATTCAAAAGACGGTTTGCTTTCAGTATCTAACGCATATTTTCTTCCTACAAAGAAGAGAGAGTGATTATTTTTCAGCTCATCAATGACTGCAAGAGCTGGAGTAATATGGCCGCCTGTTACTAGTATTTTCATTATAGTAGTCTCGATTTCTTTGCAATATTAATCAAAATACCAATGAGCATAAAAGAAATCAACAGATTAGATCCTCCATAGGAGATGAAGGGAAGAGGAACTCCGGTTAAAGGTAACAAATTCACCATTCCGGAGAGGTTTATGATGATTTGCAAATTGAAAAAGGCAAGTATTCCTCCTGCCAAGAGTTTGCCAAAACGGTCCGACGCATGAAGCGCAATTTGATAGATACGGTACATAAGATAGAGGTAGAGAGAAATGAGTAAGAAGGTGCCAACAAAACCGAACTCTTCCCCGATGATAGCGAAGATGGAGTCGGTGTGTGCTTCGGGTAAATAAAGATACTTTTGCCGGGAAGCCCCGAAACCCTGACCCAAAAAACCACCACTACCCAAAGAGATAAGAATCTGGTTTATATGGTAGGTAATGCCAAGTGGATCAAGCGTGGGATCAAAAAAAGCAAGCAGTCTTCTAAACCGATAGGGTGCGACTCTTACCAAAAGGAGAAACAGCGCAAAGGCTCCCGGAAGAAGAAGTGCGAGATACCAGAGTTCAATACCCGCTAAGAAATAGATGATGATGCTGATCGCAAAAACGATGATGGCAGTCCCCATGTCCGGCTGCAGGATGATGAGTAACATCAGTATCGAAAGAAGGATTAAAAAAGAGAAAAAACGTTTGCGCTCGCGGGTGACAAACCATGATGACAAATAGATGATTACACTTAACTTAGCAAGTTCAGTAGGCTGGAGGTTAATCACGCCAAAATCAATCCAGCGCCTTGCTCCGCCGGCCGAATAGCCAATTCCGGGAATAAGAACAATGGTCAGAAGGATAATCGTCCCGAGTATAAAAAATAATGAGAAATAATAAAGTTTCCGGTAGTCAAATACTGAGAAAAAAAACATTGAAGCAATTCCCAAGATGATCCAAATGAGCTGTAATTTGAAATAATGGAAACTTTCTCCGTATTCCTGAAAGCTTCTGACTGAGGAGGCTTCAAAGACAAAAAAGAGACCAATAATCGAAAGGATGATCGGCACGGTAAAAAGCCAACCGATAAATTTTTTCTTGTACGGCTTGTATGACTTCATTTTAATGTGGTGACGATTCTATTGAACTCATCCCCTCGGTGGAATTCGTTGTTAAACATGGCAAATGACGTGGCTCCGGGAGAAAAGAGCAAGTAGACGTCTAGACCTTTAGACTTTTTGACTTTT
>MFZI01000042.1:11417-17364 GCA_001789355.1 Candidatus Roizmanbacteria bacterium RIFCSPHIGHO2_01_FULL_39_8
TATCGATAAAATTTCATCCGTAAAAGACCCTTTCAGAAGAATGATTTTCCTGGTATCAATTAATCGATTAATCAATACATCCGTCGGCAAATTTTTTGAGTTGCCTCCCAAGATAAGAATGATAGGTTTGTCGGAAAAGGCATCAAGACCCCTTATGGTTGCGGTGGGGGTCGTGGACGTAGTATCGTTTATAAAAATAACTCCATTTTTTTCCTCGACCGTTTGCTGTCGATAGGGTATGCTCTTAAAGGACTTCAATAGGGTAATAGATTTAAGCGGATCAATTCCCAGGATTTGGGATACTTGAAAAGCTGCTCCTGCATTTTCAAGATTGTGTACACCTCTGAGGTGTGCTTGTTGGCTCGGGAAGGATCTAGAGTTGAAGAAAAAGACTTTGCCTTTTATGAGGTCCGAGACAATCTGTAATTTTAAGCCTTCATTGATAACGAGAAAATCTTCCGGTTTTTGATAAAAATAAATGGCTTTTTTATCATACAGGTATTCATCCATAGAACTATACAGGTTCAAATGATCGGGAAAGAAGTTGGTAAAGACGGCTATATGAGGGCTGATCTTTTTTCGGTGAAACCCGGCAAGCTGCCAGGAGGAAAGCTCCATTATCACTAAATCGTTTTGGTCGATGGAAGAAAGAAGATTGATAGTAGATGTTTGTGGAATATTTCCTGCAAGATGGACTTTTTTTCCCGACAATTTTGCCAGTTCGTAAATCATCATGGTGGTTGTCGTTTTGCCACGTGTTCCTGTGATGCCTATTATGGGAGCCGGGCAAAGGCTCATAAAAAAAGAAGACTCCATCTCGATTGGAATTCCTTTTTTTTGTGCCGAAATCAGTTGGGGTAAGCTCCACGGAACTGATGGTCCTTTGAAAATAATATCCGCATTCAAAAAATCAGCTTCCTCATGCCGACCGAGGATAAATCGAATATCATATTCTTTTAACCGATTGATAGATTCTAAAAGCTGTTGTGCTGTCTTTTTGTCTGTCACGCTGACTTTGGCTCCTAAATCCACGAAAAATTTCGCTAAGCCAAGACCTCCACCCTGGAGTCCTAAGCCGACAATCAAAATCTTTTTGTCTTTAAACTGGTTTCTTAAGCTTTGCCTTGATAAATCGTCCATATAGCTATTTTACTCGATAAAACATGATAAAATCTAATATAGTAAAATAATGACTTATGCAAGGGAAAAAACAAGACAACTTCAATTTTCCAGAAATGGAAAAAAAATGGCTTACGCACTGGTATAAAAACGGGGTCATAAAGAAATATCTCAGTAAAAATAAATCTTCGCAAAAGTACTTCTCTTTTCTTGATGGTCCGATTACTGCCAACAATCCAATGGGAGTACATCATGCGTGGGGAAGAACGTATAAAGATCTCTGGCCGAAATTTTTCAACCTGCTTGGATATAAAGAAAGATTCCAGAACGGATTTGACTGTCAGGGACTATGGGTTGAAGTGGAGGTAGAAAAAGAATTGAAATTAAAAAGTAAAAAAGATATCGAGAATCTTATTCCTGGCGATCCCAAAGCTTCGGTCGCCAAATTCGTGGAACTGTGCAAACAGAGAGTGCTTAAATATTCAGGGATTCAGACTGAACAATCCAAGCGCCTTGGTTATTTTGCTGACTGGGAACATTCCTACTACACCATGAGCGACACCAATAACTACATGATCTGGCATTTTTTAAAGACGTGTTACGAGCACGGGTGGATCTATAAAGGGCATGAGTCGGTTCCCTGGTGTCCCCGTTGTGAGACGGCTATTTCCGAACATGAGATCTTGACTGAAGACTACAAGGAGTTAGTGCACGATTCGATTTATTTCCTTTTGCCTATTGTCGGGACAAAGAATGAGCACCTCTTGGTCTGGACGACTACCCCTTGGACAATTCCGGCAAATATCGCAGTCGCAGTCGATAAGAAGTTTGATTATTCTTTGGTCGAGATTGAAGGGGTGAAGATGTGGATGGTAAGAGAAGCTATAAAAACAGTCTTAAGGCCTAAGGTCTATAAAGTCTTAAAGTCAGTAAAAGGGAAAGGACTCGTGGGACTCAAATATGAAGGTCCGTTTGACGATATTCCTGCAGTACAAAAGGTCGCACAGGAGAACAAAAAAACATTTCACACGGTAATTCCTACTGATGAAAGAATTCTCCCCATCTCCAAAGAGGAAGGAACAGGAATGGTTCATACTGCGGTTTCTGCCGGTACCGAAGATTTCAAACTGGGAAAAAAATTAGGATTGCCGATGATCCCGGTGATTGAAGATAACGCCGATTATATGCAAGGCCTAGGATTTTTATCCGGTAAAAACGCAAAAAAACATCCCGAAATCATACTCGATTATCTAAAAGAAAAAGATGTGGCTGGACCAAAGCGCTTCGTATTCAAAATCGAGAAATACAAGCATCGATACCCTGCATGCTGGAGGTGTAAGACGGAATTAGTGTGGAAAGTAGCAGATGAGTGGTACATCGCAATGGACGTTCGTCCATTGCAAACTCAAAAGTCAAATGTCAAAAGTCAAAACTTAAAAACAAAAACATTAAGAGAGCGGATGGTGGAGGTGGCGAAGAAGATAAAATGGATGCCGGAATTTGGGTTGGATCGGGAGCTTGACTGGCTCAAAAACATGCACGACTGGCTAATCAGCAAAAAAAATCGCTATTGGGGTTTAGCGCTACCAATATACGAATGTAAAAAATGCGGCAATTTTGAGGTGATAGGCTCAAAGAAAGAGCTTAAGGATAAATCGGTAAGCGGGTGGGATCAGTTTGAAGGACATACTCCTCACAAACCATTCATAGATGAAGTGAAAATAAAATGTTCAAAATGTAAAGAAATCGTGGACAGAATCGATGACGTTGGGAATCCCTGGCTTGATGCAGGAATAGTCGGATTCTCGACGGTTGCCGAAAATAATCAGGGAGAGCCGCTTTATTTTAAGAATAAGGACGAGTGGAAAAAATGGGTTCCTGCGGATTTTATCACCGAGTCATTTGCAGGGCAATTCAAAAACTGGTTTTATGCGCTTATCGCTGAGGCGACCGTTTTGGAGAACGAACCCCAATTTAAGCGGGTTCTGGGATATGGAACTCTTTTGGGAGAGGATGGAAGACCCATGCATAAAAGTTGGGGGAACTCGATCGAATTTCAGGAAGGAGCAGATAAGATAGGTGTCGATGTGATGCGCTGGATGTTTTCTCGACAGGATCCCTCCCAAAACCTGTTATTCGGCTACAAAAAAGCAGATGAAGTGAGGAGGCAATTTTATCTCATCCTATGGAATGTGTATAAGTTTTACCAAGAATATTCTTATTTGGATAAGTTTAACGTTAAACGTTTAACGTTAAAGAATGAACGTAAACATATCTTGGACAGATGGATCTTAAGCAGATTTGCCAATCTTGTCCTGCTGGTGAAAAAATATTTACAGGAATTCAATCCAAAAGATGCGGCTTTAGAAACTGAAAAATTCGTGAGCGATCTCTCGACATGGTACATCAGACGAAGTAGGGAGCGGATATGGGTGAATTCCGAGGATAGTGAAGACAAAAAATCTTTCTATGACACATTGCATTATGTTTTATTTACTCTCTCCAGCATTCTTTCTCCTTTTATGCCATTTGTGAGCGAAGAAATGTATACCCATCTTGTCGAAGCGGAAAACAGGGAAGCATCGGTACATCTTTCGTTTTGGCCAGAGCCGGGTATGAAATATATCGATAATGACTTAGAAGTGCAGATGCGAACGGTGAGAGCGATTGTCGAGGTTGCCCATTCAAAACGCAAAGAACTAAAAATTAAACTGAGGCAACCTCTTGCAAGTGTACGAATCGGAACGAATCTTAGTCTTGCTAAAGAATATAGCGAAGAGTTGGAAGCAATCATAAGAGGCGAGCTCAACGTCAAAAAAATTATATGGAAAAAAGGAAAAGAGGAAATAAATCTAGAATATGATACGGAAATAACGAAAGAACTCAAATTAGAAGGCAAGGTTCGCGATCTCATTCGCACCATCCAGCAAAAAAGAAAAGAGTTGAGAATACAACCCAAGGAACAAATCCAGCTTACGATACCCAGTGAACTCGAACAATTTGCAGACGCCATCGGGAAAAAAGTGATGGCAAGAGAAATTAAAATGGGTCCAGAACTTAACGTTGAAACATGATTTATTATTTACTACCGATCTTCTTTCTTTCGGCGATTGGGTTTTTTAATATTTTAGGAATCAGACAGGATATAGCAGCCAATCAATTTTTTTTCCTACTCGCTGGTTTTGCTGCCTTTTTTTTTGTGCGTAAAATCGGGAGAAACTTTTTTATCACGAACGCAACATTTTTTTACTGGCTCTTTTTGGCAATCCTGATAGCAACCTATATCATAGGTCTTGAAGTGAAAGGATCGCGAAGGTGGATAGACCTTTATTTTTTCAACTTTCAGGCGTCAGAAGTTTTTAAGGCGTTTTATATTTTATTTCTGGCTCAATACTTAATTAGGGATTATAAGTTCGTTAATCCTTTCTTATTGTTTCTCAAAGCGCTTTTTTATTTTGTCATCCCCTCGCTTATTATTTTTAAACAACCTGATCTTGGCAATGCCTCTGTGTATTTTTTTATCTTTATAACTCTTATTTTATTTTCTGAGCTGCCGAAGAAATATCTCCTCTATTTCTTCCTTATCCTCCTTCTTACTTTGCCGTTGGGGTGGGGACTCATGAAAGATTACCAAAAAGACAGGATAACAAGTTTTTTCAATCCGCATATCGATACTCAGGGGACAGCATACAACATGAATCAGGCAATCATTACGGTCGGCTCTGGCAAATTTATGGGAAGAGGATTAGGATTGGGAACGCAGTCACGGCTTTCTTTTTTGCCTGAAAATCATACCGATTTTGCCTACTCGTCGCTCGTTGAGCAATTCGGATTTGTCGGGGGTATTACCACTTTGATTTTATATGGTGCAGTTATTTTTTACCTTATCAAAAAGCAGATCACCTATTTTTTTCTTAGAGACAGAAGGGATAAGGTAACATTTCTCTATATCACGGGATTTCTTTCCTATTTTGTCTTTCAGATTCTCATCAATATTGGAATGAATCTTGGCCTTTTTCCGATAACAGGGATTGCGCTGCCTTTCATTTCCTATGGGGGGTCGTCATTTGTGGCTCTTATGATCGGTTTTGCATTGATTCCCTGACTTATGAAACACTATTTATTCAAGATCTACAAAATTCTACCGCTCAGATGGAGATGGTTCATCTCCTACCTCATGTCGGATAAATTTTTAGTGGGGATAGCAGCAATCATCGTTAAAGATAAAAAAGTATTATTGTTTAAACACACCTATCAATTCTTCTGGGGGCTTCCCGGTGGATATCTCAAGATTCATGAGAACTTCCGACAGTCAATCGAGCGAGAAATAAAGGAGGAGGTAGGACTCGAGGTGGTAATGAAGGGGATACTCGACATCCATAAGATCAAAAACAGGCCAGCCATAGATATCGTCGTCTTTTGTGACGTACTGAGTGGTTCCATCACTATAGACAAGGAGGAGGTAGAGAAAGCCGATTTTTTTACACTCCGGGATATCCCCGAGGACTTCAAAAGACATCAGCCTCAACACTATCAGCTTGTCAAATCAATCCTCACATAGACCACTTAATTCCGTTTTACATTGCAAAACTATAGGGTATAATATACGTAGCAGGTATGTAATGAGGAGCACATTTTTCCTCATTTACACATATGCTGAGTACCCTTTTAGAATCAACAGAAATTTCTCGTGTCCAAAGGACGGAACTTCCCCACGCGCGGGAGATTTCCGCCGCTCTCGCCTGTCTGAGAAGAAATATCGTAGAGATTGATCCTAAAAATAGACCTGGATTTGGGTATACGGCTCCCGCCGGAGATATGAGGCATC
>MFZI01000042.1:17442-18930 GCA_001789355.1 Candidatus Roizmanbacteria bacterium RIFCSPHIGHO2_01_FULL_39_8
GCCTACACGCCTCTATCCTTATCTGTGGTTTTGGGATACGTTTCAGACAGCTGCGCAACGACCTGATGTTAATCAGGCTCTCATCGATGTCTATACCTTCATGGAATCTCAACGTCCCGACGGTTTTTTGGGTCATATTTATTACCATGAAGCCGGTCTACGAAGAGAGACTTATTTTCCTGGACCTCAGATTCACTTTGAGAAAGGAGAACTGCCTCAAGCTGGAAAGATAACTTCGAAAATCATACAACCACCAAATGCAGCATGGGGTATCTGGGAATTAGCCGAAAAACTAGAACCCAGAGCGCAAAAAGAGTTTATTTCGGACATGTTTCCTGCTCTCATGGCATATCACGAGTATCTCTATTCAAAGAGGTCAATAAATGGACTCGTAGTAAGCGTCCAGCCCTGGGAGGGTGGAGATGATAATTCTCCCAAATGGGACAGCGTATATGCGAACCTCTGGAATAACGAAAACGTTCTTAAGAGTATGGGCTCAGAAATGAGAGACGGGAGAAGCCGGGAAGATGCCATGTTTTGGTTAGTGAAAAATTGGCTTAAGCAGGAAATAGGAATTGAATATAAGAGGCTTGATACGCAACTTGTACCGCCTTCCCAAAGGCCCGTACAAGATCATTACGACAAATATCTTTTTTTGCCTAAACTCTATCAGGAATGGGGTTGGGATGAAGAAAAGATAATGAAAGATTCACCCTTTAGAGTCGCAGACCCGATGATGAATGCGATGTTACTCCGGTCAAATAGAGAATTGTTAAAAATGGCGCTCTTGTTGGGCAAGGAAGGCGAGGCTGAAAAGATAAACCAGTGGACATTATCTACTTTACGAGGGATGGAATCCTTATGGGATGAAGAAAACGGCTATTACTTCGCCCGCGATCTTGCAACAGAAGAACTCATCAAAGTACCGACAAACTCGAGTTACATGGTATTATTTTCCGAGGCAATCACAAACGAAAGAGCGGCGAGATTGATAGTTCATCTTGAGGAACTGAGGACAAAGTATCCTCCCTATAAAATGGTTCCCAGTACTGACCCCGTACACCCAGCTTTTGATCCCGAGAGATATTGGCGAGGACCGGTGTGGCCCCCGATGAATTATTATATTGCCCGCGGGCTTGATTATTATAAGGAGCATGGTCTAGCTAATGCGCTAAGAAGAGATAGTATAGAGCTTGTTCTGGGATCAGTGGATCCGAATGGAGAGCCCACTTTTCATGAATACTATACCCCAGAGGGAAAACCTCTTGGCTCTCCCGGGCAGTCGTGGACTGCGTCTACTTTTATTGATGATGTTGTACGTCTCCATATGTATGAGAGCCGGGGGTTAATTCTTTGATTGAGATTCTGGATTTTTTCGCTATAATGTATGAATGGCACAGCACGCAGTAATCAAGACAGGGGGAAAGCAGTATATCGTAAAAGAGAACGATGAACTCATTGTTGAAAAAATCGACGCAAAAGATCAAG
>MFZI01000042.1:18956-23018 GCA_001789355.1 Candidatus Roizmanbacteria bacterium RIFCSPHIGHO2_01_FULL_39_8
GAGTTCGATGATGAAAAAACTACTCTGGAACTTGGGATGCCGTTTTTGAAAGATAAAGTAAGTGCAGTCGTCATTTCGCAATTGAAAGGTGATAAAATAAGGGTTGCCAAATTCAAAGCAAAAGTACGCTACAGAAAAGTGATGGGCTTCAGACCAAAACTGACAAAAATAAAAATTACAAAAATATAGAGTAAATTTTAAATGTTAAAGATTGTTTAAAAATTGAAATTTAAGACTTAAAAATTATTTCATATGGCTCACACAAAAGCTCAGAAAGCGGTAAAAGGAAACAGAGATTCACAGTCCAAAAGATTGGGAATCAAAGTATACGGTGGACAAAAAGTCAGGCCGGGAAATGTCATCATACGACAAAGAGGATCGCAATTTAATGCCGGCCCTGGGACTCTTCTTTCCCGGGATTTTACGATAATTGCTCTTAAAGAAGGGGTAGTAAAATTTGACAACAAAAGGGGAGAGAAATATGTCTCCGTCAGCTGATATCAACTTACAAATAAAGACACTCAGAGAAGAAGAAGACATTGTAAAAAAGGTAAAGTCTCTCCAAAGAGTAATACACGATAATGACCTGAAGATAAAAGACGTCGCACAGATCATGCAGGTAAAGGATTCGTATGTGTGTCATCTCCTGCGCTTGAATAAACTTCCTGAAGTAGTAGTTGATGGGTACTATTCCAAGAGCATTTCTTTAAGCCATCTTTTTATCATCTCGCGGCTTAAAAATCAAAAACAAATGGTTGATCTTTACGAACAAGTTCTGGCAAATAGTTTGACGATAAAAAAAACAGAAGAACTCGTCAGGGAAGTTCTTTACGAGATCAAAAGTATTGGTGACTATATAGGCCGCGAAGAGAAGGATAAAATAGTTCAAGATCTGAAAGCAAAAAGGAAAAATTTGGACATTTCACTCATCCAAACCCGTATAAAAACTAAGCTTGTTGTCGAAATGAAAGGAAGCTTGGAAAATACCGGCAGTTTGTTAAGAAGCCTGATAAAACATCTCGAGTCCTGGAACGTCTAGAGAGGATTGGAGGGATTCAGGGAAGGGATTGTTGATGGTACCCATCTTTGCTGCGGGAAAATAACGATAAAACACTTCTCCTATAATCGACTGGTAGGGAACGGGACCGAACTCGCGAGAATCGGAGGAGCGGGGACGATTGTCTCCCATGACGAAGTAAGAATTATCAGGAACAATAATCGGGACACCATTTTTGATAAATCCTCCCTCCCAAACATTTGTTTTATCGGCTATATAATTTTCTCCTAACAAATTTCCGTTTACGTAGACTTCCTGGTTCCTGACGAGAATCTCATCTTCCGGCAGGCCGATGATACGTTTAATGTAGTCAATATCAGGATTTCTGGGTGACTGAAAAACGATGATATCGCCACGATGTGGTTCCCTAAATTTGTAGGCGATCTTGCTGGTGAGGATATATTCTCCCGAAAGGAATGTAGGTTCCATCGATGCTCCCTTGACCTGGTTGGGTGCCATAATGAAGAGGTAAACAACGATAAACAAAGATCCGATAAAGACGATAGTTTCGAGAATATCCATCACAAACTCGATTATCCCTCTTACAATACCCATAAGATATTATTCTAGTGAAGCCCCTTATAAAAAACAAGTGAGCGTTTTGTATAATGATTATAGGACCTGTAGCTCAGTTGGCTAGAGCGTTGCATTCACATTGCAAAGGCCAGAGGTTCGAGTCCTCTCAGGTCCACTTTTAATAGTTCTCTTCGGGATAAAAACTTTGAAGTACGGAAGGTGAAGATATTGTTTCTCCCAGCTGTATTTCTCTTCCTGCCACTTGAGCCAGAACCCAGAAGAAGTCTTTATCCTTTTTGGAAATACTTCCCATTCTATTGCTCGTTAAGTAATCGACCAAAAGATCAAGGGTATATCCTCCTACAAGCGCATAGGTGCGACCCCAGGGAACGCCGTGGGTCTCAATGATCCTTTTCAATAATTCCTTGTAATCGGCATCAAGTTGTCGGACGTTGATCCCTTTTTGCTTACTTGCATTAACTACTTCTCTGATCAATTCTAACGTTGAGAATTTGTATACCTGGTTTACCAATTTGAAAAAAGGTCTCGGCCTTCTCCCCACAAATAAGCTGGGGCGACTTTCTAACATAAGTAATGCATTTTCAGTCTCCATGTTAGCGAAGGCTGCACTGTTTATTTTTTGCAGATCTCTAAAATGAGTGTTTACCACATACCGAAGAGTCGCGTGTGGAACCGGTATGTTTTCCCTTTCGGCGAGTAGATGTATTTGTTGAGGTCTTGGAAGCCAACGCACTCCCAGTTGCTGCATCCATCCTCTTAGTACGAAACCGAGTGGATTTGGAGAGCTCAGCCTTCCTGCTTGGGCCAGGATATCATAGGTTTTTTCAGGCTCTCGGTGAGGCATGTCACCATTTTAGTACTCAGCCCTATAATTCTTCAAGAACAAAGCTAACAACTCTACATATTTAAGGAATATAATGCAAAGCTATTATCAGCAAGGTAAGGTGGAGTATAGTATAATTTACTTGATGCAACAGCAAAATCTTAAACCTGCGGTGATTTTGGATGATGATCGTGACTGGGCGACCAATATTGCTCGAGGAGTGAGACGGTTTGGTGGGCTACCTGTCCGATATTTTGCTTCGATCGAAGCATTTTATAGACAACACCGTATTACTTATGGGGATAAACAAGGATTGGCACGGGCATTAGAAGAATATTCAGTGGTTGTTTCAGATAATAACTTTGAAGTACCTCGGCCTGAACGTGAATTGGAGGCAGACGGAGAAATTAGGGGAGCTGATTTTTTAATAGGTCAAGTTGGACCTGCCTTGAAAGATATAGCAGAAGAAAATCGTCCCATTGTAATGTGTTTTGCTCCTTCCTCGATGTCTGTTCTTGCGGGGTATGAGAAAGAGATGTGGAATGAATTTGGAATTGTTTCTTTTCATAAAACATGGGAAACCGCAGCAGTTGGTTTATCCGTAAGAATTGCAAAAGAATATGGTGTTTTATTAAGCAGAGAAGCGGTAATTTCAGCCATCTGTAAGCAAGATCCGAAGGAAGATGAGTATGGTTCACCTAAAGCAGAATTTTTCTTTAACTTTAGAGCTGATCATACAGAATTTGAAGAATTTTCTGCTGAAGGACACACTCAAGTTGAAGGGGATGCCCGACCGATGGAATGGGAGGAAATTGTCGCTTCACTAGCACAAAGGTTAGATACTACAAGCGAACTTCTGTCGAATACCATTGATATGGAGGTGAAAAAAAGAAGAAGCGAATTAGAAGGGAGAGGTAAACATCCTGAGAAAGGAAGTTAATCTCAAATATAGAACTTTTACAAAATGTAAAAGGAAGTACACTTTCTTTTTATCATCCAAGAAGAATTACAACATTGCTAAAACTCAATGCGGTCGCATTATGTTTTAGCAATATCAAGCGGGCTTATTTTATCTCTTTTCCTAAATAACTTGAAGAAGTGAAAAGAATTTCTGTGAGAGATAAATTGTTAGAATTTAATTCTTCTTCCGCCTGGTCCAGTTTTTCCTGCATGTGAAGAAATGAGACAGACTTTTGTAAAACATTCATTTTTTTTTGATTTTGTTTCAAAAGATATGACTCATAGTCAGAATATTTTTTTCTCAACTCTGTAAGTTTTTTCTCCAAATCTTTTTTCTTAGGAGCATAGTTGGTAGCTTCGGATGTCCTCTGGTAGAGATTTTCAAGCTGGGTAAGAGCATCATATAACTCATTTCGATATAATAGAGGAGCTTTTCTGCGTACATTAAATATTTCTTCAAGAGAATGAAGGATTTGTTTGCGCATATCTTTGTATTTCTTTTTTTGGAAATTCTTTTTTGCGTCTTGAATTTCCTCAATCGCTTCACCAATATCTGAATGGTTATATTCCTTCCTTATTGTTAAATACGTTTTTATTTGGAGATCAAAAAGCGAAAGTATATCGTTTTGATTAATGGGAAATATGTATGGATTGTCAGGATCAAAAGAGATAATGTATGAGTCGG
>MFZI01000042.1:23031-25660 GCA_001789355.1 Candidatus Roizmanbacteria bacterium RIFCSPHIGHO2_01_FULL_39_8
GGAGATTTGCCTTTTACTTTTAGCTCATAATCACCCTTGTGAGCATCGGAAATTAAAATCAATCCTTCAAATTCTTCAAATGTCTGATTGCCGTATTTCACTTCAATATCAGCTGGGGAAAGTAAGGCAAAAATGAGAGTCGGAGAAATGTTTGTCTGAGATCCTTCAACAATTTGATTATCATCGTACAAGATTTGAAGTTGGACAAAAATATTTTTTATCGAGTCTGATTTATAAATTATCTCTGAGTGATTACCAGGAAGAATCACTCTACTGTTTGCTGCTAAAGCACTTTTTTGAAGTACAATATAATCTCCATAATCGAATATATTTTCGCTAGGGCGTCCATCAATGTAGTTATTCAGTAATATATCTAAGGAATTTCTTTGTCCGACTTTAAATCCAAAAAGAGTTTTGTCGGTTTTATTCCCGGCAATAGTGATAAGATGATCAAAAATACTTGGAAGACTCAATGAATAGCCATTTAAAATAGTATTTTTTAATTTCAGAGAATCAACAGGAATAATATCGCCATTTTTGTCTTTCAAAAAATCATAGATGGGAAATAGGTCTTGAGCAGAGGGCACAACTGATTGAATTGTTTCACGATCTGTTTCGAACTTATTTTTATTAATCTGTAGGACTAATTTCTGCAAGAGCCAAAGTAAAGAATTATCTTTCTCAACTTCGCCAGCTTGAACTAAAGGATAAGCCTTGGCAGTGCCTTGATGAGGTGAACCGACGGTGATAATTTTATCTAGATTTTGTGCTCCATATTTTTGTACATAAATCCGTGCAATCAATCCACCCAAAGAATGCCCCACGAAATCAATTTTTTTATTCTCTAAATTTTCAGTGCTGATAAATTGTGATAAATTATTCGCAAGATCTTCGATACCTTTTCTCCAATCATATGCAAAAATATAGTAATTTTTATTTTCAACGTAGCCGAGGTTTTGTAGAGACGAAATGAGCCCCTTATATTCTTGAACGAATGGGAGAATTTTCCAGTCTTGTTGGGGAACTTGCTGGTTATGCAGCATCGCCTCTTTGTTCCATGAGGACATAAGTCCCGGGAGAATAATAATTGGATATTTTTCTTGTGGAGTGGCAGTAGGCGAAGGAGTTAAGGTTGGTGTTGGCGTAAATTGAACGCCAGATGCGGCGCGATATATTTGATAAATTGCTGGGTTAAAGCCTGTATAGTAAAGCAAGAGTTGGTTATCTTTTTCAAGAATGCTTGGGCCGACCAAAGGTTCGCTGAGTACTGTTTGTGGACTAGACCATCCGGTAGTACATGATAAATTGCCTGAGCTCTCCACCATTCTTAATCCGGGTGTTGACTGATAAAAAAGGTATATTTTCCCATCTTTTTCCAAAACAGTTGGTCCATCGCTTGTTTCGCTTAGAATAGGATTATTTGGGCATCTGGTCCATATATTGCCATCTGTCGATGTAGCCATGCAAACTCGTAATCCTTGAGGGCTCCAACTGCTCGCACAGAGATAAAAAAGATAATGGGTGTTATCTTTAACGATGATAAAAGGAGAGGATACTGATTTTGACTCTAAACTGCCCGAAGGCTGGAGTACCAACTGAAGCGTAGACGGATCAAAATTTATTCCATCGGAAGAATTTATCTTGTAAATTTCGAAGTTTTGCGAACTTCCTCCCGTTGATGAGACAAAAAATATGGTGTAACCATCTGCTGTTTTGAGAATACTTGGATCATGATTGTCAAAACCCGGCCGAATATCTAAGCGATTTTGTTTCGTCCAGCCAATTCCGTCGAGAGAAGTAGAATACGCAATCTTAAACTGGGTCCCATTGTAACTTGCGTACCACATTTTATAAATTCCTTCATCGAAGATAACTGAAGGTTGGTATTTTCTCAGTTCATTCCAACTTGAATAATTTCCAGAAAAAACGAGAGGATTATTTGAATACTTAACAAAAGGTTCAATAGCAAACACATCCAAAAAAGTCGCAGACAAGAAATAAGTGAGAAAAATAAAAAAAAGACCGAGTTTTTTGCTCATTAACTTTCGGTCTAATTCTTCTTACAATTGAGGTCAATGGCTTATATGCTACAAAATTATTATTTTTTTCCTACATAAAGCTCTAGGATAGTGCCATATCTCGAAATATTCAGGATAGGGGTAAAAATAGGTGCCAGAAGTTTATCAAATAAAAGATATTTTATATGAGGAATATTGGATTTTTGAGGTTGTGTGTTTGAAGTTTCAAAAGCTATTTTTTTGGATTCAATTTTACCTACAAACCCCTTACCTTTACCGCCTAATTTCTTTTTTAATATTCCCATAAAATGTACGGGATCACTATATGTTGAGATTTGTCCGACCGAAATGTTTTTTACTTTTTCAAACATTTTTTGAAATGAATATTGGGAGAAAATCCAGATATGATCTGGAGGAGTGAGAAAGGTATACTGATATTTCTCTGCACGGAAAAGGTGACTATCGAGATTTGGCGTTTCGATATATAAAACACCTCCTTTACTAAGAAGGGATACAGCTTTTTTAATCATTTCTTTTGGATTATCTATATGTTCTATGACGTGGATCATTATGATAAAGTCAAAACTCTTTTGGTTATTCCGTAAATAGAA
>MFZI01000043.1 GCA_001789355.1 Candidatus Roizmanbacteria bacterium RIFCSPHIGHO2_01_FULL_39_8
TTCTTTTGAAGCGTCTCCAAAGAGAGCTTTCGTCATAGTATTTTGGGAGTGCCTCTACAAAGGTTGACATGGCACATTATACTATAGGATCGTTTCTATTTCCAGTGTTATTGAACGTATGGAGTTTTGAACTTAAAAGAGTTTTCAAGGCTGAAATCTACGATTTCCTGCGCATTTTTGAATCCAAGTTTTTTTATTTCTTTTTTCGGATCTACTTTCGGTAAATAACTTTTCATATCAGTGTTGATATTATAAAATACTGGTATAATAGTCTTCCATGAAAATAGGTGTACTTTCAGATACGCACGATCAATACGAAAATATTTTAAAGGCAGTAGAGATTTTAAATCAAGAAAAAGTAAAGCTAACAATTCACTGCGGTGATTGGATTTCTCCTTTTACACTAAGATTTTATAAAAAATTAAAAAGTCCTATAAAGGGGGTGTTTGGAAACAATGATGGAGATAGATACTATCATCTTTTTCTTTCAAAAAAACTGAAGCTTCCAATAGAGTTTGACGAACGTATTCTTAGTCTTACGCTGGGTGGCAGGAAAATATTTGTCTATCATGGTGATTATGGTGAGATTACGGATGCCCTTATAACATGTGGAAAGTATGATGCAGTTTTTCATGGACACACGCACGTTCCTATAAATAAGTTGATAGGAAAAACACTCTCACTTAATCCTGGCACATTAATGTCCGTTACAGACGAAAAAACGAAGGGTGCTAGTCTTGCTATCTACGATACACAAAGCAATACAGCTCGACTTATAAAATTGTAGAATTATCTTTCCTCAGTTTCTATGGGAGAATTTCCGACAGCTTATCCAGATATTGATAGTTTTGTCAAATCTTCATTTATTGGTGACTATACTCAAATGAGTGCTCTTGCTCGATCAAGAAAACCTTTCAATAATGGAATTGTGGAGGGAATAATTGAGATAATGACCCCCAGAGCAGTACTTGAGCAAATGGCGCATGAGAAAGAAATTATTACTTCTGCAGAATATTCTTCTTTTGACCTTTTACGGAGAGATAGAAATTTAGTAAGGGATTTAAAGCTTGTACCAGCACGAAGTCCACAGACGCAGATAGAATATGAACAAATGCAGAAAGATACTTTTTTAAATATTGTCCGTGGTCATTATATTAACTGTCCCTCCAAAATGACTTTAGTAAGAGAAATGTTTCCATCAGATCTTCCTACTGGAGTTGGACAATATGTCGTATGGCTGGGGGAAGATGATATTCCTGATTACCAAGTAGCCGAATTTATCGCAATAGTCACAAGTTTGTCCGGGTTTACACTAGATGATATTATTCTTTTTGAGCGTTCCAGGAAAACAACTACCCAATTTGCCAAAGTAGCAGTTCCCGAGTATAGACATATACATATGTGGACAAGAGAAGAAATGCAGTTAACAAGGTAAGAAATGATACAATAGGATCGGTATGAAGAAATATGCTATTGGATTATTCATTGGGAGATTTCAACCATTTCATAAAGGACACCTTCATTTAATTAAACGATCTCTTCATTATGCTGATAAGCTCACCGTCGCCATTGGAAGCGCGAATAGGAGAGATAAGCAGAACCCTTTATCATTAGAAAAGAGGAAAAAGATTTTAGGTGAGGTTCTAAAGCGGGAAAAAATAGAAGAAAGAGTCAATAAAATTGTATCTATTGACGATTATCTAGAAAGTGATGATTTATGGTTGGAGAAGGCGCTTGAAAAAGCAGGGAAATTTGATGTACTAATTGGCAACGATGACTGGACTGATAATATTTTTGAAAAAGCAGGATATAGAGTATTAAGGCTTGGATTTTACAAGCGGCAATTGTATGAGGGAACAAAGATTCGAAAGTTGCAAAGAAATAGAATGAACTGGGAGTCTCGAGTGCCAGATTACACAGTAAAATATCTCAGTGAAAAAATATAAAAATATCATCTATGCGGGGACATTTGACCATCTTCATATTGGGCATAAGAAACTTCTTGATATGGCTTTCGAAATAGCAGAACATGTTTCTCTTGGAATTACTTCGGATGAAATGGTCAAAAATAAGATATTGAGTAAAACGATAGAGAAGTTAGAAGTCAGAAGCAAGAAGCTAGAGGAATATTTAAAAGAGAGAAAATACAAAAAAAGAGCAAGAGTATTTGTACTTGAAGATATATATGGGCCTTCGATTGGGAAGTTTTCCGCAGATGCATTGCTTGTGACGAAAGATACATTGAAAAATGGAAAAAAGGTCAATTCAGAGCGACAAAAGAGTGGATTTCCACCGCTAGAGTTGATAGTTGCACCTTTTGTCCTCGCCGATGATGAAAAGCCAATTACGTCGGAAAGAATAAGACTGGGAGAAATTGATAGATATGGGCATTGTTATTCGTTATTAGTTAACAGTTATTTGGGAAACCCCACTTGGCCAAAGCTACGCGGGGCAAGGAAAAAATTAATTTTGCCGGAGGTGATGAGGGAAGAGTTGAGAAAGCCGCTGGGAAAAGTAATCAGTGGGTCGGTAAATCAGTTAAATCAGGTGGCACAGAAAGCTATCCGATCGATCAATCAGTTCAAAATTGTTCCACCAGTCATTATCTCTGTCGGCGATATTATTACTTTAAGTTTGATACGTCAGAAATATATTCCCCATATTTCAATCATTGATTTAAGATCGAGAAGAGAGTCGATACAGAGGGAAAAAATATACGAGACCATACAACTTGAGTGCGGCCCTGCCTCGCCGGCAGGCAGGCGCACCAAAGTTGCCTATGTCAAGACACAAAATAAAGCCGGAGAGATTAATCTTGAAGCGGGAAAAAGGATTAAAGAAGCTATTCATGACAGCATATTCGATAATAAAAAATCAGTAATCGAAGTTGAAGGAGAAGAAGATCTTTTGGCATTGCCTGCGATTCTTTTTGCTCCGCTTCATTCGATCATCCTATACGGACAGTGGAATTTGGGAGTGGTTGCAGTTGAAGTAACAGAGGAAAAGAAAAAAGAAGTTAAGCAATTATTAGGTAGATTCAGATAAATTGCCAAGCTAATACCTCCCGCATTTGCATGGCTGTCAAAATTATGATATAGTATTTTACTATGACTTCAGTTGGGGAAACAAAACCAAAAATTGGCTTTCTCAATCAACTCGGTAACTTATTTGATTCTAATGCATACGTTGTTCTTCAAGCACATAAGAAGCTTCTTGAAACAGATGGAGATCAATCTCAAGAATTGAAAAAAGATTGGAATAGAGCAAAAGACACCTTTGGTCCTTTTATTGGACTTGCACAATTGCTTTTAGCAACCCGCTTGATAAAACCTTAAGGAAGCTTCATCACTAGTCAGGAGTATACTGTATAATTCTTCTTATGAAAAAATATATACCTAAAGAGTTTGAACAAAAGTGGCCCCACTTCGTCCTTCGGACTTCAAGGGGCAAGCAGGGTGATTAACTATGAGAAAATACATTCCAAAGCAGTTTGAAAGTAAATGGCAGCAAAAATGGAAGAAGGACAAGATCTTCAGCCCTGATCTGGACAAGGCAAGAAAACCTTACTTTGCTCTTATGATGTTCCCATACCCCTCTGCAGAAGGACTCCATGTGGGGAATATGTATGCGTTTACCGGCGCAGACATTTTTGCGCGCTTCATGCGGATGCAAGGATACGATGTGTTTGAACCAATAGGATTGGACGGATTCGGAATCCACAGCGAAAACTATGCGATAAAAGTGAACAAACACCCGATGGATCTTTCTAAAGTTACGGAAGAGCGATTCTATAAGCAACTCACATCAATCGGAAACGCCTTCGACTGGACACGGACAGTAGAAACGTATAAGCCGGACTACTACAAATGGACGCAATGGATATTTTTACAGATGTATAAAAATGGATTGGCTTATCGAAAGAAAGCGGAAGTAAACTGGTGTCCCTCCTGTAAGACGGTCCTCGCTGACGAACAGGTGATTGCCGGAAAATGCGAAAGGTGTTCGTCCAACGTGACGAAAAAAATGCTCGAACAGTGGTTTTTCAAGATCACGCAATACGCCGAGCGACTTCTCAAAAATCTGGATACATTAGACTGGTCAAAAAAAGTATTGACCGCACAAAGAAACTGGATTGGAAAAAAAGTGGGGATAAACATGGACTATCCGATCAAAAATTCGAAAGAAGTCATTACCTGCTTTACGACAGCTCCGGTTAATTTTGGGATGACCTTTATTGTCCTTGCTCCTGAACATCAGGTGGTAAAAAAAATCTTAGATGGCACCTTAAGAGTTTCCCGAGAACAAAAGCAAGCTGTCAAAAAATACGTGGACGGAGTTCTTGCTAAACCACTTGCACAACGAATTTCGGAAGCAAAAGAAAAAACAGGAGTATTTACCGGACTGTATGCTCAAAATAGGATTGCAGGATGGGACGTACCGGTATGGATTGCTGATTTTGTCATGAGTGAGGTAGGGACAGGTGCGGTCCAGGGATGTCCGGGTCACGACTATAGAGATTTTGAATTCGCAAAAAAATTCGGTTTACCGATCATTCGTGTAGTCAAAGGTCCAGATGGCAACACCTCTCCCATCGAAAAGCCCGAGCAGGTTATTGTCAGAGGGATGAAAGGAACAATGGTGAACTCGAAATTTTTGAACGGACTCCCGTTTGATCAAGGATTAGAAAAAACAATGGATTACGCAGAAGAAAAAAGATGGGGAAAACGGGTGGTGAGCTATCATCTTCGCGACTGGCTCATATCTCGTCAGCGCTACTGGGGTCCGCCCATCCCGATGATTTATTGTGATACCTGTGGTACCGTTCCAGTTCCGGAAAAAGATTTGCCCGTCATTTTGCCATATGTGGAGAACTTCAGACCCGCGGGAACAGGAGTTTCTCCTTTGGCAAGCGACGAAAATTTCTACAAAGTCAAATGTCCAAAGTGTGGAAAAGAAGCGAAAAGAGAAACAGACGTTTCAGATACTTTTTTGGATTCCGCCTGGTATTTCTTCCGCTACACTTCAACCGAAGACTCAACTCAACCTTGGACATCGGAGAGAGTAAAAAAATGGCTGCCCGTAAATACTTACATAGGCGGAGCAGAACACTCCGTACTTCACTTACTGTACTCCCGTTTTTTAACCATGGTATTTAAAGATATTGATTTGATCTCACATTTTGAGGAACCTTTTACGAGATTTAGGGCTCACGGACTAATTATTTCTGAGGGAGCAAAGATGAGTAAAAGCAAGGGAAATGTCATTAATCCTGATGAATACATTAGCGAATATGGGACAGATACACTGCGGTTATATTTAATGTTTATCGGGCCCTTTGATCAAGGCGGGGATTTCCGCGACGAAGCAATATCAGGGCCGCAGAATTTTTTGAGACGAATTTGGAACTTAAAAGAAAAAATAGAAGATAGAACACTTACTACAGAAGATGCGAAATGGTTGCATAAGACTGTAGAAAAAGTAACGAGTGATATGCCGAGCCTAAAGTTCAACACGGCGATTGCGAGTATGATGGAATGGCTTAATTTCCTCTCAAAAAAGAAGTTTGTCACAAAAAAAGAATACAAGTCACTGTTATTATTACTAGCACCTTATGCTCCGCATATAACCGAGGAATTATGGAATCAGATAGGGGAGGAGTACTCCATACATCTGCAAGCGTGGCCAAAATTGGATGTAGAAGCGCTTACTGATGAAATGGTGACGATACCGGTACAGGTTGATGGAAAAGTGCGAAGCACGATAAGAATTAAGTATCAAGAAGTAAGTATTCAGAATCAAGTAATTGAAAAAGCGTTAAAAGAGGAAAGAGTAAAAAAATACACGGACGGGAAAAAATATAAAGTGATCTACGTTCCCGGCAAGATCCTGAATTTTGTTACTTCTTAATTTAACCTTTCCAAAGGTCTAATCGATCTGATACAATCACTTCTCTATGTCCGAAAGAATTACCGGCGACAAGCTGAGTCCAGATCTCAGACCTCTTACCTACTTCGTACGGCAACTTAAAGACGAAGTTGATCCGAATATATATCTTCGTATGCGTTTACGGATGGATCAATTAGGCGTGCAATTTCCTCAGGAAGAATGCCTTGTTATGGCGGCGCTCAATACGCCCGGGAAAGTACAGAGATTCATTGACGGGAACTTAACTTATAATCAAGATCATCTAATAAATGGATCTTCTCAACAAAATGAAGAAACAGCGCTACCACCCCGGATGGTACTTCAAACAGGATTTGGACATTGTTTCGAAGTTGCTATGTGGGCTTATCTGGTGAATGATCTCCATGGGTATGATCCTCGACTTATCTTTCTTGAGGGAATATTCGGTGATGATGACCACACCATAGTCAGAGTAAAGGGAAAAGACAACAGATACGGAGCAAATGCACAATCAAGTTATCGTCATTTGAGGGGGAGACCTATGATTTTTTCATCCGACCGGGAGTTAGCGGAATCATACAAAGGATGGTATACGTTCTCCGCGCGTTACGAACCCGAGCGGTCAAATCTTGTAGGCTACTCCGAACCAATTAATATGGTGAGAAAATTTGGTGTAGGGTGGATGGATACATTGCTACCGGTGTGGGAGGAGTATCACTTTGCTTTGGATTCGAGAACGCGCCTGTATTCGTTGAATCACCCTTCTATAGCTCCCCATCAATATGGATTATTTAAGGCTTTGGAAAGAGGCTGGATTGTGATTGACGATGCTGGAGCAAGGCTGGAAATAGATGCGTTACCTGAGGACATGCGTTTACTGCACCAGAATTATGAGGCAAATTCCAGACACATTGAAAATATTTGGAATCACCACGCTATTTTGGCCGAGCAGCAGAAGGCATATACTAAGTGGGGGGTGACTTCGCCTGATCTTATTAGCTTTGTGGGTG
>MFZI01000044.1 GCA_001789355.1 Candidatus Roizmanbacteria bacterium RIFCSPHIGHO2_01_FULL_39_8
TTTTAAGTAATAGGTAAGATAGAAAAAAAAGACAAAATAAAAGATCAATCTTATTAAATACAAAAAACTGATTAGATTTTCCAAAGTTTTAAATCCTAACACTCCCAAGAAGAAGGAAAAGGTCAGATAGATCAAAAATATATATATTAGATTTAGCCGCTTAAAATATTTTTGTAGTGGCTCGAATCTAAATTTTGAAAATAATACTAACAAAGCTATTACTGCGACTCCTTCATACAGATATATATTTACCTGTTGATTAAAAAAAGAAAGTCTGCCTATTTGACCGAGTGAGAATAAAGCGAAAATCGAATATAAAAGATATTTCATGTTGCCTTTTTCAGATGATACTGATAGAGTTTTGCCCTCACCAAAAAGGAGTGAAAACTCATAAAAAAAGCATAGGCAAACCCAGCTGGACCATCCAAGAAACCCAGCTTTAAAAAGTAGGTCAATATAAATTTACCTGATGGATAAAAAAGTATTGCAAAAATAGTTGTTTTTTTCTCTTCCTCATAGAGTTCTTTTGCCCGCAATGTGCTGTAAAAATTGACTTCCTGCAAAAATTCCTTAATCGTTTGATGGGGATAATGATTAAGATAGTGCTTTAAACTCCAAACCTCAAACTTCGAACTTCCAACTTTATACTCCTCATGAACTTTTCCCATCCACTTTCCCGAATTTCTTTTCACCAGTCGTATAATTCCTTTATTTCTTGCATTCATTGTCTCGCCAAACTTCAACTCCTTGCTCCAAAAAAGGTCTTTTCTTTTGAGGTGAAACGCAGCAATTTGTTCTTTGTCTCCTCTTTCATATCTCCTATCTCTTATCCCTAGAATTTCTTTCCTTAATTCAGCAGTCACTTCTTCATCCGCATCGACAAACAATATCCAATCCCCGCCCGCTTTCTCCAGAGCAAAATTCCTCTGCTCCGCAAAATCACCCGCCAATTTTCTTTGTATAACTTTATAAACTTTTTGAACCTGCCTGCGCAGGCAGGCTTTAAGAACTTGATGAACTTTCTCTATTGTTTTATCTGTTGAATTATCATCGACTATGATTATTTCATCTGCAAAAATGACCGACTTTAAACACCGTTCAATCGAGTCTTCCGCATTTTTTGTCAGAATCACAGCTGTCAACTTCATATAGGTTTACTCTCATTATAGAGTGAGACTAATTTTTCAACATACTTCTTCCAGGAAAACATTTTTTTAATATAGTCCAGATTTATATTTTTGCTTGCGCCTTCTACTACATTGTTCATCTGCTTAATGAACTCATCTTCATCATTCGCCTTGAATACATAGGACTTAAATTCCGGGATGATTGCCGATCGGAGCCCAATGACAGGACACCTCTGGGAAATGGCTTCAAGTACGGGAATGTTATAGCTTTCATAAAACGAAGCGGTGATACAGGCAGTTGCCTCGCCATAGAGATTTCTCAATTCACCCCTTGATGTAGAATCAAAGACTTTTATATTGTGAGACTTATCTTCATATTCATTCAGATTTCCGATTAGAAAGAGACTGTATTCTTTAAAGCCACGCTGCTGACGAAATCTATGAAAAGCCTTGGTTATGAAATCGATGTTCTTTATCGGATGGTTCATCCCCACATAGAGGAAGAATTTTTTCCTCTTTTTTTTCACGTATGTCATCATGTCGAAAGGAACTCCATAATTATTGACGACAAAATTGCGGTATTGGGGATAAATTGCCTGCATCTCCTGCTTGACGCGCCAGGAGGAAACAAGGATATATTTTGATTTTTTGATCATGGGCGCAAGCTGATCTTTGAGTGCATAATACATATCCTTATAAAGCTGAGGAAAAAAGTAGAACGAGAGACCGTGTGAAAAAGATAGTATAGTGGAAGAAGTATAAAGCGGGATAGCTTGATTGAGCGCTAAAAAAATATCTTTTCGAGATCTCAGCTCTTCTACACTTACACGACAGGTCAACCAGAAGGTTTTGGGCCTTAAGGGAAGATAGAGAAACTTACTGCTTCGAGGAAACCACGGGGGTTTTTGGCAAAACGTGTATACATGATAGGCAGTCTTCGTATCATATTTTTGCAGAGACTCAAGAAGATTCCGGGTAAAAATATAGTTTCCGAAAAATCTCCCGTGGCTCGGACAGATTGCTCCTCCGTCAACTGAAATATTCATAGATTGTTTTAGGAATTCTGACTATCTCGTATATTTTTTGCCGCCATCCCCCTTGCTTCAGCAGGAACTGTACTCTTGCTTTTTCGAGGATGAATTTTTTATCTGGATTCGCTTGGGAAAGTTCGAAATGCCCATACCTCAATAGTTGGTCAATTCCTACCTTCAATCCTGCTTTTCTTGCCCGGTAGCAATAGTCAACATCCTCATAGTATACAAAAAATCTCTCATCCCAATTTCCGATTGTATCGACTACTTCCTTCTTTATAAACATCAAAGAACCGGAAACGAAGTCTACCTCCGCGAATCGTTCATTGGGTTTCTTTGCAAGAAGACCACCACTCATTCTCCACCTGTCGATCTCTCCTCCATAGTATATTTTCTTGTCCTGTTTCATCGCAAGTCCCCAGATGTCAAAGTGTTCGCCGCCTTCTAGCATCTCGTCTCCGCTGAGATTCTTGAGTGAGATATCGGGATTTGCGACGATAAAGAGTTGACAATCATCGATAAGCGCCTTTTTTATTCCCTCGTTGATCCCCCCGGCATAGCCACTATTGTCACTTGTATTATCAATAAAATAAATCTTATACTTCTTGAACTTCAAGGCTTTTATTTCCGACTCCAATCTCTTTACTTCTTCCCTAGGCGTTTTATACAGAATAAATATTATTCCTATTTTAGGGTTTTTCATTTTGTTCTCCTCCGACTATAGAACAATAGAATAAGATATGTTACAAATTCCATATATGCAAATCCTATATCAAGTGGTATACGAAATATCCCATCCTTGTAGCCTTTGTCCTCGACAAAGCGTGCCCAAAACATGTGCGGTGGATAGAGGAATATTTTCTTTATGCTCGAGCGCTCTCCTTTTGCAGCCTTTTGTTTTGCTTCACGGATAGCATAATCGGTAAACTTCCGGAACATCTGGGGTATCGACCGATAGGAATAGTGAAAGATCTTATTTTTCAACTCCCCCACCTTCCCACTTTTAAGCTGGAAGCCCTCGTGCACAAGTGCGCCATCAATTACCACTGAATCACTCTTAAAAAGCCTCAGCATTTTGTAATCTTCTCCGCCGTGGTTCATCGGCCTCCCTAAAAAATGATTCTGATAAGGTATTCTGAATCCTTTTTCAGCAATCGAACCATTCAGCAATTCAGTAATTTCATTTCTTAATTCTTTCGACACAATCTCATCCGCATCAAGTACTAAGACCCAATCTGTCTTCACTTTCTGCAAACCAAAGGCTCTTTTTTTCCCGAGATTTTCCTCCCGATATGTATATATTTTTGCACCAAAGTTCCTCGCGATTTCTCTTGTCTCATCGGTAGAGCCATCGTCAACTAGTATCTTTTCTTTGCTTAAGCCGTCTACCGATGTGAGACTCATTTCTAACAATTCCTGCGAATTTTTGGTTATCATTAATAGCGTAAGGCCTTGTTTCATCGATCATAATTATAATGAATCCCAAAAAATTTGCCTTAAAACATGCTCGCATCTCCATCGGCATCTTTTCTGTTGTTGTGATATCGGGGTATCTGCTTACTTTGCTGGTTTTTTATATCTTCAATACCCAAAATCAAAAGCTTACAATGCAGATCCGAGCCATCTCAAATCTGAATGAGACAAATGAAGAGAAGTTGGCATCGATTAAGCAGGAACTGGGGAAGCTGAAAAAAGAAGACCAATATGTGAGGAATGAAAAGCTCCAATCCGATATAAAATCGATCGAGACTACCTATAATCAAGCAGTAGATGCATATGAAGAACTCCTCGATCTTAAGGTGGTTTCAAAAAACACGGAAACCTATGATGGCGCTTTTGCCGACATCCTGACCCTTTTAGCGAATCAAAATTACGCCTCGGCCGAGGCCGATCTGAAGTCATTCATCACACAAGTCCAAAGTGAAAAACAGAAAATTACTGCTTCTTTTTCTATCCCCGCCAATGTCCCCGCAAACAATACGCCTCCCTCATCCGGCTACAGTAGACAGGTAGTAAAAACAGATTTGGGTGATTTTTTGGTTGACATTATAACGGCGGATCTTAACTCAACAAGAGTAATCGTTGATACCGCATCAGACGGGGACTGCACCAATGATTGCCCGGTCCTCCCGCTTGCGACGTATGTTGCAAGATCGGGGGCTTATGCAGGGATCAATGGTTCATATTTTTGTCCGGCAAGCTATCCTTCCTGTGCGGACAAGAAAAATTCCTATGATACTCTTGTTATGAATAAGGATAAAAAATATATAAACTCCGCAAATAATGTCTATAGTACTGTTCCGGCTGCGATATTTACCGGAAACACTTCGCGATTTGTAGGAGCATCGCAGGAGTGGGGGCGTGATACCGGAGTCGATGCTGTGATTGCCAATCGTCCGCTTCTCGTTTCCGGAGGTCAAAGTGTATTTTCCGGATCTGCGGAAGTCAAGGAAGGCGCAAAAGGTGGACGAAGTTTTGTCGCTGCTTCCGGCTCTATAGCTTATATCGGGGTCGTGCAGAACGCAACGGTAGGCGAATCAGCCAAAGTCCTCGCTACCATGGGAATCCAAAATGCCCTCAATCTCGATGATGGCGGCTCAACTGCTCTCTGGTCTGGTGGATACAAGGTCGGCCCCGGCCGCGACCTCCCGAATGTTGTATTGTTTGTGGGAAAATGATTTACAGTACTCTTTCAAATCTGTCAAATTTTGACAGGTGGCATGAGAGGAAGGGTCTCCCGATCCTTCGACTTCGCTCAGGATAAACAGCCTTCACCAACATGGGGAGGCTTGCCCTGAGGTATACGAAGGGGAAACTTATGACAGAATCTGACAAAATTATGATTACACAATTCATAAAAAAACTTGTTTCTTTTCTCGTGGATTCGCTTGAGACGATAGCTTTCGTCGGATCAATATACATTGTCGTCTATCTTTATTTCTTCTTCCCTACCCAAGTGGTCGGGGCATCGATGGAGCCGACATTTGATTCGGGAGACAAAGTCATCATAAGCAGGATCTCCTATAAGTTGCATACTCCCGAAAGGAGTGACGTCATCGCCTTCAAGTCTCCCCGCAATCCTGACATCGATTATTTCAAGCGCGTCATTGGACTTCCGGGAGACAAACTTCTTTTCAAAAATAAGCGAATTTATTTGAATTGGAATCTTTTGGATGAGTCATATATCTCTGCTTCTACAAATGTTTGGCAAAATGGATTCGTGAAAGAAGGCGAGGAAGTGATCGTTCCCGATGAATACATCTTTGTCATGGGAGACAATCGTCCCCGCTCCTCCGATTCCCGCGAATTCGGCTTCATCCCTGTTACCAGTATCGAAGGCAAAGCCATCTTCCGCTTCTTCCCTCCTGATAAAGTCGGAATAATTGAGCTTTAAATACTACGTATCAAATATATATTTTTCATCTTTTTGCTATAATGGGAACCTACTATGTCAAGAAATAATACCGAAATAATCCGTGGAATTATGAAAGTTGCTGCATTTACACTCGGAGCTCTTGCAGTGAGTCAACTTGCTGTTCGACTTAGTGTCACGGACAAAAGTATTACACTAGGTACGGCGGATCCGACCCGCGAAGGAAAAGACAGCAAAGGACACAGAGCCTACATGAAGAAATCTGGTGACCAGATCCTCACCCCTGATGGAGGAGCAGGCAAAACCAAAATATTAGATCCTATTAATAAGGGCGCACGTCTTGGATCAGTAGAAGTGACTGATAATTCCGATAATGTTGTAAGACCACATGCTATTGTGAAAGTGGGATATGAACAAATAGTTCTCACCGAGGATGAGCCAGAGCAAACAGTCTTCTAAGGCAAAATTCGTGCAGAGTTCGATACTCAAGGGGGAATTATATAGTCTTCGATCTATATTAAGCTTTACCTTATTTTTCTTAGCTGTACATTGAAATGTCTAATAAAACCGAACTACTCCTCTCAAGAGGAGCAACTGCTCTCGCACTTGCACTTATCTTCTTGGGTGCATGTACGCCGGCAATAAGTAATACTACTCAGACTCCGAAACCGGGTACAGATATACGTGTAGGAGAAATTGAAATACTGCTTGCTCCCGACGGGTCTCCATTACAGAGAGAGTGTCAGACGCTAATGAATTTCACGACTATCGCAGGACCTCAACTCCCTCAAGATAACATGAATATTGTCGGGATAAGCGCACAGCAGATTAAAACGGAAGGACCAATTAATTATTATTCTGTCTTTCCCACTATGGAATTTAGTCCCGACGAAACTCCTGTGGCAACTTCCGAGAATAATAATGACAGCCTTATCACGACCAATACCCCAGGACAGACCTGGAGAGTTTTCACCTTCGCGAAAGGACTTGACCGTTCGTCAAGACCTCTAGTCTTTCCCTCTCCGCCTGATTCGGAAGGCAGGGCTTATGGAAGGTTTAATTCCGCTCCGCCCGCGCAGATTGGCGTAGATACCAACCGATTGACAGCTGATGGAAGCAGCATGTGTCTTATTGTGCATGATTTTACTGATGGACGACACGTTTCAGATCATGTTCACACAGGTCAGAGTTCTGCAGCAGGAATCACGATCTATAAGTCTCCCTAGTGTAGAGATTTCGAGAGTCCAAGTTCCTGCATTAAATACTTCCGCAGATGTATACAAAACTTCAGAGGTAAACTGATATAATATTGGACTCTTTATGAGATTATCACGCGTGTTAGCACCATTTGTTTTGGCA
>MFZI01000045.1:0-6020 GCA_001789355.1 Candidatus Roizmanbacteria bacterium RIFCSPHIGHO2_01_FULL_39_8
TATGGTCCGGAAATAACGATAATACACCCATGAATGCAAAGATAGCATCAGGGGCAACTGGTGCTTCACAGATCTGGTACCGCTTATTGGGAGAACTTCTTAAAAAATATAAAGACGGAATTATGGAGAAACCAGATAAAGTCAAGGCGGTTACTGTCGATGCTTATCTTGGGGGACTACCAAGAGATGGGATGCCAACAAGATCCGAATACTTTATTGACGGAAGCGAACCTAAGGAACAATCGCCCTATTATAAGAAATTGATGATTTCGAAGTCTACTGGCAAATTGGCAAATGACGTAGAAATCAAAAGTGGGAACTATGAGGAAAAAGATTATATTGTGATAACAGAGAATGATCCTGTATCAACGGATGGCAAGAATAGATGGCAAGAGGCGATCGATGCCTGGGCGAGAGACCAAAAGGATGATAAATATCATCCGCCAACCGAGAAGTCTGACGCCTCTTCTGATCTTGTAGTTGTGCAGATAAAATCTCCGAGCGATAAAAGTACGGTGGACAAGGGAAAAATTGAGATTAAGGGTAAAATCGCAAGCGTTGCTTCTATTAAAACGACCAAAATTTATATCAATGGAACTGAAGTAAAAACACTTGATGGAAATATCAGTGAGTTTAATGAATCATACGAATTTAAGGACGAGGGAGTATATGAGATCAGGGTAAGATCCTGGAACGAAAAAGACAGAGATGGCGACTCCGTTGTTAAAATAGGCGTAGGTAAACCTTGGGATTCTGCCACCCCAACCCCCTCTCCAACTCCTTAATATTAAAACCCACCAAACTTAGCTTTTAGACGAGCCAATCCATCTGAAGTATCAGCAGGATCGGGAAGAAAATTCTCTGATAGCAAAGCCGGCAAGGCTGGCTTTACCACAACTAATGCAACATTTGCTGGCCGCTCGTGTTCGCCAACAACTACTACTAAGTTACTAGTTGGAGTTCTTAAATCTTTATTAGGAGCAAAACTAGGATTGTTTACAGTACCCGCCATATCTATACACCTCCTTTTAACAAATGATTATAAATGGATTCTAGTTACAGTTATAACATATTGCAGTGTTCTAAATCACATAATCTCCTGAAAGGTGAAAGAGTAATTGATTCTACCAACTCTTATCGTTTTTTCTAAGAGAACTTATTCCGCGCGGGCCAAAAAAAAGGTGAGCAAGCCCAACTCGAAAGTTATCAAGATCGAGCTGTCTTTGTTCCAAGGTGCTTCTATATATGTGGGGTTCTTGCAATTGGAAGTAGGTGATACGTTCGTGTCGTGTCCTCAGGAATTGCCCTTCATCTGCATCAACCGGGTTATCTCCCTGGTTAAGAACGAGAATATGCTGCTTTCCTATGGGATCCCACAAAATTTTGAATTGCTGATCCGAGTTCGGTAAAGGAAAAGATGGAAGGGACAACAAAATATTACTTACATTCACGCATTGCATACAGAATATAACCTCTTTAGCCATGAATTAGAAATTCTTCTTAATTTCAGCCAGTTCTCTAACCGCTTCTTTTTCGGTGATATTTCGATCTTGCGAGGAGAAATAAAAACGGAGAGAAACCTTGTCTTTGAAGACAGTGACTAATTCGATTTTTTGCAGGAGTGGAGAGGTCTTAAAGCTAATCTTCTTGAGTTGCGAGAAGGTAAGTTTTGACGTTGATGCATAGGTTAAGTCTAGTTTTATTTCCGAATAAGGATTGATTGGTTTATATTTGGCAAAAGGTCTCGCAACTTTTATCAATGTTTCAAAATCGAATATGGCTGTAAAGACATTTGACTTTAAACCATAGCGTAGTCTATGCTCTGTTGAGAGTTCTCCGTATTTTCCTACCTTCTCACTGCCGACAAAAAATTCAGCTTGTGATTGTTTGGTCAAAAAATTTACAGCACTTGGAATTACTTCGAATTTGTCAATGTGGAGTTCTGTAAGCAGTGCATCTACGATTCCTTTGAGATCAGATAGGCTCGAATTAACCACTATACCTAATTTGTATTTTTCTACCGGTAAATCATTTTCTCGTTTTTTATAGGTTTTAGCAATTTCAAAGAACTTAAGAATCTCTCTCTTTCCCTCGTTATTTTTAATATTCATAAAAAGCGAAGGCAAAAGGTGAGTCCGCATGAATTTAATCTCCTCAGAAATAGTATTTTTGAGCCTAACATGGGATTTTACCTCCAGAGCGGCATTGCGGATGAGCTTTTCAGAAATCATCGAATAATTCATCGTTTCATGCAGGCCGTTATCTTTTAAGAAGTGCTTTACTTTGGATTGAAACTGGAATAACTGATCAATCTCTTTCGGTTGTTTGATGTAGGTGAGCGGCGGTAGAACAGCCGGCAGATTATTGTATCCATAGATACGCGCCACTTCTTCGACCACGTCCTCGGCAATTTGCACGTCAGATGCGCGATACGAAGGCGGCTCTACAACAATAGAGCTGGTTTTTTTTGACACTTTGAATCCAAGAGGCTCGAGATAGGCAGTCCATTTTGCAACCGGAATCGCTACGCCGATACGCGAAGTGATAAATTCAGGCGTTATCTCTATTTTTTTAGGTTTGACAGGTTTAGAATAGACGTCAAATATCTCGCTCATCGATGCTGGCGTGGTAAGTTCTTGAATAAGATTCAATGCGCGCACAAGAGCCGTGTAGCCAAGCTCGGGATCGGGCCGCTTTTCGTTATAGGTCGCTGCTAAAGTTCGTATACCGTGAGTCATCGACGCTTTGCGTATCAATACAGCGTTTACATTATCGATAAAAAAGATGATGCGTTTGCTCGCGTTTTGCACTACGCTATTGGACGTCCCCATGATACTCGGAAGATCTATGATCCGTCCGCTCCCATCGTCGATTACAACTTCACCTCCAAAAAGCGTATAGGATTTATTATCTAAGGTAATCAAACGTTCTCCGCGCTTGGCGGTACGAAACACAAGTTTGCCAGTTCCGATTCGGTCGTAGTCAAAGACGTGGGTAGGGTGTCCTATTTCCAACATCACATAATTGGTGATATCGATGAGATTATTCAGCGAACGAATCCCTGCGGCCTCCAGCCTCTTAACGATGTAATCAGGAGATTTCTTTATCGTTACTCCCTCCAAGATCACCGCTAAAATTCTGTTCGTAAGTTTTTCTTTATCTTCGATCTGTACAGTGAGTCTGTTTTTCTTCAAGATAGGAATTGTCCAGTCTCTTTTTCTCAAAAGAGCTTTTTTTACAAAACGGGGAAGGAGTGCAGCAGCTTCACGTGCAATTCCGATGATAGAAGCGGAGTCTATTCTGTTGGAAGTTATTTCCACGTCCAATATGTAGTCATCATCGGCTTTATCGACTCTCTCGATAGCGGGACCGCCGAGCGAAAGATCCTTTTGGATTTCATACGGGCTAGCATCTGTGTCAAGATATTCCTTTAGCCAATTGTAGGTTATTTGTATATTCATTAGAATTGTTCTAAAAACCGTATATCGTTGCCATACATCGTCCTCATATCATCGAGTTTTAAGTCTTCTTTCATCATCATCACTCTCTCTATACCGAAACCAAAAGCCCAGCCCGAATATGTGTCCGGATCTATACCACCGGCTCGCAAAACGTTAGGGTGGACCATACCAGAACCCGCCAATTCGAGCCAACCTGATTTGCAGACTTTGCACTTCACTCCTTTGACTTTACCTGTACCTAAGCAAACTCCGCAGGTAATGTCTGGCTCGAGCGAAGGTTCGGTGAACTGAAAATGATTCGGCCTCAAGCGAATTTCTCTGTTTTCACCAAAAAATTGTTTTGCGAAATAATCGATAGCTCCTTTGAGATGTGTTATGTTAATATTTTTATCGACGCACAATCCTTCAAATTGATGAAACATAGGAGTGTGAGTCGTATCCCAATTTGGTCTGTAGCACTTAGAAATATTGATCATTCTGATGGGGGGTTTGTTCATCCGTAGCATCTCTCTGACCTGTCCTGATGAAGTATGCGGAGTCAACACCTGTTTGCCGAACTTTGCATCCTCTTCTGCATCGATGAAAAAAGTCTCGAAATCATCTCGTGCTGGGTGTCCTTTTGGCATATTCAGTGCATCAAACGAGAAATATTCCCACTCTACTTCCGGGTATTGCATCCGTATGAAGCCAATTCTTGCAAAAATTGCGCTGATTTCTTCTATTGCGTGGGTTACCAAATGAAGGCTGCCTTTCGGATATCGTTTTCCAGGTAGAGTAACATCAATAAACGAATCGCTTGTTTCACTCCCAGCAAGCTGAGTCCTTTTTTGCCCAATTAATTGAATAATCGTAGCCTTGAGCTTATTTACTTCACTTCCTAATTCCTTTCTTTCATTCTGATTTAATATACCGATGGATTGAAGCAGCTCGTTGATTTTTCCTTTTTTTCCTAGATATTTTGTCTCAATTATTTCAAGAGAGTCTAAGTTTTTAGCAGATTCAATGTCTCTTTTGAATTCCTTAAGGGTGGTAGTGACGTCGCTCATGCAAGTTATTTAACTTTATCTACGATCTTTTCAAACACTTTTGGGTATTCTACGGCAATTTGGGCGAGAACTTTCCTATCTAATTCAATTTTTTTACTTTTTAGTTGGGCAATAAACTTTGAGTAAGAACTATTTAAGGTTCGCAACATCGAATTGAGGCGAATTATCCACAACTTCCGGAAGTCATGTTTTTTGTCCTTTCTTCCCGTATAGGCATACGCTCCAGCGTGGAGTACCGCTTCCTTAGCTTTCTTAAACTGCTTATGCCTTGTCATCCAATATCCCTTTGCGAGTTTTAAGACTTTCTTATGTTTTTTTTTGGTTTGAATACCTGATTTTACTCTTACCATACTTAAGCTTTACCTAATAATCTCATCAATTTCTTAACATATGCCCCTTTGACGGTCTTCATCAATTTCAAACTCCTAATTTGCCTCTTACTTTTGGTTGAGCGCAAATGTCGCGAATAATGAGACCTATGCAATATTTTACCCCTTTTTGTGACTCTAAATCTTTTTGCTGCCGATTTGTGTGTTCTTTGTTTTCCCATACTATTTTTTCCTTGCTATGACTGAACTGAGAATCCTCCCCATGAGTCGGGGTGGCTTAGAGACATTCACTTCACCAAGACTGGCGATGAATTGATTCATAAGATCGAATGCCATCTGCCTTTTAAACATCTCTCTTCCTTTTAGTGTTAAATTGAGTCGAACTTGATGCCCCTCATCCAAAAATTCTTTTGCCTTTCTTTCCAGCCTTTCCAAATCAGCTTTAGCGATAAATAAGGAAACTTTCAGATCTTTCACCACACTCCTTTTTATCCCTTTTTTTGCTTCCTTCTGTTTTTTTTCCTCTTGATATAGGAACTTCTTAAAGTCAATGATCTTCGCTACGGGGGGCTTGGCATTAGGAGCGATAAGCACAAGATCCATCTCAAGTTTTTGAGCCTCTTGGAGGGCTTGAGTTTTATTCAGAATTCCAACCTGTTTTCCTTCTCGATCTATAACTCTAAGCTCGGGAGCTTCGATTCGATAATTAGTGAAATAAAATTTTCTTACCGGTTGTCGTCTACTGAAATTTCTCAATTTGAGATTTCAATTCTTGAATAAACTCATTAACCCGCATCTTACCTAAATCTTTACCTTCGCGTGTGCGAACTGAACATTGTTCTGATTGCACCTCTTTGTCACCAATTATAATCATATACGGTATTTTTTGCAAGGTTGACTCTCTGATTTTTGCTCCTATTGTTCTATTCTCGCGATCCAATTGAGTCCTTATATTTTGTTTCTCAAGCTCTTCCTTGACCTTTCTTGCATAATCGATATGCTTATCCGAAATGGAAAGTATAGCAACTTGAACCGGAGAAAGCCAGACAGGGAATATTCCTGCAGTATGTTCTATATATACAGACAAAAATCTTTCAATGGAACCCATTAAAGCAAAATGGATCATGACGGGCGTTTGAGCTTTTCCAGCAGAATCTGTGTAGGTTAGACCGAATCGTTTTGGC
>MFZI01000045.1:6038-12752 GCA_001789355.1 Candidatus Roizmanbacteria bacterium RIFCSPHIGHO2_01_FULL_39_8
TGCCGCCTCACCTTCAGCTACGTAAAAGTCAAGTTTGTTCGCTTTTGCTATCTCTAAGAGAGTTGATTGTGCTTTCTCCCAGAGCATTTCATCTCCCAGATATTTCTTGGGCTGCTTTGGATCGCGTAAAGAAATACGAGCCTTGTATTTCATCCCCAGACGATCAAAAAATTCTTTCGTTATTTCGATAAGTTCGGAGTAGAGATCTTTTATCTGTTCCGGTGTACAAAACGAGTGACTATCGTCTTGTGTCACGGATCTTACTCGGGATAAGCCAATCATTTCTCCTGCTTTCTCATCGCGATAGATTGCCGTCGTTTCCATATATTTGATTGGTAGGTCTTTGTAGCTTCGCAACTTTGCTGCATAGATTTGTTGGTGGTGAGGACAATTCATCGGTTTGAGAACCATCTGATCGGATGTTTCCTGACTGTTTACCAGAAAAAGCTCGTCGCCGAATTTATCCCAATGTCCCGATACTTTGTATAGATCATTTTTCGCTATGTGGGGTATCCACACCTTTTGGAATCCTCTTTTGAGGCGGAGTTCTTGGGAAAAATCATTGAGCAGCTCGCGGACAAGAGTCCCTTTGGGAGTAAAAAGAGGAAGTCCTTTCCCGACTAAGTCGGAAAAGGTAAACAAATCTAGCTCTTTTCCAATTTTTCTGTGGTCTCTTTTTTTTGCTTCTTCAAGTTGCCATAGGTATTTGTTGAGTTCGTCTTTCAACAAAAAAAGGGTCCCGTAAATCCGGGTCAACATTTTATTTTTTTCATTGCCCCTCCAGTAAGCTCCCGCAATTGAAAGCAACTTGAAATGCTTGAGTTCATCCTTTGGGTTTTTACTATGTCCGCCTTTACACAGATCCGGGAAATTTCCCGGATTGTTCTCAGTAATTTTTTTTCCTTCTTTCGCAAATTCGTCAATGAGTTCTAGTTTATAGGGATTATTGGAAAAATCCTTTTTTGCTTGCTCGTCCGATACCACCTTCTCTTCAAATGGTCTCCATGTTCTTAGAAGCTCGCGCATCTTCTGCTCGATCTTTGGCAGATCTGATTCGGAAACGGACCACTTTCCCATATCGAAGTCTTGATAGAAGCCGTTCTCAATCGCTGGCCCGATAGCGTTGTGTGCTCCTGGGTACAACTGTTTAACTGCAGCCGCAAGAAGATGAGCGCACGAATGACGCAGATCGTTAAGATATTCCTTATCTTTATCCATTTTTTTATTATATAACTTTTAATTGAGTTAAAACTGCATTTTTAAATGCTGGATATGAGTTCTCTACTGAGATTTTTTTCTTTCTCCTTCTCATAAAGGGAAGTTTGCGCCAGTACGAGTCAAATTTTATCCCGGTTGATTTAAAAATTTCGTCAGCAAATTTGAGAGGCGAAGCCGTACTAAGAAGCAATGTGGGGCCTTTTGCTTTCACTCTTTTTCCGGCAGCGGCCCATGCCACTGCAGAATGGGGATCTAATAAATAGTGATATTTCTTATACACGCTTTTAATGGTTTGAATTGTTTGACTATCACTTATCGATGAGGCTTTTATAAGTCGTTTAAGTTCTAAGTGATTGTGTGAAAATAACTCCATGATACGGGTAAAATTGCTCGGATTCCCCACATCCATAGCATTTGATAAAGTAGAAACCGACTTTTTTGGGATAAATTTCCTCGTAGCCAAATACCTCACTAGGGAGTTATTTCTATTCGTTGCAGCCAGAAAAGTGGAAACAGGCATACCGGTCTTATACGCCAATAGACCAGCAGTTATATTTCCCATATTACCTGTTGGTACAACAAATTCTATATTACGTTTTTTTAGTCGAGAATAAGCATACCAATAGTAGATAGATTGTGGCAGCAATCTTCCGATATTAATCGAATTGGCTGAAGAGATATTTAACCATTGTAGCTCTCGATCAATGATGGCCTTTTTAACTAATGACTGACAATCATCGAACGTCCCCTCTACTTCAATAGGTCGCACATTTTTTCCTACTCTCGTAAGCTGCTCCTCCTGAAGGCTGCTCACCCGTCCTTTTGGAAAAAGTACAAATACGTCGACTCTTCGTGTATCACTGAATGCTTGCGCTACGGCTCCCCCCGTATCTCCGGATGTGGCTACGAAGAGAGTCATCTTCTGTTTTCTTCTCAGCAGGTAATGATTCATTAATTGAGCAAGAACTCTTGCCGCCACATCTTTAAAAGAATTTGTCGGACCGTGAAAAAGTTCCAGAACATAATAGGGCCCGACCTGTTTAATCGGAATGGGGAAGTCCAAAGCAGCCTTTGCTATCTTAGCTAAAGATACGCTGTCTATTTCATCAGACAACCACTTGTTTAGTACCTGATAACCTATTTCTGGCAATGGTTTACCAATAAGATTTCTTATCTCTTGTTTCGTGAACTTAGGATAGGAGCTCGGGAAATAGAGGCCGGCATCGGGAGCAAGACCCTGAAACAAGGCCGCTTCAAAACTTACCCTTGGTGAACGCTTATTTGTGCTATATAAAATCATAAAAAAACCCTCCTTTCGGAGGGAAATTTGTCATAAAAACAACCCTCCGTTTAGGTTGGAGTGGTTGTGGTGCAATTTACTAGTAGCAATTTACTCATACTAATTATCCTACAGAAAAATTTTTGAATGTCAAGTAAAAAATGTTTGTTCTGGTGACCGCTGAGGGACTTGAACCCCCGGCCTTCACAATGTCAATGTGACGCTCTAGCCAGCTGAGCTAAGCGGTCATTCACAAGTTCCGATTTAACGGCATTTTATTATAATCCATACGCCCCGATTGAGCAACTTCTGAAAAAGTAATCTTAACTATAAGATAGCATTTACAAAACACTGTTCTCAGATTGATGTATAAATATACCTTTCATATAGCCTAAAATGAGGCTAAAATACACACTTGTTATGTACTTGACAATCTTATAGAAAAGTGCTATAATTCAGCTATATCCTAAGGTTTTTCAAGTTCATCTCGAAAAGCTTTAGGATTTTTTTATGAGAAAACTAATAATGACTCTCATTCTCACTCTAATTTTTTTAATGCTGGCTTTGCCTACGCACGCCCAAAATGTGGCAGGAAACTCTGCTGTGATCGCAAGGCTTAGGAGTAAAAATACGGATACAACTTCTGTTATGACGAAAAAGATAGCAATTGCCAGGCTGCTCAAAAAATATAATTCGCCGCTTGCCGACGAGGTGGACTCTTTTATTTCCGCCTGTGTCACCTATGAGCTTGACTGTTATCTATTACCCTCCATTACCGGACTCGAGTCAACTTTCGGTAAATTTACCTATCCTGATTCCTATAATCCCTTTGGTTGGGGTGGTGGTCTTATTATGTTTGAGAATTGGGGAAAGGGTATTGAAACTGTCGGAAAGGGACTAAGAGAAAATTATATAAATAAGGGAGCTGAAACAGTAGAAAAAATAGCTCCCATCTATGCCGCCAGTCCCACGTGGTCCACAAGAGTACAATACTTTATGTCCGAGTTTAAGCGAGAAGAAGAAAACGTCGCTTTCATTCTGAACCCAAATGGGGTAGAATTATAAAGTATTAACTCATGCATATTGGACTTTATGTATACATATTCGTTGAAAAAACTTCCTAAAAATACTGTCGAAATTTCGGTCCTTCTTCCCAAACAGGACATAGAAAAATATTATTCTGAAGCCTTCAAAAAAATATCTGCGCAGACCGAGATTCAAGGTTTTAGAAAAGGTAAAGCTCCGAAGCACCTTATAGAAAAACAACTGAAAAGAGAGGTTATCTATGAAGAGATTATTAGAGGTGCTCTTCCTCAAATCTATGAAGAGATACTTAAGAAGGAACAGCTAAAACCAGTTATCTCCCCTAAGATTGAGCTTGTAAAGGCGAAAGAGAATGAAGACTGGGAAGTCAAAATAACGGTGGCGGAAAAACCAGTAGTCAAACTCGCCTCCTATAAAGACATCATCCTTAAAGTGAAGGCTGAGAAAAAAAAGGGAGATATCTGGGTACCCGGGAAAGGCGCGGTTGAAGCAAAAGAGACCAACGAAGTGCGGGAAAAAAAGAAACAGTCGTTACTTAACTCGATACTCGGTGAACTGCTTAAACAGTCTGAGGCTGAAATTCCTGACCTTATTATCGAGGGAGAGCTTGAGAGGAGACTCTCCAATCTTCTTTCTGATATTCGTAAGATAGGACTTACTGTCGATGCATATTTAAAGAGCAAGAATATTACTCAGGAACAACTAAAAAAGAGCTTCCGTAAGGAGATAGAGGATACCTATAAATTGGAGTTTCTTCTTTCAGAAGTGGCAGACAAGGAGAATATTACGGTAAAACAGGAAGAAATCGATAAGCTCTTCCAAACGATTCAAGATCCTAAGGAGAAGGAGGTAGCGAAGGCTAATTCTTACTTTTACGCATCGATCTTAAGGAAGCAAAAGACGCTTGATTACTTATTAGGTGTGTAGTATAATTCTAGCATGAATTCAACTACTATAGGATCAAAAAACAAGAAATCGTCCTCCCTATATAACAAAAATCCCATCGAGTCAATTAAGGATATTGGATCTTCCGTAACAAACACAGCCAAAGACCAAGTCAAGAAAATGGGATCAAGTATCTTTGACCAATTTTTTGGCGGTTCTGCCAGTGAGGATAGATCGGAATTCGAGTACCTCGGATCAACTAGAGAGTTCAAAAAACAGAATTTGGGTCAGCGAAAAGAGTTTTCGATATTCAACTATCAACAGTACTATGAACAAGAGATCGTGAGAAGGGAAATTAGACAGCTTACTGAACAGATCAGGAAAGAAATAGAACTTATAAAAAAAGCCGACTCAGCTTTACTTCAGGAGGTCAAAGATATACAAAATCTTACCCTTGAATCACTCCCGGAGAAGCCCGGAATATACCACATCCGATTTTTCGAGATTATCCTCAGCATCTTAAGGACGTTGCGTACTAAAATTAGCGAGTCGAGGACATGGATGCAAGCGATGATATCAAAGAAAAAGAAAAGAGGCTCACTGTTTGCTGCCCGTTCAAAAAGCAAAGGTACTCTTTATTCACTTTCACAAGAATTACAGTCCGCCAGATCCATCCAGTAATTATTCCAAAGCTTTTAAAAAAGTATTCACTCCGTAGGCCCAACTCCCTTTTGAAGAAGGAGTATATTTTTCCATAATTAGGGAAGCAGTAATCAAGCCCTTATCCAGATACTCGTTCTTCAGACCGAGTGCAACTGTTTCAATTGCGTCCTCATACCCCGTAAAACGAATGACATTGTCCCCATAGATACCCCACCCCCAGCAATTGTGAGACTCAGGTGGAATAAATTTACAGAGCGAAGATTCCTGCATAGCGATCGCAGGAAGCAAACGATAATCAAATCCATAACTGTCAGAGACATTAACGATCAATTCGGAATAGTCATAAAGTGGTGAACCGTATTTTCGAAAGAACACTTTAAGATTGGCGACGCGGGCATCGGAGGTGTTGACCTCTGTTCCAATGGTCGTAATTGAAAAAGGCGCACTTGATTCATCGAACTGTTCTATAAATTTACTGCTTTCATCTATCTCTCCCAATATCCTCTGAATTTCCTGGCCCTTCTGAAAATGCCGATACAGCTGAAGACTCAAAAAAATATTGAGGCTGATGAAAGTAAGAAATAATGCAAGATATAATCCAATTTTCCTGCTCATACTTAACTATAAGATAATGAATATTTTAAGTCAAATTTAGACTCGGTAATAATAAGTGGGGAAAGGTCTGTGATTGAGAGTTTTGAAACACTTAGCCTCCCACCCAAGCACTTTAAAGCCGTGTGAAATAACAAGCGAGTTCTTTTTAAGCTCTTTCTCCATCTTGAGTTTAAGTTTTTCAATAAGTTTTGGCATAAGGAAAAGATATAACACATCGGCTTTACGTAAATCAGTTTGGAAAATATTTTGAGTCAGGAAAGTGACTCGGGGAATTTTTAGCCAACGAGCCCATAATCTGGCATACCAATTAAGAAGAGGATTAACATCGATCCCTATCGAATTCACCTTGTAATCTTTTGCTGCTAGTCTAGACAGTCTCCCATCACCGCTCCCGAGCTCCAGGAATAGCTGATTTGGTTTAAGCTTCGCTTGTTCAAGGATCATTCGCGCCTCCTTCATCTTAGTTGGGACATAAGGAGATCCTTTAAGATTGGAGTAAATGAGAAAAAAAGTATAGATCGAAAATCCGAGAGCAAATAAAAGTTCAAGTAAAATAACTAAAACATATAAAATCGAGTAGAGCATACTATAGTATAATATATTCTAGCGCCCTTATAGCTTAACGGATAAAGCGGCGGTCTTCGGAACCGCATATGGGGGTTCAATTCCTCCTGAGGGCACTTAGGGTAAAGGGTTTATCTGAGCAAAGGAAGGGTTTACCCTGAGCGAAGCGAAGGGCCACTAGCTCAACTGGTAGAGCATCTCGCTCTTAACGAGGTGGTTCGGGGTTCGAGTCCCCGGTGGCTCACTTGTATTTTGACAACTTTGTTATTATACTTGAGCTTAATATGTTATTTGTAACAGAATTTGAGTTTGAAGTTGGAGAAAAAGAGAAGCATGAGATAAATTTCAAATATTCGAAATGGTTAGGGGATATTACTATAAAATCGGATGGAGTTGTGATTGCTAAAAATCGAGTTTTACTTGCGGGACAGTCCCCAATAATCAAT
>MFZI01000046.1:0-2378 GCA_001789355.1 Candidatus Roizmanbacteria bacterium RIFCSPHIGHO2_01_FULL_39_8
TACGAACGTCGACGACCTCAAAAAGTTGGTCTACTTCTACTTTAATAGATTATTTCAAGGATAATGTTGTTATCAATGCATTGCCTGATGCTCCGGAGGAACAGTTGCCCACGGCAAAGTTGAAAACGCACGCATTTTCTTCTGATGAAAGAGAAATCGTAACGTATAAGGATAGATATTGGCTAAGGAAGGAAGGCAGCAAAGATTGGCAAACCGGTTTGCTGAAGGATTATTTCGTACAGAAAAATCAGCAACCTGCCGATAAAAAAGGAGAAATAAAAGTGAAGTATCCGACAGCGTATTGGGATATCCATGCATTCTCACCAAGCGGAAAAGAAATCATACTAGTCGGCGAATCGCTATGGTATAGAGAAGGAGTTAAATGGGAAACTAAATCTCTCAAAGATTATTTCGGAAAGGATTTTCCACTGGAAAAAGAGATAGAAGAGAAACAAAAAGTGGATGAAGAGGTCGATAGTAAAAAGTATTCTCTAATCAAATCAAAAGTTACGAATGAACTTCGTAAGTTCTTTAGACCCGAGCTCTTGAACCGCTTTGATGAAGTGATCATTTTTGAACCACTGAAATTTATCCATATGATGGAGATAGTCAAGCTTCAATTGAAAGGTCTTGCAAAACTTCTCGAAGATCAGGATATGGGATTTAGTTATACGGAAGCCACGGTAAAAGGTATAGTAAGAGAAGGATTCGATCCTGTCTACGGAGCTCGCCCTCTGCGTCGAGCAATTCAAAAACTGATCGAAAATCCTCTTTCCACACTCATCATTGAGAAAAAAGTAAAAGCGGGAGATCAAATCGTAGTAGATTTTGATGGAGAAAACTTTATCTTCAATATAGAAAAGACCGAAATGGTTGCAAAAGATAGTTTAACAACCCAAAAAGTTAAGAGCTTTTTCTGTGAGGCCTGCGGAAATCATTTTAAGACAGAAGTCGTCAAAAATTCGACTGCAATCTGTTCGAAGTGTGCCTCAAAAAAAATTCAGGAAGTGGCAGAAGATATCAAGACTTCATTACAGAAAGATACCGAGGCGCAGACTAAAAAAAATGATGAAACACCAAATCTACCTCCCTCGCAAAACGGGACTTTGCATAATGGAGTTGCCAAGTCGCCACTAAATTTGCCGCAAGCTCACGTTTAAACATGACCTATTTAGCCCAACATATTTGTATTGGCACTCAGTGTATAGATGGACCTTTGCCAACTGGTGCAGGCGGAATAAATACGCTAAGTGATATGGTTAATAGAATTGTCCAATTTTTGATCCCTTTGGCTGCGGTTGTCTTACTTTTGGTATTTATCTTAGCCGGTTACAATTATATGACTTCACAGGGAAATCCAGAAAAAGTGAAATCCGCTCAAGCAAAACTGACCACAGGACTCATCGGTTTTTTTCTTCTTATGCTTGCTTATGTGTTAGTGAAGGTGTTGAGTTTTATATTCGGTCTAGGCGGAGGAATTATATAGAAACCAGTGTACCTATTTTTTCTCCCTTGATGATACGTTCGAGGTTTTCGGGTTTGTCGAAGTTAAATACAACAACAGGCATCTTCCTACTTTGGCAAAGAGCAAAAGCCGTATTATCCATGATCTTCAATCCCTTCTCAAGGGCAGTTTGATAGTCAACGTGATCCAACTTTTTTGCATCAGGAAATTTGTTTGGATCTTTGTCATAAACAGCATCGACATTCGAAGCCTTGAGTAATATATTACACCTAAGCTCTATCGATCGTAGGGCAGCGGCAGAATCAGTAGTGAAGTAAGGATTTCCTGTCCCTCCAGCCAAGATCACAATTCTGCCTTTTTCCATATGTCTCAAAGCTCTTCTTCTAATGAAGAATTCGCAAATAGAAGGCATGGCAATAGAAGACATGACTCTTGTGGAGTTCCCTAAGCGTTCCATCTCCTCCTGAAGCGCGAGTGCATTCATAATGGTTCCCAGCATTCCTATCTGATCAGCTACTGCGTGATCAACTTTGGTCCCTTCGATATATCTTCCTCGAAAGAGATTTCCTGCTCCGACAACGACGGCTATTTCCACTCCTGTATTTTTATGAACATTTCTTATGATGGAGGCGACTCTATTTACTTCTTGGAAATCCAAACCCTGTTTTTCTTTACCGAATACTTCTCCGGAGACTTTGAGCAGAACTCTCTTATATCGTAAAGGTTTATCATCGGCCATAAAAGTATTGTATCATATCAGGTATGTTTTTGAAGCAAATGCTACTCAAAAATTTCAGAAATTTTGGTCAGGAAACATTTGAGTTTAATCCTCATTTGACGATTATTATCGGAGAGAACGCTCGAGGTAAGACAAACCTTCTTGAGTCGATTTTTTTTGTCATACACGGTGAGG
>MFZI01000046.1:2432-9015 GCA_001789355.1 Candidatus Roizmanbacteria bacterium RIFCSPHIGHO2_01_FULL_39_8
TATTACCTACCAAATTATGTTAAAAAAAACCGCAGATACAGTCGCGAAGGTTTTTTTTACTAACAAAACAAAGCGCAGGTATATCGATTATCAAAAGGAATCTACTAAAGCTGTCCTTTTTTCTCCCGAGCAGATTGCAATCATGACAGGGTCACCGGATAAGCGAAGGAAATATTTCGACAGTGTTTTGCGCGAGTTTGATATTGAGTACAAAAAAAAACTGGCTCATTATGAAACAGCCCTAAGAAAAAGGAATAAAATCCTCGAGCATCATGTGAGCGAATCACAGCTTCGGAAAGAAATATCTTTTTGGAACGACTATCTCGCGGAGCAGGCGAGATATATTACTGCAAAACGGGAAGAATATCTTAATTTTCTGAATCGCCATACCAAGATAGATAATAGAGAATTTCACATAGAGTATGTTAGGAATGAGTTTACGAAGGAGCGGCTTACAGAGAAGTATGATCTGGAGCTAAGAGTGAGGAAAACAATGATAGGTCCGCAAAAAGACGACTTTCATGTATATCAAGTGAGGGGAAAAGAAAAGAAGAATCTCCAGCACTACGGCTCGCGAAGTGAACAGCGCTTAGGTATGTTTTGGCTTAAGCTCGATGAAACGCTTTATATAGAAAACCAATTAAAATTGAGGCCGATATTACTGCTGGATGATATCTTATCCGAGCTGGATAAGAAAAACAAGAAGCTGGTCATCGATTTGATCCAAAAATACCAGACCGTTATCACGACAACAGAGACAGAGCTTATAGATCTTGCCAAGATGCAAAAAAGCTTAATTAAGCTCTGATTTAGATTGTCATGCCAATCTAATTCCGACCTCGCAGGTCAAATCTGGGTTGTGGTAGGGCTCCAAAATTAGTCACTTTTTTGATAAAATTGAGTATATTGGAGAGGTGCGAGAGCGGTTGAATGCACAGGTTTCGAATCCCGATAAATATAAATGGAGGCGTGCCAGAGTGGCCGAATGGGCTAGTCTCGAAAACTAGTATAGTCGCAAGGCTATCAGAGGTTCGAATCCTCTCGCCTCCGCATTTATCGGGACAAATCTCGCCCCCACCGCATTGAGGGTTCGTTTACCCTGAGCGAATTTATCCTGAGCGCAGTCGAAGGAGTCGAAGGGAATCCCACCCTCTCCGCAAAATTAGTAGACCGATATGCAAGAGATAAATAAGAAACTCATCGAAGCAATACAAGGGAAAAAGGCATTAATATGGGATTTTGACGGGGTATTCTGTTTTCTTGACTGGCACTATGGAGAAGGTGTTAATGTATATAAAAATAGACTATGGCAACTCCTGGAGGAGTTTGATCCAAAAATCAGATCAAAATTCAGTAACGGATTAAATTATCCTTACGAACACACAGATTATATAATCAAGCGGTACGGCAGCGAAGCCTTCAATAAAATAAACACGTTCTATCTTAAGAAAGAGTTACAAATTTTCACGCACTCATCATTTAATGATGAGTTAATACACGTATTTAGAGATCTCACTCAAGACTTCGAACATTATATCTGGTCGAATAATCAAGGCGAAGTAATTTTAAAAGCATTAACGAAATCAGGGATTCATGATAAATTCAAGGCAATTGCTTCCCGCGATAAGATACGTCTGGCCAAACCAAATGTACAGGGGTTTGATCTTATTAAAAGTTATACCTCCAATCCTATCAAGAGTTTTCTTTTTATAGGAGATTCTCAACAAACAGATACTCTTGCTGCAAAAAAACTGGGCATGGAATTTTTTTTCTACAAAGTACACCTCTGAGGTGTACTTGATATAAAAATGAAGAAAAGAACATTAGAACATTTCAAAAAAACAATCCGGGATTACTATAAAAAAAACAAAAGAAACCTTCCTTGGAGGAATACGACGAATCCTTATCATATCTTCATTTCGGAGCTCATGCTTCAGCAGACCCAGGTGTCAAGAGTTGTCAAAAAATATAAAGAATTTATCAAAAAATTTCCTGACTTCAGGTCCTTAGCAAAAGCTCCTATTCGAGATGTCCTTATGGTGTGGCAGGGGATGGGATACAATAGGCGGGCAAAGTACTTAAAAGAGTCCGCTCTTCATATTGAGCGAACATATAAAGGCATCGTGCCACAAGATGTACAAAAAGTCGATGAACTTCCGGGTATAGGATCGGCGACAGCGGGATCGATCGTCTGCTTCTCCTACAATCTTCCCACTCTTTTTATAGAGACTAACACCAGACGAGTGTTCATTCATTTCTTTTTTGCCGATAAAAAGGGTGTCGATGATAAGGATATTATCCCGCTTCTTGAGGCGACACTTGATCGGGAAAATCCAAGGGAATGGTACTATGCTCTCATGGACTATGGAGCGATGCTCGGTGTCGGAAGAAAGAACGCTAACGCAAGAAGTAAGCACTACAAAAAACAATCCCCATTCAAAAATTCGGATCGACAGATACGGGGAGCAATCATACGACACCTCCTTAAAAATAAGCACTCCAATGAAAATAGCTTGAATAGCGTATTATCTTTTGGGCAAGCGAGGATAAAAAAGAATTTATTACAATTGCGAAGAGAAGGAATGATACAAGAAAAGAAAGGAAATTATTTTATCGTATGAAACAATTGGCAGAAAGAAAAAAAAGAGCTGTTAAAATGATTAAAGAACTTAAAAAACTCTTTCCTGATGCAAAGACAGTGCTTAAGTTTTCCAATAACTTGGAGCTTTTGATAGTAGTTATGCTCTCTGCCCAGTGTACGGACAGAATGGTAAATAAAGTGACGGAAAAACTGTTCAAAAAGTATAAAAAACTGGATGAGTATGTGAAAGCAGATCCAAAGGAGTTTGAAAGAGATATCCACTCCTGTGGATTTTATAAAAACAAAACCAAAAATATTCTTACTACGGTAAAGATGCTAAAAGAAGAATTTGGGGGGAAGGTTCCCCACACGATGCAAGGCCTGTTGCGGTTACGGGGAGTGGCGAGAAAAACTGCGAATGTGGTCTTAGGAAATGCCTATGGTATTGTCGAGGGAATCGCGGTAGATACCCACGTGATTAGACTTTCAAAGTTGTATGGACTTACCGACAATACCAATCCCGATAGGATTGAAAAGGACCTGATGAGAATTGTCCCCAAAAAAGACTGGTTTCTTTTCACCAATCTTCTCATCGAGTATGGAAGGAAGTATTGTCCGGCAAGAAAGCACGACCACAAGAATTGTCCGCTAAGTAGTATTTAAGGGCTCAAATTTGACTTTTAGAAATAAAATAATTATAGTTTAGTAATTATGGATGAAACGGATTTAGCGAATCTTGAAAATCAGAGTAGAGGTAGGTTAAGTGTAGTAGATAAATTTAGAGATCATCTTAACGCTAAGGGGGCTAATAGTATAGCGGAATTATTAGGAGGAAAGAGTGCCGAAGGATTTTCTCCAGATGATATTAAACTGTTTGAAAATAGAGTATTTTGGGTTGAACTAGGGGATGTTCTAGCTTACAATGGTCAGACCATTCCACCGGATCTTCTTACAAACAGTGCTGTAGCAGAGCGAGATATGCAAACAATGTTAGAAACTTACGCATCAGCAGTAACGATGATGAATCTAGAATTAGTTCCTCAAAAGGCAAAAGGACCCGCTGCTCCACAATTCCCTACACCAAGTTTTAGCGAGGTAAGAGCTAATTTAGCTCTCTCCGATCAAGCAAAATTAGCACAGGTAAATCGCAGAGCAGCGCCATTAGTAGCATATTACACGGGATTCAGACCATCCCCAAGTAGTACTCCGTTGCCATCTTCTTCTATCCCTGTCAAGACTTGATAATGCTTAAAAATAACTAGACAAGGTTTATTAGTGGCATATTTAATTTTGGCTTCTCTTTTACTATTTTTCCTCTTTTTTTATCAAACAACATCGAGCCGAAGTCGACTTTTTTAGCCTCAAATAAGGGGTAGAGCTTCTTTATTTTTTCCTCCTGGTTTTCTTGTTGATTAAAAAGCGACATCTGATTTATGACATTGTCCTGCAGGTCAGAAATAGTGCATCCGGTAGCTCTATACTGTGAGTCTTTTCGATACATCTTTTCAAACGTTTGCCTCAACTGTTCATGGATAAGATAGGGATAAAAAACTTTTTCTGCTAGCTTAATTTCTGTTCCGTAGTATTCGAAATTTTGGGTCTTTATGAAAGGATAGATCTTCCCTACGACGTAGTCAAATTTTCTTGCCTGCTGGAAAGCATCTTCGATATGCTGCAAAAGTCGTGCCCACAAGAAATCCTTGTTGTTAGTCGAAGGGGTAAAAGTCTGGGAGCGGGTGATGCTTTTGTAGGATTGTCTCCCCTCTAGATCCAAATCATATACTTTTTCTCCCCGGAGTTCCCTCCATATTTCATGATATGGTTTAGAGAGCTGATTTGTGATAAATAATTCTTTTTTTGAGGTGAAGTCGAATGCTGTTTTTATCCCAAATTTTTCCAAATAGGCTGACGTTTGTACCCCGATACCCCAGACATCGTAGATTTTTGTCTTTCGCAGAAGATCCTCTATTTGTTTTCCCGAAACGAGAGTGAGACCGGAAGGTTTATGGGAAGAAGAGGCGAGCTTAGCCAAGCACTTGGTGAGCGACACGCCTACCGATATACTGATACCAAGAGATGACTCGATTTTTTCTTTGATCTCTTTTGCGATCTCGTAATACGTCATATGGAGGGGGCGGCGTAAGCCTTTGATATCTGCAAATCCTTCATCTATGGAGTATTCTTCTACTTGTGGCGTGAAAGACCGGACGATAGAGAACATCTTAGAAGCAAAAAGGCCGTAGAGCTCATAGTCAGAGTCCAGGATGATACACTGTGGACATATTTTTCTGATCTGCCAGGTGAGCATACCTCTTTTTATTCCACATTTTCTCGCCTCGTAGGAAACCGCTGTCGCAAGACCCCTCTCTGAGCCTGTCACGACGGGTTTGCCTTTTAATTTTGGGTTGACGGCTTGAAACACAGAGCAAAAAAAGGCGTCACCGTCGAGATGAAGAATTGTATTTGGCCAAGAGTGGACCTGCAACACAAATTTAATTTAGAATTTATAATTCAGAATTCATAATTAAATTTAGAATCTAGAATTAGTCTTCGTATTTAAAATAATCGTACTTATTATCTTCTTTATCTCTGAACACTCTTGAATCAACTTATGAATTTCATCTTTTTTTTCCAAATTCATTTCTTTTAGAATTGCCAGCCAATAAAGTGATTCTGATGAAGATTTGAGAGCGATTTGGAAAAAATTGACAAATTCTCTCTTAGAAGTACTGTTTCCACCTTCAACAATGTTTGCTCCTACTGAAGTAGCTGCTCGGATGAGCTGATCTATTAAAACCCAATTTATTCTTTTATCATTTAATTTTTCTGAAAGTCTTAGAATAGAAATAGAAAAAAGAAAACAACGTTTTTTAAATTCCTGTTTAAACTGTTGCTTTTTTGTTAATTCTACGTTCATAATTCAATTCTGAATTCTAGATTCTTAATTCTGAAATTGATTGTTAGTTGAACTTTCTTACGACGGCTTTAACTACGCCAAATATCTGGAGGTCCTGCTTTGGGAAAAAGGGTGGATATTTGGGATTCGCTGATTCGAGATATGCTTTTACCCCGTCTTTTTTTAGGATTTTGAGCGTCCACTCCGTGTCGATTTGAGCCAAGACCACGTCTCCGGACAAGGCCTGATGTTTTTTATGAATGATAACGATGTCGCCGTCGAAGATCCCAAGACCGATAAGAGAGTCTCCGCTTACCTTAAGAAGGAAAGAGGATTGGGGATCTTCGATGAGATATTCATCGAGCGTCAGATAATCCCGATTTTCTTCCGCCAGGATGGGAAATCCGGCTTTGACTAAACCAACCAAAGGTAGGGCAAAGAATTTTGAGGTAGGAGCAAGCTTGTTGCCTTCCTTTTTTATGAATCCGAGTCCGATACATTTTTGGACGATTTTGAAGACGGCATTTTTTGAGGAGAGTGTAAAAAGTTGCAACATCTCCGAATAGGAAGGGAGGCGTTTGTGCCGGTGATAAAATTTTTTGATGGCCTCGAGACGTTCATTAATCATAGATATAAAATGAAATGTATAAGTGAACTGTTGTTTACTCAGTATAGTAAACAAATGTTCACTCTGTCAATAGGTCAATATAGATCAAACAGTATTTTGATATAATTAGATCATGCTGCCAATTAATCTAGATGAATACTATATAAAAAAGGTTTCACTGTCGATTCTTGTTTTTATAGGTTCATTTTTAATCTCGCTTGTCATTAAAAAATCTATTGACCTTATCGTTGGCGGAATGAAGCGAAAAGTGGCTAACCGCTCTATTTTAGCCAAGACGCAAACGCTTAGATCACTTCTTAAGAATTTAAGTGACGGATTGCTTTTTGGGGTAGCTATTTTGATCATTCTTGCCCATTGGGGTCTAGAGATCACTCCGATTCTGACTGGTGCAGGGCTTTTGGGGCTGGCTTTCTCTTTAGGGGCGCAGAGTTTGGTAAAAGATCTCATCGCAGGATTTTTTATCTTAGTCGAGAATCAG
>MFZI01000047.1:0-1646 GCA_001789355.1 Candidatus Roizmanbacteria bacterium RIFCSPHIGHO2_01_FULL_39_8
CGTTTTTTTGGCAAATAGTATTTAAAATCGGTAATATACAATTACTGCTTGACTTTTTGTATTTAATACCCTAATATAGGTAGTATATGACACAAATTAGACTCAATAAAACACCGGAATTGGAAGAAGTCTTAACGTACCTTAGAAACAAGTATCGACTTTTGTCTGAGGCTGAGATTATAAAGGTAGCTCTGGCTGAGAAATATGCCAAAGAGGTAAGGATTCCACTCGTGGATGAGGAAACGGAAAAACTGATAGCACAGGGTCTTGATGATATTAAAAATGGACGATACACAGAAATTAAAACAGATGAGGAACTTGATGCCTATTTGAAAAGTCTTTAATATGTATGTTTTTCTTTTTGCTCATTCCTTCCGTCCTACTTATAAATCTTTAATAAAAGGCCTCAAAGATAATGAAAAACGAACAAATAAGGCATTGAGACTTCTCAAAAATGATCCTTTTTACCCTTCACTCAAATCACACAAGGTCAAAACCAGAAGTTTTGGAGAACGATGGAGTAGCTGGATCACCGGCGATCTTCGTGTTATCTGGGATTTTGATCCTGATGAAAAAGAAAAAATCATTCTTTTTGCAATAGTAACTCATACAGGAACACACAGAGAATACAAATAGATTAGTTTATAATCCCTCAACCTCTACTTTCTGCCAAATATCGACGTTTTCTTGGTCATTCAGTATTTGCTCTCTGGTTGTCAAAAATATCTCCACATCGCTATTTAATGACTTTTCCAAAAGGGCCTTCGCGTAATAGTAAATATGCTTCTTTTGTCTCTCGCTGGTAAAAATAAAAAGGATTGTAGGAAGCGGTGCGTTACTGGTGTTTTCCTGCCAGCCTTCGCTATCAGCATATCTTAGATATTCCCGTACTCGGTAGCGTACTTTCCCCGGAGAAGTTCCAGATTCAATAAAATCAAGGAAATAACGAGTGGTTTGTTTTCCATCTTGTTGGTCAATATAGGCGTCAGGGAGAGGATCGGGGAAATAGTCATAGCCTTGCAAGTCCTGCTGGGTAAAAAAATTTAGCTCTGAAGTTTTGTCTTTGTGCTTGAGGAGATATAAATAGCAGGAAGTAACAAAAAGGAGCCTTTGAATAAAGTCTGGACTCGCGGCCTTTTCCTTATACAGTCTTTCCAGAAATCGAGGATCAATGTCTCTATTGTCTTTTAAGATATGACGAGCTTTTTGATCCAAACAGATGATATAGGGTGTGGTTTTATTTTTTGGATCTTTAATAATTGCGATGAATTTCTTTTCTTCTAAATTAATGAGCCATTCTTGTATACGGTGTGGGTCTTTATGGTTAAATAGTTGTTGGAGATGGTCGATAGTAAGAAAGCGAAGGGATGAAAGATGAGAGATGATTAGTCTTTGGGATTTAGTAATGGTTGGTATGTGCATAGTGTCTGTAACCTGGTAAAAACATCTTCTTATATGTATATATAAGAATATAGACGCTGTATTATTCCTACTTTTAGCTTCAAAATATTTAAAAAAATGTACTTACGCGCAAGTACATTTTTTAGACCCGCTTTGGTGGTGGTAATCCGGTCTTCTTGCTTGGCATTTCCTCAGCATTTAGCGGAATATTCTCAGTAGCGGTGAAATTTCTTTTAATAGGGGTT
>MFZI01000047.1:1767-8435 GCA_001789355.1 Candidatus Roizmanbacteria bacterium RIFCSPHIGHO2_01_FULL_39_8
TGATTGGGTTAAATAGTGTTTCGCCAGAAAATGGTTCCTCGGATTCGAGGGCAGACACCTTGATGTAAAAGTGGTAACGAGGAAGGTTGGAGATGTCACCCTTTTGGAGATACGGGGCAAGTTGGTTAAGCATAAGTTCTTCATCAATATAGTTGCCGCTACGAAATACAATAACAGTCGTAACATTGGCAAGAATTTGATTAATAATCGTTTGATCGTGTACTTGAGAAGTAGATTGCTCCGCCATAATAAGATGCAGTCCGTATTTTCTCCCCTCAGAAACGATTTTGATAAAAGAAAGGGTGGCAAAGTTTTGGAATTCATCGATATAGAGGTAGAACGGTTTGCGGTTGGCTTGCGAAACACGGGAACGCTTCAAGGCAGCCTGCTGGAGTTTAGTCAGAATGGTCGTACCAATAAGTTTAGTGGTGTCTTCTCCGAGTTTTCCTTGTGATAAGTTGCAAATTAAAATTTTGCCGTTTAGTATCTCGTCAAAGTTAATCGTCGATTTTTTCTGCTCAAGCATCCGCCTGGCAGTTGGCGATCTTAAAAACCTGCCCACCTTTGCCGTTACCCCTTGGGTCATCTTAACGACTTGATAGTCTCCAGCCTTGCCAAACTCCGATTTCCAGAAATCCATCAAGTCTTCGTCGTCTACTCTGGCTAGTACCTGCTTTCGAAAAGAGGTATTGGTCAGGAGCTTATTGATGGTAAAAAGCGTTCGATCAGGAACGTAGAAGGCAGTATAAATGGTATTTCGCAATATGTGCTCGATTCTGTGTGCGTTGGCATTTTCGTCTTTTGAAAACACCTTTTTAAAAAGAGAAATGACTCCTTCGCAGACAATTTCCTTTTCCAGTTCCAGATCGTCATCTTCTAATCCATCTGTTAACTCCAAAACGTTTATCCCGATAGGATGCTTGATATCCCAGGGGTTGACGTAAACAAGATCGTTCATGCCCCCTTGTGGAACGGAAGCGACCAAATCTTCGGATACGTCACCATGAGGATCAATAAAAGCCACTCCGTGACCTTCTTCTATATCATGTTTCGCCATCGAAAACATAAGGGTGGTCTTACCGGAGCCAGTTCTTCCCAGAATATACACATGGGTCTGTCTTTGCTCTTCAGTTAGACCAATATCTGTTGTTACTCCGGCATAACTATTTTTTCCAAAGATGACATCGAGTTTCTTTTCTTGCTTCAATGACAGTGGCGCGGGCAATTCTTTTGAATATGATTTAACGATATTTTCCGTTTGTGTCACCTTGCTATACGGGAAATGATACAAGTCAGCAATTTCCGAGGCGGAGAGGAGTGATGAGCCGGAATTAGTAAAAAATGACAATAATCGTTTTTGAAAAGTGACAGAACGCGTTTTTTCCCAAAGAAAATCAGACAGAAGGCTGGTTTTTACCAGAGACTGATAGCCAGGCACGGCAAAAGTCTCAAGAGAAGAAACAAAGCCGCCGAGACGCTCCTGTAATTCTTCTTTGTCTTTCAAAATAACCATCAAACGGATTGATGTTTCAAAAAGCGGCTGGTCAATTTTGTCTTTTACCGACTGGACGGTTTCCTGTTCGAAAATGGTCAAGCTTCGGGCAGGCTTTATCAGTTGCTGGATCTGTAATTGCTGATAGTTGTAGTTTTGGTTTGCATATAGGGGCTGGGTATTGGGATGCACGAGTTCGAAAAGCAGCCATTGAACTTCAGTTGTGAGTTTCCCTACTATCTTAAAAAGAATGCCGATCAGTCCAGTAATAGGCTTAAATGGTTGAGAAACCCGAATACTATCAAGATAACCTAAGAGGTTTTCGTTACGAAGAATCATCTGTTTAATTACATGAGCCTCGTTCGTTTTTACCGGAGCAAGAACAATTTGGAAGGAAATGGATTCTTCATGTGTGAGTTTAGTCATCATGCCGGTTACATAAGCTACCGGATCATGTTCTCCGAGTGTGTCCTGTCTTTGCAGAGGGTAAGCAAAATGGCGGCTCAACTTAAACTCTAGTATTTTCCTGTAAGTTGTCGTTTTATTTTTTTGAGGTAAATAGTCATCGGTTTCTTTGACCCGCACTTGGGGCATATAGGAGAAGATATAACGCTTGAAATTGTTGACATGTTGCGGAGTGGTTCGTACAAGATAGCGGATTCCAAGCTCTTTTGTGGAAGTAATTTCAAAAGATAGTTTCGGCTTTAATCCCAAAAATTTCTCCCAAATTGTTTGATACTTATTCATTCCATGTACGACAGAGAATAGTTGACCAGTGGTATAGGCGCTTTTATCAGTAAAAGCGGGAGGAGTCAATTCCAAAAGTACGGATTTTTCAGTCAACGATTTTTTAAATGTATAAAGCCAGCGAAATATAATCCACGCAAAAATACTGGTAATAATTAACACTAGAAATACTGAGAAAAAAAAGACAGAGGAGAATAATGTCCCGCTTTTTGCCAGATGCAAGTAGGAGAAAAATTGATTAATTAAATACCCCGCCTCCAAATTGTGCCAACTAAAATTTCCCATTTTAAGTCAGGCAGGCTTTCTGGGCAATCTAAACTTCTAATATTTCTACCCCATAATATATCAAAAAACTAGGTAAAGTAAAGAGCAGTGAAAAATAAAATAGCACTTGACAACTGGCTGATTCTAATATAAACTATCACATATATGGATAGTCAGACATAGAATATGAAAGAGTTGAATCAGACTGAAAACAAGAATCAAAAGAAACGGAAAAGCGTTAATGTAACTCCCGCTACAGAAGAACGCCTCAAAGTTATCGCCAGCATCATCGTCGAACGCATTGTTGAAGACCAAAGAAACGGATTATTGCGATTTAAGATGAAAAAAGTGTAAACACTATGGAAAATTACATTAAGCCGGAAAATGCTGTTGCGGCAATAAGAGTATCTTCCACCAAACAAGGTCTTCAAGGTGATTCTCCTCAAGCGCAAAAAGAACAAATTGAACAGTTTGCCAAAGTTCACGGGATTAATGTCAAAAAGTATTTTATCTTTATGGAATCGGCATCAAAAGAAGAACAGCCGGTTCAGGAAGCGATAGATTACTGCAAAAACCCAAATAACGATATCCAACTATTTATTATTAAATCCATTGACCGTTTTACCCGAGGAGGCTCGTTCTTTTATGATTTTCTCAAAAGACAACTGGTCAAGTATGACGTAAAGCTTATTGATATTTATGGCATTATCAGTAATCAGGAAGTTAATACTTTAGAGCATCTGGATATAAGATATGACTGGAGCGTGTACTCACCGACCAACAAATCAGAAATCCTTGAGGCCGAACGGGCCAAAGACGAAATAAGAGACATTTTAACCAGAATGATTGGGGCAGAGATTAGATATGTGAGGATGGGCTATCGGGTTTGCACGCCGCCATTTGGCTACGTCAATTTCAAAACAGAAACACTACATGGAAAAAGAGTTATCTTAAAACCTCATCCAGAAGAATCAGAGTGGATTATCCGGATGTTTGAGCTGAGAGTTCAAGGAATCATGCCGGATCGGGAAATCGTTGAAGAAATTAACAAATTAGGTTTTAAGACAAGAAAGCATTATATCCGCAATCAAAAGGACAAAACACAAATAATTGGGACAAGAGGAGAACAGCCATTAAACTTAAAGCAGTTTTGGAGATATATTGAAAATCCAGTATATGCCGGAGTCAGTATCCATAAATGGACGGAGGCAAAACCAGTGAAAGGTCAATTTGAAGGATTGGTAAGTTTCGACACATTTAATAAGGCCAACCGGGGGAAATTGACAGTTTCTGAGCAGAATGGAGAGATAATAATCCAAAGAAGGCAACCAAAAGACTGGCAGCTTAAAAAATCGACCAGAAACCCACAATATCCTTACAAGAAATATGTTCTTTGCCCACTTTGCAAAAAACCTTTCTTTGGAAGCGCCTCAAAAGGCAGACATGGAGGTCATTTCCCAGCCTATCATTGTAACCGTGGTCACAAGTATTTAAGAATTCCCATCAAAACATTTGAAGACACCATAAAAAGGTTTGTACAAGGATTACATATAACCAAAGAGTACATAAACGCCCTCAAAGACCATGCACTGAAGGAATGGAAACGACGGATGGGAGAAAAGCAAAACGATGTTGCTGAGCTTGAGCAAAAAATTAAATCCTTAAATCAACATATAATCATGCTCGGTGAAAAGATCGATATACTCTCCTCAGAAGTTGCCATTAAGTTGGTCGAAAGCAAAATGAATGAAGCGGTAAAAGAAGTCAAGCAGATCGAACAAGCTAAGGAGGAACGAAATATGGAGCTTATCAATATGGAAATTGTACTTGATAACGTTTCCTACTATATGGAACACTTAGAGGAGTTACTTCTTGGAACCCCCGATCCACTGCGTCGGGCGGCCTTTTTCGGTGCTTTGTTTGAAAAAGCCCCAACTTACGATGAATTGATCTTTGGAACCCCTAAATTAGAGCCTTGTATCGCTCTAAGCGAGGATTTCTACCTGTCCCAAAACCAGTTTGTGAGCCCAGAGAGACTCGAACTCTCAACCAACAGCTTAAAAGGCTGCTGCTCTGCCAGTTGAGCTATGGGCCCAAGTTGTGCGTCAGATATTCTATCAAATTTCTTCAGAAGTTAGAACAAGAAGTTAGGTGGGTTGCTTTTTTCTAGTAATCTTATCTTTTTTCAAAAATAATTACATTATCCTTCTGTTTGAAATTCACGTCGAATTGATCAAACACGTCTGCTCTCCCTAAAAGAGCGGGTACATCTTCTATCTGTGTCCATCCTATGTGACTTTCGAATGTAAATGTTCCAATCTGCATTGGATTTTTGATGTAGATAATTGGCACTCCGCCGCTTATCCCCCCTATCGTTTCTACTTTTTTACCTCGCGCGCTGGATCCCAGCAGTTTCCCGAGTGACAAGGGAATTAAGGTCACGTCTGCACCCGAATCTATATAAGGATGAAATTTTATCCACTCACCTGAAGCTGCTTGCAAGAAAACGTCTGCGACTGGTCTTTTGACAAGCGTCCCATCTGTGGAGATTGATTCCGCTTTGTACTTGAATACAATCATAGTGAAGAAACGTAAGCCAACATTTGCTTCTCAGGTACTTTTGCGAGTGAGACATCTTTATTCTTTACCTTTTTTTTGGCCATCTTATAGACCTTCTCTGCATCTTTTCCATGACACACTATTCTCTCTCCTGAGATTGCTATCCACTCTCCTTTGTACCGCGAGGTGTCTGTTTTAACAAAAAAATCATAATTAGTCATCTGTCTTGCTGCTTGTTTGATCATCGTTTTCATATCTTCAGTATAGCATAGAATTGCGCTCAGAGAGAATCTCTATCGAGAAAATAAGTTAGTTATTGAGAAGTTCCGCCGTATTGTTCCATGAGTTTTTTAAGGTCCTCCTCAGACATTTGACCGCTTTGGCCGTTTTGCTCAGGAGTTTTTGAAAGTTGCTCCATCATCTGTTTTTGCACGGCGCTCATGTCCTGAAATTTTACGTCAGTCGGGGGAGTAAATAGTGAATCGGCTACCACTGCCGGTTTGCATGCATCTTTATATTTCTCCATTTGAGCTAAAAGTGAATCGCTTTCGTTGGTCTTTTCTTCCTCTTTTCCCATTGCCTCTAAGGTTGGATTTGGTGTTATGTCTTTTGGCATTTCCCAGGTTGTCATAAAGCCCTCTTTAGTTGTATCGTTCCACATGTACATTTTGTTGTCTTTCATGATGAAGTTATTCGGCTGCTTGGGATCTTTCGCGGTCATCATCGATCTTACTCCTCCGCCTTTGATATACGACTTCACAGAAACGCCTTCCTCATCATTATACGTACATTCCAGACTTACCGATTTCGAAAGTGCATCCTTGATTGAAGTAAAGACATTCCCCTCTTCTGAAGTCTTTTTACCCTGCATCATATTTTCAGGAGCAATCGTCTGTTTATTTTGCGAATTAAGAAAGAAATAACCTCCAACTCCAAGAAATAACAGAATTACTAAAACAGGTAAAATTTTTTTCATTGTGTGACTATTATCACCCAATAATTTCGAAAAAGCAAGGGTTTTTTACTATGAGATTAAGTTTGATCATTTTCTGTTTAAATGATAAGTTTCTCTAATCCGTTTTCCTGATGCTGGGTCTATCGTTATCCATCGAGTTTCAATTTTGCCCCATTTCCTTCTTTGTTGTTGAATGTGATAAACTTTACCCATTTCGTGTTCTGGGTCTACAGCCAGATTTTCATCAGGCAACGTAATATCTTGCCAACGCCTATCCACTAAAAACTCTTTGCCAAGTTTTATTGTTTCCATACCAAACCCTAAGAATGATAAAGCTAGAATGGCTACCGCAGGATCTATTTGCATAGGTGCTAATTATATGTAATTAATATGTATTAATCAACTCCTATAGTTTATAGTTGGGTACTTGCTCAAAATTTGATATATTCCGATATATTTTTCTTACTTGACAAGAGGCTTATTGGTACTAAACTAAAGACATGTCTGATTGGCTTAAGCCTTCGGATGTCGCAAAACCTCTTTTGCTTGGTGCGGGTATCTTCGCAGCGTCACTTTTTTGTTATTTAGCAGATGAAAATGGACTCCGTGTTTATGGTGAAGAACATCCGGGAAGAACGCCTCGTATTAGAA
>MFZI01000048.1 GCA_001789355.1 Candidatus Roizmanbacteria bacterium RIFCSPHIGHO2_01_FULL_39_8
AATCATCCATCTGACGACCCACAACCGTCTCCCGAAGATGTGGCGATGACGAGACGATTAGAGGAAGTTGCTAAAATTGTCGGTATCGACATTCTCGACCATATTATCGTCACCAAAAATAGTTTTAAAAGTTTAAGAGCAGAGCACTTGATGTAATATGTCAGAGATAAAAGAACTCATAAAAAAAATAGTGAAATTTCGTGACGCTCGCGATTGGAAACAATTTCACAATCCGAAAGATGTCGCGCTATCTCTAATTCTAGAAGCATCCGAGCTCCTTGAACATTTCCAATGGCAAAGTCAAAAAGAACTCGATGAGTATGTCAAAAAACATAAAGATGAAATAGGCGAAGAACTGGCAGATGTCCTATATTGGGTATTGCTTATGAGTAATGATTTTGACATCGATATTAAAAAGGCTTTTGAAAAAAAGATGAAAAAAAATGAATCAAGATATCCAGTCGCAAAAGCTAAAGGCAAACATGACAAATACACAAAATTATGAGTATTGATGTTCCTTCTCTACTAAAAACAAAGGCTCTATACCGTTTTACCGGACCGCCTGAACACTGGTTAACAGCGATTAAATTCATGACGTGGGGCTTAGAAATGGATTTAGAAAACAGATGGAAACAAATTAAACCTGGAGATATATTTTTTATTCACAGCACGGCAAATTCATATTTTAAAAATGCAAAATCAGGAATAATTGGTCTTGGCGTAATTGGTCCGGATTTCTCAATAAAGAAAAATCCACTGTGGTTATATGAAACGATCAATAATATAAATCGCTGGCCTCTTTTAGTGCCACTTTCAGAAATATATCTATTCAGTCCATTACCCTTACCAGATGATTGGAATAATCCTTCAAAACAAAATATCGAGTCGACTAAATATTTAATAGGCACTTTACTGAAAAACTCTATTCCACTATCGCAAATTTCAGGGTTTCCTCAAATGGGTAGTTTTTCGTCAGTTAAACCAGAAGTGGCTAGTCAAATATTAAATGACAGAAGACCTCTTTATCAATATACCTCAAAGGAAGATTTTGAAGAGTTTAAACTACTCGATGATGGAAGTTCAGTAATTATGGATGGTAATAGAAAGTTCGAAGAGGTTAAAAATGTAGATGAAGCTCTTAGGTTTGCTGACACATTAAAAATATTTGACTCGGTTAGTAGAAGGGTAATTAAAAATCCTACTAGTCAATACACACGTGACAATGAACTTCTGGAAATAGCAAATAATACACATCAGACCATATTACAGCAACTTATTGATTTATTTAGAAAACACGGATATGTCACTCGTCGTAGCCCAGGAGTTGATCTTTTCGCTCACAACGACGAACGCGCTTTTCTATTTGAGGTAAAAAGCACCGAAAATAGGAACTTTAGGACTCAAGCTAGAAAAGGCTTAGCTCAACTTTTAGAATATGAGTATTTCGATGTGTAAAAATTTGCTAAAGATAATGACTTAATTTTTTCGGAGAAACATAAACTCATTATTCCTTCAAAAAAACCAATGGATAATAATTACGTTAAGTTTATCAATAGTTTGAAAATTGGTGTTGCAACAGTTCAAGAAAATAAACTATCTCCAGTTGGAAAAGATTTTGGATTTTCTAGATTTTAAAAATCAATATGAAGCAGAAAAAGAGTAAAACAATTAATGGTGAAATGGATCCGCTAGTGCCGGAAGTGGTCGAATATCTCAATAAGTTCGATTTCCCCCTCGCCCGCCTGCTCCAAAAGAAATTCAAGATCGGTTTCTCCCGGGCTGAAAAGATCCTCAAACAGATAGAAACAGAGAGGAGAAAGTAAAAACCTATAGTATTGATAATACGCTCTAACTTCAGTATAATAGCTCTCTTATCTATGATACCTAAAGAAGCGTGCCCTCAGTTCCAATATCCTCCAGGTTCTATCCCTGTTCCCTGCAGGGGATTGGAGAAATACTACCTAAAAGGAGCCTGTCCTCTAAGAACATGTGAAGCTGCAGAGGTATTAGGCGACGTGGAAAAATTAAAGGTAGTAGTACCGGAAAATCTTGATAATAATCCTTTATACAGAGATGAGTTAGTTTTCCACAGGATATGTCCGGGCGCTAATAACGGTGGGAGGGGTGGGTATGAAGCCTTTTTAAGACAAAGAGGTAGAGCTTGATATAAAAGTACTCCTATTTCAAGGTGTGAAACTACAATAGAGTCTACGCTAATCTGTCTATGTATTTAGGAGGAGTAATATGTTGGGTGAGGCGAGTTGGGTCAACCCTAATAACCGCTGGGACAACCAAATCTAATAAATGCCTCTGCGTGTTTCTCTCCAGTAATGTAAATCCTAATATAGGATTATCTCCGGGACCAAGTTCAATTCCGGCTATCTCAATTTCCTGGTGACTTTGAGCTTTCGAAATTTCGTCTCGCGTTCCAGCTTGAGTTAATTTATCGAGGGGGATAACCAGGCGTCTTTCGCGATCATTCATCACCGAGAAGTCAATTGTTCTTTTTTCCAAATCGATTTCCATCCCTCTTGTATGATATGTCCAATTAAATCGTAAGATAGATGATTCGGGCTTATTGTTTCTCCCTGTAAAAGACAAACCGATTGTGTGATTGTTATCAAGTCCTAATGTTTCCTCATGGAAATGTGCTCCGACGTGAGTAATCCAGCCGGAATTATCCGCGAATGTAGCAGCTTGAATGGAGACTTCGTCAAAGGGAGGATGGACCGGCTGCACATAATATGATAATGCTGTTTTTAAAGTTCCATAGCTACTATTGGGATAAAAAATAGCAGATGGATTTTTTATCACCATAGCGGTAAATGTTGTTGCTGCATCTTGGCCAAATAAGTCAGGCAGAGTTACCATTAAGTCATCTCTGGCTGATTGAGGATTTTGGAGTTTTTCGTATAATAATTGCGCCAGCATATGAAAGTATTTTATTAAATTATCTGGATCATTATATCATAACAATCCAATCAAAGACAACTATGTTGATTAAAATCAAAGTGTATCCGGAATCTAAAGAAAACGTGGTAATTAAGAAATCCGAGGATTCGTATGTGGTAAAGGTGAAGGAAAAAGCCGAGAGAGGGGAGGCGAATGCGAGGGTGAAAGAATTACTCCAGAATTATTTTGGCGTTTCTTCAAATAAGATCAAACTTCTTAAAGGAGGGAAGAAACCGAACAAGATCTTTGAGATAGTTGATAGCTAACTCTTGATTAGATTGGTAGATCAATATAAAATAGGGCCGCATGGGAGAAGTATGGCAACCAATTGATTTGGGTGAAGAAGCAAATAAGGCAACTCGATTAAATATTGGGTACGAGATTACTGATGTCCTAAACGAATGGAATTTTGCTCGTCCTTTGAGAAAGGCTGAAGCTCAAGAATTTAGCGACGCTGTCGCTCAGGGGAATATTGTTGTTGCCGTCGTTTTCAACTACACGGGTATGGATTGCCGTGTTTCTACGGTAGTTAAAGAAGACGTACGTAATGAAGCTGAAATGAAAGGATATTTGATATTTATTGAATTTCCTGCAGATTTTACTACAAGAATTGGTGATCCTGGTAGACGACACTCTGTCGTTGAGAATGCTCTCCATACCGCTTTATTAAAAAATCACGAAATTGAAGCTAATGGATTTACCAGAGGACGCCTTCCTCCTACAAACTCTGGAGATATTGTCAGATTCAGAAAAAGACAGTGACCCACCCCGCCTCACTCACTTCATCATGAAAAGATCCCAATAGAGTACACTTAGGATATGGAACCACTTGTATGTTCCGTATGTAAACAACCTGTACAAATAAGTTGGAATTTTTGTCCCAACTGCGGGAATATTCTTCACGCCAGACCCCTCTCTACTTCGATCGGGAGACAACTCGTGATTTATGCTATCAGCTTCTTCCTTCCGCCTTTCGGATTAGGATATGCAATCAAATATCTGCAACAAGAGGATAAAAAAACCAAGATGATCGGTATCATCTCTATCGTCCTGACAATCCTGTCTTTGGGATTGCTCGTAATAACTCTTAAGGGAGTTATGGACTACTACACAAAACTTCTCAACAGTTTTGATTTGGGAAATATTAATATCGACTCTACGAATCTCTTGATATCGCCTCCGCCCCTTCCCCTGCAGTGAACATGGTAAAATTGTCTGGTGAAAAAAGCTATAAAATTTCACCACAAAATCGAATATCCGAAAAAGGCCTATATCGCATACATCCTGATTATGCGAAAACAGGGCAATTATTTCCTTCCCTTTAACGAAGTCTTCACCGATGTTGATGCGATCAAATCACCCACACTCACGTTGATAGAAAAAAGCCGGGGAGAGTCTGTCTTTATTCCGTCTGCTCCGATAATCTTCCCCATAGCTCTAGCCGAAAAAATTCCCCTTAAGAGAGACTATTGGGATGAGCCTACAACTGAACTTTCCAAAATAGAACGCGTCAATAATTTCCTCAAGCCGCTCGAGAATCACCACTTCCAAAAGCTTTTGGTAATCCCTCTGAAGAAGGAACGAGGGACCCTCCTCCAGGCGGCATTTTGTTTCAATATCAAAGCCAAAGAGGCAGAGTTATCCTTTTTTATGTCAAACAATTATCTGTCGATGGATAAGCGAGCGAGTTTCGCAGCGATCTACCATTTCGAAAACCCTTTCCGTTTCGAGCTCACAACCGGAAACAAAGTTAACATATCGGGAACATCTACAATCACTCATTGACTTCGTGTATATACCTGAAATCTTCTTCTGCTATAATAGGCTGTTATTTCTATGCTAGAAGCCCCACAACTTGTAGATGTGTCTGTGTTAGCGCAAGCTGGTCAAATCACAGAACCGTATCAATATTTAATTGTAGCGGGATTGGTCTTAGGTACTGCGGCTTTTATTGCCTTTCTCATCTACAATAGAAGCAGAACGCCTTTTGAATATCCTCCTGGTTATTGGGACCAATTTTACGAAGCCCACCCGAATGCCAGACCGAAGCAAAAGTAATACTCAGATAATCCTAGTATAATATTGTTCTGTGGCTCTAATTGAAAATGGATCCTATCGAATAACGCGTAGACAGTTTTTTATTCTGGCGATTATCGCCGGTCTAGGTCTGGATAATTTAAACGCACTAGCTGCTGATAATTATTATCAAGAACAAGATGTATTGATAGATCTGGCTTATCCGGAAACAGTAAGACAATCCTTTGAAAGTAGGGCAAGAAACTGGAGTAATTGGTTCCAATATTCCGCAAATTCTCTTGGAGTAAAACTACCATCCTTAGATTCTTTCAATACGAGCCAGTTCAATCATGACTCTATTATCCAATCTGTTTCTCCTCGTTCTCATATGGTTTTCGTTCCTGGAGCTGGTTGCGAAGAACTGTGGGACTGGGTAGAAAGAGACTACTTGCCTTGGATGGCTGCTTTTGAAAGTGTACGAACAGGAAAAAAGTATGAAGAAACATACGATCAAAAGAAAAAATATGTTGATGCTATCGAGATAGAGAAAACTGCCGGCCTGGCAAGAAAACAGCAGTTAAGACAATATTTTCAAACGATGATGCCGAACAATACCCCCGTATTGCCTTGGGGATTTGTGACTTCGGGGAGAGATGAGAATGGAGCGCTCCCTCCCGAGAGACCCGAGGATATGGTGGTTTTTATCGCCGAGTATATGAAGTGGATACTGCAAAATGCTCCGGATACCGAGTTTATTCTCTGGGGTCATAGTCTAGGAGCAAATACACTCCATAGTTTGCTTCGTCTTTTTCAGGGCGGAATTTTTTCAGATCTCGCCCAACATACTTCCCATACCATCTTGCATTCGCAAGCTTTAAATGATCTAACCAATCAACTTTTATATAACCTTGGCCAAGGTCCTCTTGGACTTTTACGCTTTCTTCATCCATCCTCAGACCTGAATATGAGTACGGGATTAAACAATGCAGTAAATATAGGATCTATTCTTCTTAATGCGGCAAGTAATCCGGCATATTTCGGTCAGTTAAATCCTTCATTACTGAAAGAAAAATATCATATCGGCGTTACCTCAATTTATAGTCCTCAAGATCCTGCATCTACCGGAGTTCCCGGAGCACATAAGATTTCTATTGACTACTTTGATGATGGAAGTGTCGTGAGTGTTCAAAGAGGAATCGTCCCAAAACCTAGCAAACTATTTACCGTACCCCGCAGCTTTTCTAACCTGTGGAATACGTTAGATTCCCCCTATCACAAGCCTTCACCTTCTGCAATCAAAGATCTTTTTGGGTTAGCTGTAGTTTAGATTGAGTATAATAAGTTGACTAAAGATACAAGGGCACCTCTGAGGTGCACTTTTCGCTTATTTTATTTCTTTTCGAGGAGTTTTTTAAGAGGGCCCAGATAATAGTCTTTCCACCCATCACTAATACCTTTGAATTCTTTATCGGGTACGTCTTCATGGAGGAGAGAAACG
>MFZI01000049.1:0-14270 GCA_001789355.1 Candidatus Roizmanbacteria bacterium RIFCSPHIGHO2_01_FULL_39_8
AGATTATTTTATTGGTTATCTCATATTTTTAGATGACAAATCTTTTTCAGATGCATTAGAGCGAGTTGGTTACAAGACATTAGCTGAATACGGCATACAATCAGAGATGTCGCTTGAGGAAAAAAGGCAAAAACTCGAACCGTACACCATTAGTATGGAAAAGGGCGGGAAAAGAGCCAAATTTGAAATGATGTTTAATAAAACTGATCAATATGCTGATGAAGCAATAGAAAGACTAAAAACAATTGCAGATTCTCTCAATCCTTAAAGATATATAATAAATAAATGAAAGTTCTCTATGATGCTAGGAAAATTGCCAAAGATCAAGTCGGAGTAGGAAATGTCGTCGAGAAAATTCTGCGGGAGTTACTCAATTATCAGGATCTGCAAATAGTCGCTTTCACCAGAAAAGGAACCACCTTGCTTCCCTCTGTTGGAACATCTCCCAATCTAACCGTTCATGAAACATCCGATGATACTCAATTCTTCGGACCAAAAAGGCTTTGGATTGAGCAAACGTATATTCCGAAACTTATCGATCGCTATCAGCCCGATATCCTTCACCTGACAAATGGCTTTAGTGTACCGCTCTTTCTCAATAAAAAGAATAAACGACTGAAAATTGTGTCAACTATTCACGATGTTATACCATTTACTCCCTATAAAGAGCTCATGAATGAAATGAATCAATTTCTTTTCACTAAGCTTTTTAGGTATTCGATACAAATGGCGGATAAGGTTGTTGCCGTATCCCAATTTACGGCGAACGATATTAAAACGTATTTTCCTAAGGTCAAGGATGTTGCGGTTATTTATAATGGCATTGATCCTTTCCCACAGATCACGGATGAAGCCAAGATGTGGAATGTAATCAAAGAAAAATATCAGATAAACGATGAATTTATCCTTTATATTGGAGGATTTGCTCCCAGAAAAAATGTCTTAAACCTTATTAAAGCCTATACGCTCTTTATTGAGAAAACCAATTCTCCACTGAACCTGGTACTCGCAGGTAAATTTTCCCGAAATAAAGATATCCAGGATAACATCCAAAACGTTTTAAAATTTATTCAGGGGCACCAACTTTCCCAAAGGGTTAAAATAGTAAAGTATCTCGAAATTCCTGAAAAAGTCCTACTTTTAAAAAAAGCTCGTATCTTCGTGTACCTTTCGCTCTATGAAGGATTCGGACTACCAGTGCTTGAGGCTCTGTCCGCCGGAACACCTACTCTCACGACTAAGAATAGCGTCATGGAAGAAGTAGCGCAAAAATATTCTCTTTACGCGGAAGTACAAAATAGTAATGATATTCTTGATAAAATGATTCTTATGTTGTCTAAATATGATTTCTATAAAAATCTTGCTTTTAGAGCTTCAAAAGAATTACTTCCTTCATACGACTGGAAAGCAGCGGGTAAAAAATATTACGAAATTTACAAAAACATTCTATGAAAATTGGACTTCTGGAACCATCTCTTTTAATGTCCAACCGCTATGCTGATAGGGTTTTTGCTCCAAAAGATCTATTTTTGCATTTAGCAGATGGACTCGTGAAGAAAGGGAATGAAGTCTACGCTTTTACCGCTTCAGATGTTAAAACAACTGCGAATATACTGCCTGGAAATAAGGAATTGGAAAAACAAGAATATCCTTCTGTTCGTGACGGATTAAAAAAAACTGACTTAATCAATGCGTTAACTCTGATAAGGAATCATTACGAATATGAGGTTGACGTAATAAGTAGAGCTTTTTATTATTCTAATTCAAACAATTTTGACGTTTTACACAGTCAGTCTAATGTTTTTACACACTATTTTGTAAAACTTTCTGGAATACCCGTAGTTTTTACCTTACATGATCCTGTTTTCCCACAAAACTCATTGGAATTTTCGATTTTAAAAATGTTTACCTCTCATAACTACATAGCAATATCAAACAAACAGGCTGAAATGTATAGAAAAATTATGAATATAAATCCTGTTGCGGTAATATATCACGGAATTAAATTAGATGATTTTGTTTTTTCCCAAACAAGCGAAAATTATATTTCCATGATCGGCAGATATATACCGGAAAAAGGATTTGAAGATGCGATCGCATCTTCAATAAAACAAAACGTTCAACTTAAAATTGCTTCAAGTCCTAATTATCAGAAAACTGACTATTATTTACAAAAAATTAAGCCGTTTCTAAATAAAAATATCATGGAATTAAATTTTCTGAAAGAAGATCAAAGGAATATCTTTCTCATGGAATCTAAGATTATGCTCATGCCTATCAAGTGGGAAGAACCCTTTGGCATGGTGATGATCGAAGCGATGGCGTGTGGGACTCCAGTCGTAGCCTATGCGAGAGGCTCTGTACCGGAAGTGATAAAAGATGGCGAAACGGGGTTGATTGTCAATCCATCAGAAGAGGACAAACGAGGTGACTGGATAATTAAAAAAACTGGGCTTGAAGGACTTTGTGAAGCGGTTGAGCGAATTTACTCCATGCCGGAAAACCAATATAGACAGATGCGTCAAAACTGCCGCGCTCATGTCGAGGAATATTTTACGGTTGAAGAAATGATTAATAATTATGAAAAAGCGTATCAAAAGATAATAGATAAACAATGATATATAAACATAAAATCGGGCTCGTTCATTACACATATCCGCCTGTTGTGGGTGGTGTCGAGCGAATTGTAGAGGACCAAGCAAAACTATTTTTACGACATGGCTATCGAACAACAGTGTTTGCCGGAGAGGGAGTAAATAGCGAAAATCAATTGTCACTTTCAATCATACCGGAATTTAGGTCGCTTGCTCTGTCTCACCCGGACCTCAAAGAAAAACTACTATCCGAGTCTTCTTTCCCTGCAGAGTTTTATCAGCTGAAAGATGCTATTTATGCCAAGATCGAAAAAGCTTTTGCCGATACAGATATTTTTATTATTCATAATATTCTTACCAATATTTTAAATCTTCCTCTTAATGCGGCACTCAAAAATTATATTGAAAATCACCCGGAAAAAAAATTTGTGGCGTGGACTCACGATATTGCTCTTGACGAACAGGGAAAAAAAGGAGTATTTCGAAATCCTGATGTAGCAAGTCTCATGTATCAACCTATCGATCATGTACGCTACATCGCAATATCAGAGTTTCTTAAACAAACTCTCACACGGGAAATTGCGTTTACTTTGGAAAGCATCCCCGTTATTTATAACGGTATCGACGTGAGCTCTTTTTTCAACTTTGACGATTTGACGCAAACTTTCTTCTCCAAACATAATCTATTAAATAGCGATCTTTTGATTCTTCTCCCAAGCAAAGTTATGAAACACAAAAATATCGATTACTGTATTAATGTGATAGCAGAATTAAAAAAAGATATTCCGTCGGTCAAAATGGTCATTACCGGTAAAAATTTCCCCCATGGAAAAGGAAAATATGTGAGCTATGTTAAATCAGTCTATGATCAAATTAAGCAACTTGGCTTAACAGACAACATTATTTTCTTATCTGACCAATTGGAAAAAACAAATGGACATTTTGCTTTTACTGTTGTTAAAAATCTATATCTTACTTCGGATATTGTTTTTTTCTTAAGCTCGTATGAAAATTTTGGCCTCCCTCTCATCGAAGCAGGACTATCTAAAACACCGATACTTTGCAGTAATCTAACTGTATTTAAAGAAATAGAAGATAAAAATATTTTTTTCGAAGATCTAGCAAAAGTTACCCCTTATCAAATGGCAAAAAAAACACTTCAGATCGTGAAAGAAAATCGACAAATAACGTATTTTAAAAAAATCAAAAAAAAATTTAACTACGACAATATATTTCTCGATCAGATTGTTCCTCTCATAAATACACTCTAAAAAAAAGAGCGGACTCTTTACTCGGTTACTTATTATTTTCTACTCGCAACTATATTTAAAGAACCAATCCGAGAAGAATTACTGCGAAGCTTACGATTCCGAAGAGTGCTCCATACGTGGTTACCCCAGCAGGTGGAATTTCGGTGATTTGGGCTATTTCGGTCACGCCTGGCGCTGGAGTATTGGTTGCCTGCACGAGTACGATCTCTGTTGGGGTTACACTTCCACCTGGTGCAGTACAACAAGCTGTTTGAGACGGATTAGATTTACACGCATTTTGAAATTCGGGCAGTGTGCAGTAGTTACTTCCATCATTGGCTTGGACACAAACGAGTCCCGACCGACAAGGATTGGTCGTGTTGTCACAGGACTTGGTACCACAGCCAACGGGAATCGGTGTTGCAGTCGGCGGTGTCGTGGGAGCTGGCGTCTGTGTCGGAACCGGAGTATTGGTTGGTTGACCAGGCGGAACAGTAGGTTGCGGTGTTGAAGTTGGTGTCGGGGTTGGAGTTCGAGTCGGGGTTGGTGTGCGTGTTGGCGTCGGAGTATTCGTTGCTCCGGGAGGAGGCGTTACGGTAGGAGTATTTGATACTGCAGGTTGCGTTGGCGTAGGACTAGCGGTGGGTACCTGACCCGTCGGAGTTGGAGTTGGAGTATTTGAGGGTTGTTGACCACAAGCAATTGAATTCCAATACAACCCACCTATGCCTGGTCTTGAGTCATCATTATTACAGGTATTATCCCATGCTCCATTTCTAAATACTGAAACCAGATTGACATCGACCTGAAATGAACCGCACTTTCCTTGTGGCTGCGTAGACGTTACGGTGACGGTTTTTTCTTCACCTGGCGCAAGCATGGTTTCATCCCAGCGTGGATCACGATGATTGTCCCATTTGTTATTTGCCGGATAATCTGGCCCATGAGGACAGGTATCCTGGTCGTTAAAAAGACATGCAAACCAGCCATTGGTGATGCGTACCCCTCTTTGTTGATCGGTTGTATTCTTAATTGTATAGGTTACTCTATATGTATCTGAGTCGTTGGCTGGAATCTTCCCCATTCCACTTGGATTGTCTGAAACGGTATTTCCCACAATAACTCCGCACTTGTCTATTTTGCCAAAGACATGTGCGGGAACCTCTCGTGTAATAGGTTTCCTTAAAAGAATAAGGGCCGAGGTAATTCCAATCCCAACGACAAGCACTCCTATCAATCCAAAGAGTACTTTGTTGGTAAGGACAAAGTGGAACTTTCTTTTTCCTTTTTTGTCAAAGGATAATGGGGTGAAATTCTTTGCTGTATCAACCATATTCGCTATATTCCATAATTGCAGATTTTTTGGGATAATGCAACTGGAAAATAGAATATTGAACATGTAACATGTAGCATGTAACACCAAAAACCCGTTTACTAAATGTTACATGTTTTATGTTTCGTGTTACATGATGTATGAAGTCGATCAAAGATATTCTTAAAAAATTCGATCCCTTGAAAGACAGATATATTTCGAGGGAATTCCAATCGTTTGGGGTTTTTTTATCGGAAAAACTCCGCGACGAAAGAAGAAAAAGTCTCTATATGAAGCTCGCAAAAACGATTCCCCGCGCGATGCTTGAGGAGGCGCTCCGCTTTGTGATCGATTCGAACGCTCGCAATAAAGCTGCACTTTTTATGTGGAAACTGAAGGGAATGAATGCCTTCAAGAGTTCAAAGATCAAAGATCAAAGATCAAAGACTAACTCGAAACTTAAATCTAATAAATCTGCTATTTAGTTTTGAGATTTGAACTTGGCTTTGCTATTTGCACTTTGATCTTTGATCTAACTAATCTTTTCCCAGATGAATTCATACGGCTTTAATGAAAAAGTTCTCCCTTCACAGGCAACCTGTACTTTATCTTTAGAAACATTATGTAAACAGAGTATCTGCTCCTTCGTTTCATCATTTGTCCGGAGAATCGCGAGTATTCGTTTATCGAGATCGAGTATTTCCTGTTTAGCATTAGGATGAAACGCCGAAAAATTTTTTCTTTTCTCAACGAGCTCCTTGACTCTATGAGATATAAGTGACTCTCTACTTCCGGGATTTTGTAACAGCTTTTCAAGTGCAATGAAATCAAAGTTCTTCCTATTTACTTCCCTTTTTACACCTGTTTTTTGGAAGTCAGTAATATCATTCTCCTCAGCAAAAAGTGAAAGGTAATAGAGTATTGGAATACCAGCCAAAGCAAAACTAATTGCAACTGAGGTGAGATATTTCCGAATACTCACTTCAAAGACTTCGTCCTGGTTATGTAATACTGACCACCAGGTGCTGTTAATCTCATAGACTGCTTTTTCTCCTGTAGGAAGTGTCTTTTCCGAAAGCATGGCTCCACGTTCTACCGCTTGCTTACATAAGAATTTTATTTCTTCCTCAGACAATATTTCCTTTACTCCCGCGGTGCCAATCCCGTCGTGGACTGCCAAAAAATTGAGAAATGTTGTACTTTTTGACGGAGTTTTCAATTGCTTTGCCCACGAGCTTAAACGGGTTACATCACTTGTATAAAACGAATATAAAACAAGCGGAGGCAAAGCAAAGTTGTAGACGATTTGAGATTCGTTTACTCCATCACCAAAGTAACTGATATTATTTTCATGAGAGGTACTTGTCTGGGTAAGAAGAAGGGCGGATGGACAGACTTCGTTGAGAATATCCCGAAATAACTGAACGATCGTATGAGCTTGAGGTCTGTTAAAACAATTAGTACCTATTTCTTTCCAAATAAAGCCGACTGCATCCAATCGTATAATCCTCACCCCTTTTTCTAACAATTGAAGTAATACTTTGACTATCGCAAGGAGAACCTCTGGGTTTTTATAATTGAGATCGGCTTGGTCGGTGGTTGTTTCGACACTGAATGTCGTCCAGACAAACTTTTCTTCATTGCTTGTTTGAAAAGGAGTAAGCAGTGGAGTTGCACGTGGTCTGTATACTTGTTTCAGGTACTCAGTAGGTATATGTTCTTTTTTATACGAGATAAAATAATCTTTGAATGCCTCATTTCCCTTAAGAAATTCCTGAAACCATTGGTGTTTTACTGATACATGATTCAAAACAAAATCAGCCATCAAACGGTATTTACTACTAATATTCAGGATATCTTGCCAGTTGCCGAATTCCTTTTTTACTTGGCTGTAATCGGTAATCGAGAATCCTCTGTCAGACGAATAAGGAAAAAAAGGGAGTATATGGACGCCATCAAGCATACCTCTGAGGTGTACTTCGAGGAACTTTAACAGTGTTTGAAGAGTTGCCGTATCTTTTTCTTGAAACGAATCGGGGTATGAAATAAAAAAAATATCCTTCTCATCCCATAAAGTTGTATTCTCATAAGATATTTTTGCTTTATATTCGTCGACGATTTTACTTAACCTTGATCCTACCAATGTAGCCTCTTGCGTACCATATAACAATGCAAGTTTTTGCAGTAGCGAATCCTTAATCATGTTATATTCTATCAAGAATCAAGCTTTTATATTTGAGTTTTTTTGGCCAAACCTGTTTGACCTACGAGGTCAAACAAAAATTGGCACAACAATCTAAATAACATATTTTGTAGCATATAATCCATTGACTACGTTTATTTTTATTGCAACGCTAAGATATGCAAGAAAAAAATGTTTTCGCAAAGGGTGAAATATTTCATGTATTTAATAAAAGCATTGCTAACTTCGGCATTTTTAAAGATTCAAATAACTCAATGAGATTTTATCGAGCTCTTTCTTATTACAATAGTTCATCGGTCAAAGTTAATTTAGGTACCTTTTTGAAAAAGAGTAGAGATTATCATCCTAAACTTCTGCTTCCCGAAAAGGATTCCCTTATCAAAATGATCTCATACATATTTATGTCTGACCACTATCATCTGCTTCTTAAAATTCTTAAAGAAAAGGTCTTTTCCAAATATATGAGCGATGTCGAAAATAGCTATAGTCGTTATTTTAATATTAAATTTGACCGAAAAGGACCTCTCTGGCAAGGTAGATTTAAAGCAGTACGGATAAAAACGAACGAACAATTACTACATGTCTCACGATACATTCATCTTAATTCTACAACCGCTTATCTTACTGAAAAGCCAGAGGAATGGATATTTTCTTCCTATAAGGAAATCATTTCAAATCCTATTTATCTACGGAAGATCTTAACCGAAATATCGTTTAGAACACCTACCTCATACAAAAAATTTGTTGAAGATAATATTGATTACCAAAGAAAGCTACGAGTGATTAAAAAATTAATAATCGATTAGTTACTGGAATATATTTTCACAACAACCTCCGTCTGACCTACGAGGTCAGATGTTGGACAATGCTAGATGCTAAAAATATCCATAGGCCCAATACGCGGTACTTACCATCCCTTTTTCTCGCAGCCACTCTTTTTTTATCGCAACCGATTCTTCATCCTCAAACCAAACAATGTGATAGTCGATACGATATACCCCTTGCTCGTCGGGAGTTTTCGCGGATATTATGTAGTTAATCTCTGTCTCGGAGGAGGTTTCGTCCCTTCTTACCAAGCAGTTTTCCAAATCGCACGGAAAGAATTGGGTATGTATTTCATTAAGACTTAAGGCTTTGGCAGGACGTATAGGTAACTTTCTCTCATCCACAAGCCAGTCATAACCAAACATACCAAAAACCACCGTTATTTTTTCTTTAGGAACAGAAGAAATGAAGTCTGAGATCATTCTTTGGAAATTATATTCTTGGCCTTTATTAGATCCAAATGGAAAATTTGGGCCGGGTTCTCCTCCACTTTTATGAAAGTCATACGCCATGATCATTATTTCATCAGAATTCTTGGCTAAAAAGGCTAGATCATATGGTCTTCCTCTATAAAATATATCGCCGTAGACCAGAACTGAAAATGGTATATAGTATTTTTTAGCACCGGAGTAAAATTGTTGTACGAATTTGTTTATATTGCCAGCTGTATCGGTCTTTAGGGAGCTCGATAATTCCAGATCCAAGACAATCCCATCGAAGGCATATTGTTTTGCGAGGTTCACTGTTTCCTCAATTATCGTATCCTGATTTTTTTCATTTTCCAGGACAGAATAAATTGCCTCCGTATTTAACATGCGAAGAGTTAAAAGTCTTTTTTTATCGTCGGGCACTGCACTCAAAAATGCTTCGATGCTTTGATAGCCCACCTCGTTTCTATCAACACCATTTGTGTTTGCAGAAACTCCGAAATAGATAATCCTGTCATATTGACTAAAATAGGTGTTTGGTGCTGACACATCCCAATAGGGAACAAAGATCGCAGAAGTTTCTTTTATAGGCGTATCTACACTGGGGGTTGGGATTTGAGTAGGAAAGATCGGCTTCGGTGAAACAGTTCGAGTTGGTTGTCTTTGCCTAAAAATCGCGGAACCCAGACTTATCAATAAAAAACAAATGATAAAAATTAAAATTTTTTTCATCTTCTTATTATATAACTTCACGGATACCATCTTGACCCGCCTAAACTTACCTCAAGACTATACTCTTCTCCGCCGATTCGGCGGGTCGACGTCTTGAGGAGCGTTTTACGGCGGGTCTGCGTCCCGACTTACGTCGGGACTTGACAAACTATTTTTTTTCCCCCATAATGAAAATTAACCGATTAATAGTGAGCGAAGTCGAACTATGAAAATAACTCTCTACACCATTTCTGATTGTGAATTCTCCAAACAAGAAAAAGATTATCTCACGTTACATAAGCTTCCCTATGAAGAAAAAGATTTGGAGAAAAATAAGGAGTATTTAACCGAAATGCTTGCGATCTCAAATAACTTTGCCGGGACTCCCGTCACCAAAATCGAAAAAGACGGTGGATTGAGCGTTATACTTAAGGGCTTTACAAAAGAAGAATTTGATAAAGAACTCGGACTTGCTCCAATTTCTGCACAGGTAGCTACTCCGCCCCCTGCAGCAAAACCCCAGGCTGTCGCTAATACGAATCAACCAACAACACCTCAACCTCCAAAACCTGTACCACAAGCACCGACCCCAACACCGACCCCTCCTCCTTCGCCGACTCCGATACCGCCTACAACTCCTACTATTCCACCGAGTCCCCCAGCCGCACCCCAAACTCCACCTGGAGCACCAGCCCAGGATCAACAACTAAAATCAATTCTGAGCGATTTACAGTCAATGTCAGGACCGACCGGATCGGGTCAACCTACGCAAGAACCAGCAACTCCTCCAACTAATGGTACTACGCCAAAACCTCCATCATCAACTTCTGGTCTTTAAGAAAGGTTAAATCAAAAAGAGCTGATTACTCTTCTTTTAGGGATAATTGAGCAAGGATAAGTCCGCTATTTGTGGTAAATTCTACTCTTTGTCCGACTTCGGGCATAATAAGATTCCCAGGAGACACTTCACTTTCAAAAGTGAGATCAAACATTACCCTCCCGTTTCCCGTGACAACTATATAATATAGTCTTTCCTCTCGTGCATTCATTGTGATTACTCCGCTCCTTCTTATTCGCTTAATTCCTAGTTTCCATTGAAATCCATTTTGATCTACTATTATCGGTTCGCCTGCATCATGTACGGCATGGACCGGCAGAACACAATGTTGCTCCTTTCGCGGAGCATACATAGATTCATTTAAGGTAACTTCTTGGTTTCCTTCCTTACGCCAGGCGGGAAAAGAGAACGCGGTAACAACTAAACCACTATTGTCTTCTGCGCCCAACCTATGAATTGTTGTCGGGTCAACACGGACAACATCACCTGCACGAACCGGTTCTTTAATTAAATCTCCGTCCTTCATCGAAGCAACTTCTCCAGCTCCTTGATGTGCTAACCATATTTCGGTTGCAATAGGATGCTTTTCAAAAGGAAATTTATAGCCAGGGCCAAGCGTAATAAGAGCGATACTCAATTCCTCCATTCCAGTTGAAACTCCGCGAAGCTCTCGCAGCATAACTTCTGCTCTTTTTGGATGAAGGGGAGTTTTTATAACTTCGGCTGGCATAAAAGTGAATAAAAATACAAACTATTGCAGGGCCAGGAGGAGTCGAACCTCCGTCTAGAGTTTTGGAGACTCCCATTCTACCACTGAACTATGGCCCTCTTTTGTCCTTCCAAAGCTTTATTAAGGCGAAGGAGGATGCCGTTTACCTACGCCCCTCATAAAAGTAAGTATATTTTATCAAAAAGCAAGGAGCTTAGTGATAAACATCCACACAAGAAAATAGAAGGGAAGAATTTGAGAAAGAGGCTTGACAATCCTTACATAGCTCTGCATCGATTCCTGCTGTTTTTTTTGGCTTTTCATCCGATACCAATGGAGATACATTGCTGCTGAAAAGATCGCTAGGAGGACCAAAAAAATTGACCAACTATAATTAAAGAATCGTAACATTACATATGAAGAAACGCTTCCAACGACTAAAAAAAACCCGAAAATGAGGCTGTTTTTCATCCCTAAAACAACGTGCGTACTTTTTAGTCCGGCTCTCACGTCTGCTTCATAATCAGCCAACTGGTAGGGAAAAACAACAGACCACAGCATCAAAGACAAAATCAAAGTAAAGACCAACGTATTACGAAGATTTCCGAGAGTTGAAATGGGCGCGAGAAAGGGAATGAATATTGCGCAGCTTATCTGTGCGAGTATGTCTAGTCCGAATCTTGCTTTTAAACGAACCGGTTTCAACGAATACATTATTCCAATAATCCATAAGAGTATCCCCCACCAAAAAAATCCAGCAAGATAAGAAAAGAGCAATCCTAAGATAGTGAATAAAAAAAATAAAAAACCGACTATCTTCATGTTTAGCCGGGTATTTTTTCCGATATGAACAGGATTCCAGCTATATTTATCGGTATCTTCCCTATCAACCAACTCATTCACCATGAAAACAACTATAGAAATACATATTGCCCCTAAAGCCCACCCTATAATCCACATTCCAGTCTGTCTCAAATAAAGTGAAGCCGCCAGAATGACTCCTATAAGCGGGATATGCTCATCCAAGCGAAGAAGCTTTATGTAGTTCATGGGTATGTGCTCCCGGGCAGAATTGAACTGCCATCAAAGGTTCCGCAAACCTTCATTCTATCCGTTGAACTACAGGAGCTCACACTATTTTACCATTTAACAAAATTACATTGCCACTTCGAACCGCGTAGGTTCGAATGTGGATTATAGTCCATTGATTTATCTTCAAAAAAGTAAATCATGAAAGTATGATGATAAGAAACAAATATCCTTCCAGTTCTATTTATCATCTCTGCAATAAGAGTATTGCCAACTTCAAGATATTCCGAGATGAAATATTTACATCCCGATTTATTACAACCTTAGATTATTACAACAGAAAAAAAATAAAAAGAAGTTTATCTGATTACTTAAAATCCAAAGAGTATATAGTTGAAAATCTTCTCTACCCCACAGATAGTCTCGTCAAATTTTTAGCCTATTGCATTATGCCTGACCATTATCATCTTCTTGTTAAAATAAATGCCGAAAATTCACTTTCTCGATATCTAAATAATGTAGAAAATAGTTTTACTCGTTTTTTTAACTTAAAAAATTACAGAAAAGGACCACTGTGGCAATCTAGATTTAAATCCGTGCTCATCGAGTCGAATGAGCAGTTGCTTCATGTGACTCGCTACATTCATTTGAATCCAACTTCAAGCAGATTAGTTACTACCCCAGAAGACTGGAATTTTTCTTCTTACCGAGACTACATTAACGGTAATCAATTTCTTAAAGAAATATTGGTCGAGGTATCGATAAAAAATCCTGTAATATATAAAAAATTTGTGGATGACCAAAGTGACTATCAAAAAAGGTTGAAATCTCTGAAGAAGTTATTATTAGATTGACAGTAAGGCCTATTCTAACCGCGTAGGTTCGAAGATGTCGAAGATGGCGCATGAACCTTATTCCTATCTATTCGCTAGTACAATTAGCTACAGAAATGACGACTAAAGAAAGATACAGGTGATCAACCGGATTTTCTAGATCTTTTAAGGAGTAGCACCACTTGCCAACACGGTCCATCCCGCTTGGATTGCCTCAGCAACTAATCTTGGACCTCTTAATTCTGTGTCAAACGCTAGATAGGCCATAGTCAGTGCTCCGAATATAGTGCCAATATGAGGATCTTTGATATAAATTTTTACCCCTTCGCTGGCCCCATCAATAAGACTCATGTCTCTTCGTAGTGCACCTTCTAGTGCTCAACCATGGCCGAAACAGGAATACCCACCGGTGCACCGATTACTTTAAAACCAAATTCTAATCCTTGCGCTCCAACTTTTACTACTTCTCCACTCGCAAGATTTGCCATATATAGAGTATTAATTTATAAAAAAGATTAAGTTAGCATTATTATATCGCGATATTTTATTGTTGCAGTGATCTACATCACAAAAAAAAGACTTTCTGAGATTCAGGAAGTCTTTTTAGTCTGAAATCAATTCTATTGCAGTTCGAATAGATTAAGTTGTAATGTAGATTATATAGGTAGCTACAGGAGAGACTGAAAAAACAGATTATTTACGTATGTATTACGGATTATCTTCTGTAGGAAAATCAACAATATTTGTTCCGGGTCTGCGACGACCTTGTTTTACTTCTCTGGCTGCGCCCGCTCTTCTTAAGCCCTCTTCTCCTTGATCATCCCTTCTATCATGAGGATCGGTTTCATGATGAGCTGACTGTCTTCTTAGATCACCTGCACCCTTTTCCAGTGCCTGTAAGGCGGCTAGTATTTTTTGCGTCTCAGCCTGAGTAAAATTTACTGTACCAGCTGTTTGAGAATCTTGTTCTTTAAGTAACTGTAATATTTGTGCCCTATTTCCTTTAAGAAATGTGGCAAATGATGTCACACCTCCTTGTAACTCCAGGGCTCCTCTCATGGTCTCATCTGAGGACGTAGTGATAATTTGACTATAGTTATCGTGTACTCCACCGAGTTCATGTTTCAATCTTTTAATCAGGCCGCTTTGTTGTGTTGCTATGTTTTCTAGATGAGTTGCATCTGCAACTGCGTCCGTAGCAATAGTTTCAAATCTTCCTGATTTGTTTGCAAAATAAAGCGCTACAGCACCAAGTACAACCGCCCCTCCCAATGCTCCCCCTAAAAGCCCCCAATATTCAACCGGGATACCTCCGTCAGATGTTGGTACAACTGCAGCAGGTGGTGCTGGAAATCTTGTCGGTGTAGATATTGGTGTCGAAACGGCCGATATCGGAGTCAGGTCTAATATAGCTGTTGCCGCAGGTGTTTCAGTAACTACAGGTTCTTCCCCAGACTCTAAAGGAGGAATTTGTGTTGCTCCACTTGGACCAGATCTTTGCGCAATAGCTGTCAATGTCTCCCGTGCTTGCTGATTAT
>MFZI01000049.1:14287-24620 GCA_001789355.1 Candidatus Roizmanbacteria bacterium RIFCSPHIGHO2_01_FULL_39_8
AGCTGAGTGTCTTTCGTTTCTATTGTAATTCGTTGGGTAGTCGCATTTGCATTGCCTATCGTTACAAGTGTAGTATCGCCTTCAACGTCCTCTACATCTATAGACTCTGCACCCAGCGTTGGAAATAAACTTTCTGAAACCCTTAAGGGTGCATCAACGACAGTACGTGATCCAGCGTATCCCTGCTGTTTAGCTTTTTCTAAATCTTTATCTGAAAAAGTGTCCGGAACTTCATATACGAGCACTATCTGATCTCCAGTTCTTTCATCCACTTTTCCATAATAAACATCACCTCTTGTTGGACCATCAATATCATAATACATGTGAGCGAATTTGTAGCCTCCTGAAGAATTATGCAAAATTTTTGGATTATTCACTGCTCCATATCTTTTGGCTAATTTATCAGGTGTGGTAATAAGTAGTAATCCATCTTGAGTTAATTTTGTTGGTTCTCCACTTACTACTCCTGTCCATCCTGGATCAATAGAAGCAGAAGGTCTTTGAGGAGCACATCCTGGAATTGCAGCCCAAGCGAGTAAAATTGCTAGCGTTACCCGCCATGTTATTCCTCGAGTATTTATATCAATATGGGGAATCTGTGCTAAAGCTCTTTCGCCTCCACGATTTATCAAAGTAGACAGGTTTTGAACGAAGATTGACATATTAAATATTATACCCTATAGTTTTATATATTCAATATGTATTTTGCCTTTTGCCGCCTCTCCCAATCACTTCCCAAATACAGACTACCATGATCCCCCTCCGCCTCCGCCGCCTCCGCCTCCTGAGGAGCCGCCGGAGAAACCGCTTGAGAATCCTGAGCTTGATGAAGTCGGAGTAGTCGCAGCCGACTGGAAACTCGAAAAGGATGAATTGAGGCTACTTGCAAAATATATGCTGCTAAAACGTGTTCCTGAATATCCCTCATACCATTCGGGCGGCTGCATTCTGAGGTCCTTGAATCGTTCCGCCCAGATCTTCTCTACTCCGAAAGCAATCGCAAACGGAAGCAACTTTTCAAACATCATCTGATTTTTCGCTTGGAATTGGAGCTGTCTCTCCTGACTCGTCAAAAAATTCCGCAAAGATTTTGCAACAGCTGCAGCTTCTGCACCCTCTACCGTTTTCTTTGGCATATGCCTGCCAAACAGGAATGCTGAAAAAGCCAAAGGAATATTAAAGGTCGTCAAAGCGATGACTCCGATGACCGAATAAAAAGTCCGAGCGCGTTCGGGGCTATGGGTAAAAAATCCGCTTGAGACGAGCTGTTCATACAGACCTTTTTTAGCGTTCTCTACTGCACTGTAAAGATATGTTTTTCTCGATTTTAATGAAACTGCATCCCCCTCCGAAAAAAGGCCGTTGAAAAAATCTCTCTCATAGGGTAAAAGACCCGTATCCCCTGCAAGTTCCCTCTGTTTTACTAAAGAAAATTTATTTCCCCTGTCGAGAATTCCCTTTCCTTTTTCTTCGACAATTTTCAGGTATCCTCTTTGAGCCAGTGACACAATCAGGGCAGAAATATCGGACATGTCTGCTTTCTCATCGACGAGTCCTCCCACCTCAGCCGGAGTAAGTGCTCTTCCGCTTGTTGATTTTGGCGGTTCAAACCAAGCTTTTGTTTCTCCTGTGCCTATCGGTTTCGGATCTCTCCCCTGGCGAAGCCACTTAATTGGGATCCAGATAGGATAGACGATATACCATAAGATTGTAGCTAAAAATAAAAGCGCAAAGATAATTTTCCCAAATAATGTATCCCAGAATTCAACAAAAGGTTTTGGCTCAAGAACTGCGACCTTTCCTTTGGGGAAACTTACTACAATCGTCATTCCTTCACCACTTTGAAAAGATGAGTCTGCTTTAAAAGTAAAGAAATTATTACTTTCTTGACTTACCTTGCAATTTTGGTCAGTGCTCTCGAATGCACCTGCATAACAAGTCGCCTTTGTCTCGGTTCTGCCTATTGGGAAGCCCATGTCAACCTGCGAGGTTGACAAGCTTATCGGGACGGGCCAATCATCGCCTGTGACATTCCAGTATAGTTCGTCGTGATCGGAAAAGTAGGTCAATGCTCCTGCGACGCGGTAGGAAATGACATAGGTATGAATTCCAGTTATGGTTCGGTCGGGGTCACCGATTTTGAGCCGAAGTGTCTGGTCTTCCCAGATTCGTGAGAATTGATATGAGTCTCCCGTCTCATCGGTTACACTGATATCGGAAAAATCCATCATCAATTTCTTTCCTTCTTTATTCGTTTTCACATAGGGAATATCGCGATAGATCCCATGTCGACTCAATCCATCAAAGTCATAAACGATTGTCTCCTTCACATCGATCGTTCCATCTTTATTAATTTTTATCGAAGTAGCAAAATTTTGAATATGTTCACTAGAAATATCTTGGGCTTCCACGTCATGCTGAACTAGTTTCAGCATCTGATTTTTAGAATGCGGATCCTGAAATAAATTCAGGATGACAAAAATAGATAAGAAAAGAAGAAAAGCTTTCCTCATTGTCATACTCTATCATATCCTAACCTTTTTATTCAATAGAATCATGTTAGAAGCTGATAGAATATATTAGTGAAATACGAAAAAGCGCCTGAGATAAAGGAAAAAATCGACGAATTGATTAAACGACTGGATATGGATTACGTTTACGCTAAAAATATCCACTGCATCCGATCGTTTGATGCCAAAACGAGGGCCTATGCGCGTATCTGGGGGATGGCTCCACTTTTTGCGGAAGTTGTCGGAATAGAGCCAAACTATATTATCGAGGTGGTCTCCCGCAGATTCGACAAACTTTCGCCCCGCGAACAAATCAAGACCCTGATCCACGAGCTCATGCATATCCCTAAGACCTTCTCCGGTGCACTTCTCCCCCACCGCGGCCGCTACCACCGCATTAACGACCGAGAGGTCGAAAAAATCTTGGAAAGCATGAAGTAAGAGTATTAGGACAATATTGTCAACCCCCGAGGTTGACAAAAGCCGTCTAATAGTCCACATTTGTGTGATTGACAAATTGAGAAGATGTATTAAGATGTAAGATAGGATGTGAGGTGAATCACTAAAATGAACTTAAAAAACTTCTTTCACAAAGCAGGCCTCGACGGGATTCTTGCCGGGGTTTCGGCTTTTCTCTATGCCTATTCTTTTTTGATCCTTGCCCGAACTGATCCGGTAAACGGCGCTCTTTTTTCTGGCTTGTTTCTACTTCTTACGGGAGCATTTGCGATGAAACCATTCATCGCCCTCTATCATCGACTCAAAGACGTAGAACCCGGATATGCGATGTATGCCCTCTGGGCGAGCTTGGTCGGAGCACTGGGCATGGTCATCCATGGAGGGTATGATTTGGCAAATGCGATCAATCCACCGGTGACCACTATTCCAGATTTTGCTAATTTTCCCAGCCAAATAGATCCGCGAGGACTTTTGTCTTTTGGTGCATTAAGTATGGGTCTTCTTGTGAATGTCTGGCTCATGAAGTGGAGCAAAAAATTCCCGCAAGGATTAGTCTATATAGGATTCGTTTCAGGTTTTTTTCTTGTTGTACTCTATTTGGGGCGACTCATCGTCTTGAGCCCAGCAAGTCCTCTGATCGCCTACCCGGCACTCTTGAATGGATTTTTGGTCGGGCCAATCTGGTATATCTGGCTCGGATGGTTTCTGTGGAAGGGAAAAAAATAATTGTTGGCTAAATGAAATTTTGAAAGAAACCCAAGATTAACTGCTGAAATAAGGCAACTAAGATTATTATGGTGAGGAAAATTACTCCCAGAATCCACTTTTCCCGAACTAACTGGACCAAATCTTCCCAAAGTTTTTTGAGCTTCTTAAAAAACTTCTCGTCGAATACTTCATCTGCCATAGATTGCTTATATTATACTGGGAATAAGTGACTTCGAAGTATGTGTCAAAATTGAAAAATCCGTAGTACAATTAGAGTTTGAGTCCTCCTAATCGGCGGATAAACCTATGAAGACAATCATTATCATCGTTTTGGGAATCGTATTGGCGGCGAGTGTTTTTGCTATTCTCAAGTTCACCAAGTTTTACAAAGCTATCTATACCCCGACAACAGTTATTAACTCGCTAAAACCAAAACCGGAAAAAACTACTTTTTCCATCCTCCTTCTCGGCTACGGTGGCGCAAACCACGAAGGGGCCTATCTCACGGACACGATGATGCTGGCACAGGTTGACACCAAAAAGAAAAAAGTCACGCTCATCTCGATGCCGCGAGACATCTGGGTGAAGCTGCCTACCAAGTCAGGTGATGATTTCCACGCAAAAATAAACTCAGTTTATGAAACCGAACTATTTCCCAATGATTTTCCTGACCTTGATACCAAAAAAGCCGGAACTAAATCCGATGCTGAACTCACCAAACTCATCGTATCGCAAATCACGGGAATCGCTGTTGACAATTACATCTCGATCGATTTTGAGAGCTTTACTAAAGCGATAGACATCCTGGGAGGCGTCGATATCAACGTGCAAAAATCTTTCGATGATGAAAAATATCCAGCCGAGGGCAAAGAAGATGATCTCTGTGGAAAAGAAGAACAGTTCAAATTGATTGAACCATTCCTTCCTAATGCAACCGGAAGTGCCGAGGAAAGAGAAAAATTACTGAAGGAAAAACCAGAGCTCGATGAATTATTGCGTAATGCTACAGACTCTCCCCAGCTTGCTTTCCCCTGTCGTTATGAAAAAATTCACTTCGATGCAGGTCGACAACATATGGATGGTGCAACAGCCCTAAAATTCGTCAGATCCCGCCAGTCACCTCAAGATGGCGGGGATTTTGCCCGGGCCAAAAGACAACAGCAGCTACTTGAAGCTGTCCAAAACAAGATTTTGTCTGTGGGATTTATTGCAAAGATCCCCTCTCTTCTTGATGAGATGGAAAAATATGTAAAAACTGATGTCTCTCCTGAGACGATACAAAAGCTCCTAAAGGAAGCTCCAAGCGCAGAGCAGTATAAGATTACTTCTATCGTCCTTTCGGACCAAAACGTACTGAAAAACGGCAGATCTGAAAACGGTCAATATATTCTTATTCCGGAACACGGCGAAGATCAATGGAAACGAGTTCAAATGTTTATCAAAAACACGATCGACGAAATCACTCCTGCCCCAACTCGCTCTCCCTCACTTTCTCCCACACCTTAAGCGTTACTATAATATTTATCCTATTTCTATGCCGCTTGTTTCTTCGACAAAAAAATCGATGCCGTCGGAGCGGAGTCTGAAATAAGCAAGATTTTTTACCGATACATGATTAATTTTTCCCTCATCGAATCCGAATAACTTTCTCAATGTTGCACCCATGATACCTCCGTGGCTGACGATGAGAATTGTCTTACCTCGATAGGTTACCGCCAACTCACGCAAAAAAGTGAGCATGCGACTCGAGAGCTCTTCATCGCTCTCAGTTTCTTTGCGATATCTGTTGAATCTGAACTGTTCCTTTCGCGAGAGGATATTATATTTTTTCATTAACTTATCCAAGTCCGGATCGGTATATTCATAGGGCTTGCCTTCGTACTTGCCGAATGAGCGCTCACGTAACCGCTTGGTCGTTTCGATGGCTATCTTATGCTCCAATAAAAGCAGTCCTGCTGTTTTTTTGGCTCTTAGTAAGTCTGACGAAAAAATTTTATCAAAATGGGTGTGTTTCAACTTCACTGCAACCTCTTTCGCCTGTTGAATCCCTTTTTCCGTCAGCGCGTAATCCTTATGACCCTGCAGAATCTTCCTTACATTTGCTTCGGTCTCTCCATGCCGGACAATATAAAATGTAGTATCCATGGGCTTCGTGTCAGGCAGGTAAATATTTATTGATACGGTTTAGGATCTCCTCCATACTGATCTGGGTTTTTATGGCACAGTCACGGGCTCCTTGATTCAATACTTTGCTGCACTCATCCTCGAGATTAGTAAAGACGATCACCGGAATATTTTTTGTGTGCCCGTCGGCTTTCAGTTGCTTCAAAACTTGTTGACCTGTTTTTCCCGGTAAATACAGATCCAGAAGGATAAGACTTGGTTTCCAATCGTGAGCAAGCTCCATTCCTTCTTCGCCGGTGATCGCGTTTTTCAACTCAAAATAAGGGGATAATTTCATTTTGTACGCACTCATTAGCGCCTGGTCATCTTCTATAATCAAAATTTTCTTCTTCGGATAGATGTTTTTATCAGTTTTGTCAATCATAGGATACTTAAAAAGAATTTATTCATGAGAATTGGCTGTAGGAGTTATTTACTATAACAAATAAGCGCTTTATTTTGTTTCGTTTAATTGCCGGATAATATCAACTATATCCTCAAGTCGATATTCCGCTTTCAACAAATATTTTTTTGCACCAAGCGCCAACATATTATTCACCTTCAGGGTACTTGCCGAATTAGATACAACAACTACTGGGATATTCTCCCATTTCGGATTTTGTTTTAATAAAGTCATAAGTGCCAGTCCGTCTGTATCTTTTAGATAGTAATCTAACCAGACGGCGTTTGGGACTTGTTCATGGGCACTAAGATAATCGACTGCTTCTTTTCCCGATCTGCATAATATGGGAAACATCTGCACTTGCTGAAGTTTTTTCCCAATAGCCTCAAGAAGCAGATCTTCATCCTCAACGACCATGACGGTGAAATTTGAATCAGCCATAAAAACGACAAATAATGTTTATTAATTTCTTAATTAATAATTTAGAAATATACTGTTATAGGTTATTTATACTGTCTTTAGGGTTATGAGTCAAGAGAAACTTCTCCTTTTTTTGGTTGCATACCGGCAATCGGCAGGCTGAACCAAAATGTACTTCCTTTTCCCTCTTCACTCTTAAACCATATTTTCCCTCCCGAAGACTCTACAATCGCCTTTACCAGATATAAACCAAGTCCGCTTCCCTCAGTGACATGTTTAATTGCATTGCTCGCTCTGAAAAAACGTTGAAATAGTTTTTGTTGTTCGTTCACCGGTATTCCGAAACCAGAATCGGAGATTTGGGAAATAATTTCGTCGTTTTTTTTAGAGATAAAGACCGAGATATCTCCCCGGTCTTGGGTATATTTGATCGCATTGTCGATCAAATTGGCATACACATGCCCGATTAACTTTGGATCAACCGGAATAGGAGCGAGCTTGTCGATCGTATTAATGATAAATTTGTGGCCCTTTGTATCCATTTTCCGCTTCAGTTCAGAAATCACCGACTCCACGAGCTCAAGGAGGTCTGTAGGTTTAGGGTCTATCATAATTCTTCCCGATTCAATTCGGGAGATATTGAGGAGTGAGTTGACTAAAGACACCATTCGATCTGTTGAAACAGCGATTTTTGCAGCGTATCCTTGCTGTTCCATCGTCAAGGTCCCAGCGGCAGGATCAAGGAGAAGCTCCGTGAACCATTTGATTGCGGAAAGGGGGGTGCGCAGTTGATGTGAGGCAAGCGAAATAAAATCAGTCTTCATCCTGTCGATCTCTTTCTCATGGGTTGCATCACGGAAAACCTTCACAACACCAACTACTTTCCCTTCTCTTTTGAGCGGCGCGGTTATCGCCACGATGGGAAACTTCCTTCCCGAGCGGGTAAAGTAGTAGTGGTCATCGCCGATCGAAGTGATCTTTATCTCACCTGACGCGAGCGTCTTTACTGAAGATCTTTTATCAAAAGTTATCTCTTGATCTCCTACGTAGGCTTTCACAAATTCTGCCCATTTTTGCCCTACCGCTTCTTTAGCTGTAGTTTCAAGTAGTTTTTCTGCCTGAGGGTTTATCAGTTTAATATCGTAATCTGTATCTAAAACAAGAACTCCCTCACCCATCGATGCAACGATTGCATGGGTTAACTCTTTCTCTTCTCTCAGTTCCTCCTCAAGTTTACTTGACTTTGAAACCCTCGAGATGATAACGCCGATCACGAGAGCAAGCAGAATAAAAAAAACCATTCCTAAAACGAGAATATCCATCGTATCTTTATGTTCACATGTTTCAGGATAGAAATCAAGCGTTTGAAATATAGCCTATAATATGCTATACTATGGGCCTAATTAGACCTATGGACACTCAACTTTTTATCACCTTTTTCACATTGGTTACAACCCTTATAACCGCCTTAAACAGGCCTGCTCTTCCCCGTGCCAAGATCCTTTCAAGCGTTCAATATTCCCTGTCAAATCGATACGAGGATGTTTCCGTAAATCAGGTGTTTGCTCATAATATTCTCCTTACGCTCGCCTATATGAGTGGTAAAGCGGGAAAGACAAAGAATCTTTCATGGCAGGCAGTGAAAAAACCTGCTTCATTCCGATTAACCCTGAAACCCGGCAAAACCTTTGCTTTTCACGACGAGATCCTAGAAAAATATAAAGACAAGGTAACTACCACAACCAATGCTCACTTTAATTCGAATGAAGGATTCTTGTCGGATGGATGGTTAGTCGGAGACGGGGTCTGTCATCTTGCCTCTTTTATGAATGTGGTTGCACGCTCTGCAGGGTTACAGGTCGAGGCACCGGTACGGCATGACTTTGCCAGAATCGCAGAGGTGGATAAAAAAGATGGCGTTTCGATTTATTACACCCCCACCAACCCTCAATCGAGTCAACTGCAAAATTTATATATCACCAATACTCGTACTAAACCCATTGCCTTTGTCTTTAGCCATAAAGGTGACTCCCTCGACATTCAAGTACAGGAACTATAACAGTAAATTCTAATAAACAAATAAGCAAATCCGACAAACCTGCCTGCGCAGACAGGTGCTATAAATAAATAATCAAATTATTAAATAACTAAATTAAACAAATGAATCATTCAGACATTTATTTGTAGTATTTGACATTTGTTTATTTGTAGAATTATTTCTTCTTTACACTTCTTCTTATATATACTAATCTAAGATATGAACAAGAAGTCTTCCTCTGGAAAAAAAAGATTTCTTGTTATTTTTATATCTGCCTTCTCTATCGCAGCTTTGGTTCAAATCATCGTTCCAAAATCTCCGGTGTCCTGTGGAAATAGCAGAAGTTGCTCGTCGCATCCCGAACTTTCAGTACAAAACAAAGCCGTTGGGATTTTTAATAAACAAACAATCATTCCGCCTCTTATCAGTCTCCAAGATGAACAACAACCAGTTTTAGGAACATCCGATCCAGCTGGCAAGAAACATATCTTTGTTGATCTCTCCCAACAAAAACTCTACGCATACGAAGATAATATATTGTTTATGGAAACATCCATCTCCTCCGGCAAATGGTTTCCCACACCAACCGGAGAGTTCGATATCTGGGTGAAGTTAAGGGCGACCCGGATGTCGGGTGGAGTGGGAGATGACTATTATGATCTCCCCAATGTTCCCTACGTTCTTTTTTTCTATAACAAAGACGTCTCGCAAGCTACGGGATTTAGTCTACACGGCGCCTACTGGCATAATAATTTCGGACACCCGATGAGCCATGGCTGTGTCAACATGCGCATTACGGACGCCGAAAAACTTTACCATTGGGCAAATCCCGTGACTACTGGTCCCACTACCTATGCAAGTAAGGAAAATACCGGAACAAAAGTAACTATTTATGGTGAAGCACCGATTTAATTTTTCGATTTTACCGTAAGATTAAAAAACCTATGTCACTCTTGAAACATATCCACTTTATGACGATCACGGTTATTTCAATAGGAATAGTGAGTGGATTTCTCTTCGTAAACTACGGAAATAAAGTGAGAAACACCTTTCTCGCTTCTGCTACCTATACCCCTACTACTCCTACTCCAACTATTCTTCCTTCTGCAAAGGAAGAAGTGATTTCTTCCGATTCTCCTGATGGCAAAAAGAAACTTACTCTAAAAAAAATTCGTGAAGGAAGTCTGACAGCTTATTCTGTTTTTACGTCTGATATACCCGAAGTCGCAAGCCCGAGCGAAGTTCTCATCTACGAAGCTACTATCGATTCATCACAACGACTCTCTATCCCCTATAATACGTGGTCGCCTGACGACGCATATGTGTTTTTGCAGGAAGACAGTCAAGCAGGCAGAGATTATTATGTATTCTCCTCAACCGGAGGATCTTTTGCAAACGGAGAACAGTATCTCCATATTCGCGATTTATTTACCAAAGGCCGTCCCGAATTTACGCTTACCGAGGTGACTGGCTGGGCAGCTCCTTATCTCTTGATTGTTAATACGATAACTACTGATGGAACAGAGGGTCCCTCATTTTGGTTTGACCTTAGCTCCCAATCTTTCATCCAACTTAGTACACGTTTTAATTAGGACTGCAAGAAAGAGAAAAGGTTGATTAATATTTTGGTAG
>MFZI01000049.1:24704-24954 GCA_001789355.1 Candidatus Roizmanbacteria bacterium RIFCSPHIGHO2_01_FULL_39_8
CGAGAACGTTCCTGCTTATATACGCGCTGCTCTAAAGGGAGAGCCTGTAGATTTTATCGTCCAGTCTTCACACGATCTTACCAAAAGAGCGATCGGGTTTATCATCCTTCCTTTTTGCTTTTTCTTTTCTTGGATTTTTCTTTTCCCAATAATGTTTTCAATACCTTTCCTTGAAATTATGGCCACCGGTAAGACTAAAATCATAATAAATGGCACCTCCCAAACATTTACAAAGGCCAATTTATGGGGC
>MFZI01000049.1:25009-25572 GCA_001789355.1 Candidatus Roizmanbacteria bacterium RIFCSPHIGHO2_01_FULL_39_8
TTTCCAATCATCTTCTCGCTTATTTTCATAATACCGCTTCTTCTAGTTCTCTATTTTGCGATAAGGCTAATTCTGAATAAAGGGTTATGGTATGCGGGAACAAACAAGCACCTCATTGAATTTGACGGCAAAAAAGCAAATTATTATCCCTGGAATGAGTTTGAAGAAGCAATCCAAACGACCCACCATAAAGATTCCTCAATGGATATTATTCTTAGGTACAAAAAATCACTAAACACACTTCGGGAAAACCCGATGAAAAACTTACAAAATTTTGGAACATTTGAAGTTACGATCAATGGAAAACCTCTTGATATAAATAACTCTCAACGTTGGCTCTTCATGAATAAAATTGGATTGTTTCACCTTAAGAACGGGTCATTGATTTTTAATATGATCCGACATAATATGGAGAGATTTCATGTATGAATATAAGTCACCTTCAAATTCTTAATGAACTAAAAAAATATCCTCCCAGGCCTGCGAAACATAATGCCAAAAATTATATAGGGTCGGGAAGTATACAGTATCATGTCTCAAATCCAATCAAGTGGAAAATTGCT
>MFZI01000050.1:0-6063 GCA_001789355.1 Candidatus Roizmanbacteria bacterium RIFCSPHIGHO2_01_FULL_39_8
TCCGCCAGTTGCACCCGTAGGTCCAGTTGGTCCTGAAGAACCCGTTGCCCCAGTCGGCCCAGTCGGACCCGAAGCTCCGGTTGCTCCAGTTGGTCCAGTTGGTCCGGAGAATCCGGTAGTTCCGGTAGGTCCCGTCGGCCCGGTAGCTCCTGTTGCACCTGTTGGTCCAGTTGGACCACTTGCACCACTTGCACCCGTTGGACCTGTAGGCCCAGTTGGTCCTGAAGCACCCGTTGGACCTGTTGGTCCACTTGCACCGGTAGGTCCCGTTGGACCTGTTGGTCCACTTGCACCAGTTGCACCCGTAGGTCCACTTGGACCTGTATTTCCTCCCGCACCTTCGGAACCAGACGGTCCTGTTGCTCCTGTTGGTCCACCTGCACCCGTAGCTCCGGTTGGTCCAGTAGGTCCGCTTGCTCCTGTTGTTCCAGTAGCTCCCGTTGGACCGGACCCACCTGTTGGACCAGTTGGTCCAGTTGCGCCTGTTGCACCGGTAGGTCCTGTTGGCCCACTCGCTCCACTTGCTCCGGTAGGTCCAGTTGGACCGCTTGCACCTGTTTCACCAGTTATACCTACTGCTCCTTCTGTACCTGATGGGCCTGTGGCTCCCGTTGCCCCAACAGCACCTCCTGAGCCGGTCGGACCTGTTAAGCCGGTCGTGCTTGTGCCAGCAGCTCCGGCTGCTATACAATCAATCCAAACATTATTTTCAAAACATCTAAATTTATTTGTGCTCGTGTTGTAGTACATTGCACCATTTATCCCAACCGGATCACTTGGAGCATTACCAAGAAGCAATCGTGATGAATCTCCTATTTTTACATCTCCATTTACATCTAGTGCATAATTTCCAATTCCTGTACCTATGGCAACTTTTTGATTTACTACGAGGTTACCTCCAACTGTTGCTTCTTTCTGAACGAGTACATTTTCGGCAAAAATCGAATCAAGATTAAAATTAAGAAAACCAACGGGAGTCGTATTACTGGATCCGACATACTTTATTTTTTCAAGATCGACGTTATTAAAATCAACTTTATTTAGAGAAGCAGGATGTCCGGTGAGGGATTGAGTAACTACGACAAGAGTAGTAACAGTACCAAAAATAAAAGTGATTAGCTTATTTGAAAGTTGTCCGATAGTAGAAGTAATGTTAGCCAGCATTTCTTATTATTGTTAGTAACATATTCAATATAAAATAATAAATAGTTTACTGTCAAGAGGTAAATGACAATAATTTCCGAAATCTGTCTTAAAAAATTGAACGAAACTGACAAAATAGACTGTTATAATAGTCCAATAAGTAATTAAAAAATAAAAGCTGAGGCTATTTATAAAACATCATGTTTCATCGATTTTTCAAACGATTTATGTAAAAACTTGAAGTTCAAAAAATTTTTATCGGTAGCGAAATTTTTCCAAAAAGTGAGGTTGAGTTTTGATTTTTCTCCTTGACATTCGGAGAGAGTGAAAACTTGGAGTAAAAAAATAAGCAGGTAAATCTAGATTTTTTTACTCCTTAAGAATAGAAAAATAATGATGTTTTTATTTGAACGGATGCCAATTTGACCTTTCTTTTTAAAGGAGGTAAAGGTATTACCTATAGTTTTTTAGTAGAATAACTCATAGTAAAAATAGGAATTACCTATAGTTTTTTGATTAAAAACCTATAATTCGTTTCCTTCGCTTCGTTTCATTGACATCGCTCAAGATCGCTACTATACTGACTATATGTCCTTGCGTAGTCTCATTTTAGCCTCAGTTTTAGTTCTTTTTTATTCAGCTTCATTTTCCCAAGCTCAAGAGCGACGAGATTTTGCCGTCGCCCAAGAACTTACTATTAACGAAAAACAAGTACGCGATGGCGACATCATTTCATCTTTGCCTCAGGGTTTTGTTTTAACAAGAAAAACGTATGATCAGGCAATGATAGGAGTCGTCAGTGAAAGGCCAGCGGTAGCTTTCCGAACTATCGGCGTAAGCCCAGCGCAGAAAAAGTATTTGGTTGTTTCCTCAGGCACCACTGGAGTGAATGTCTCGACGATCAATGGTCCGATCAAAAAAGGTGATATTCTCACCTCTTCGACGATACCGGGAGTAGGGATGAGGTCGTCAAAGTCGGGATTTATTGTCGGGACTGCCTTAGATGACTACAAAGACAATAACATATACAATGTAAAAAAAATCAATGTTCTCTTAAGTTTCAGGCCAGTCGGCGTTCCCGGAAGTGTACGCAGTAACCTAGTAGATGTAGGAAATCTTTCACTCCTTGCTATTCTCGAAGATCCCCTTACCGCATTCCGTTATCTGGTAGCTGCTGTCGTGATTATATTTTCCTTTTTGTTAGGATTTTATTCTTTCGGGCGTGTAGCCGGACGAGGAGTAGAGGCGTTGGGAAGAAATCCTCTTGCGGCAAGGGTCATTCAGTTGGGAATTGCATTAAATGTCATCATCACGGTAGCGATTATTGGAACCGGAATCGTTATTGCAATTTTGATTCTAACCATATAGAGTTAATAATATGGGTGGACTATCTTTTTCTTTGTCTGCAGTTACCAGTCAACAGCTATGGATGTTTTTGTTTTTAGCTGATCTTTTTTTATTGACTTGTGCTGCTATGTATATTTTAGTTTCTTATTATCGTCGTCTGGGGAAATTAAAAGATGTAGAGCGAACCGCATACACCAAGGCAAACGAAGTTCTTTCCCAAATGGAAAAAACATCAGCTACGATTCTGGAAAAAGTTGAGTCAAGAGCAGATGAGATTCTTACCCACTCTGAGCTTTTCAAAAAAGACCTCAACCAAGCCTTCGAGCATTCACTTGAGGAATCGAGCCAAAAATATGTGGTGATGTTAGAGGATCACTCGAAACGATTCGTCGATGATTATGAGAACCTTCTCAAATCGGTAAAAGATCAGTCACTAGAAAAGGCGGCAAAGGCAATAGATACTATCGAAGAAGATATTAGAAAAAGCCTGGAAGATTCAAAGGTTGTAGCGAGGGATCAAATGGGTGTTTTCTTAAAGAAGGCACTTGAGGAAGTGGAGACGTTTAAAGAACAGGAACTTGAGAAAATCGATAAAGAAATAGATGAATTTGTACTTCAGTTAGCGAAAGAACTGTTACGGATGAATCTTACTCCCAAAGATCACAAAAAACTAATCATTAATTCTCTTGAAAAAGCCAAAGAGCAGGGAATGTTTTTCCTATGATTAAATCTTCCTACCTATTTTATTTTCTCTCTCTCATTAAAACCAAAAAGCACGCAGAAGAAGTCATCGGAAAAATAGATGAGTTGAAGCAGAGTCTCTACAACAAGCGAGTCGATTTAGACAAAAAAATGGGCGAGCTTTTTTCGTATGAGATGAAAGAAAAAATGAAAGCTTACTCTCTTCAACAGCAGGTCAATCTCAACGACCCAGATTCATTCGGTAAATTTCTCACCGAGCTTCGTTCCTATATAAAAAATCTCCCTGTCGTGACAGTAGTTGTAGCGTCGGAGCAAAATGAAGGACTCGTCGATGAAGCATCTAATTGGTTTATGGAGGCATTTGGTAAAAATGTCCTTTTAGATATCCAAGTTGACCCAGCACTCATCGGTGGGGCTAAGATCATATTCAATGACAAAGAAAAGGATTTCTCCTTATTGAAGAAGCTAAACGATATGTATTCACCGGAAGATCTGGAAAAGATGATTCATGAAATACGAAGAGGAAAGCAAATCCCGCAAGAAGCTCCGGTAAAAACCAACGGAAAACAGCCTCAACCTATTACCACTTCTGTAGCAGCCTAAGTTAAATAAACAATCATATCCTGTATGAAGGATTATCAATACTACATCAAGCGAATTGGAGAATACGGCTATGTACGTGAAGTTTACTACCCAATTGCAAAAATTGTCGGTTTGCCCTATGTAAAGCCGGATGAAATTGTCGTATTTGAAACCAACCAGCAGGGCCAAGTTTTTTCCCTCGCCGAGGATCATGTAGAGGTTCTCCTTTTTTCAGATCAACCTGTTCCGATCAATAGTCAAGTAACACGAACAGACTCGTATGTTTCAATTCCGTTTGATGAGGCAGTCTTAGGAACAATTATTGATCCTTTGGGCAGGTCTTTTTTCGATCAGTCGGGACTGAAAGAATCATCTCACTCATTTGAAGTTGATCGAGATGTGCGGGGAATCGCCGATCGTGTCCGCATCCAGAGACCGCTCTTAAGTGGAACAAGTCTTGTGGATCTTTTGATTCCCTTGGGAAAAGGTCAGAGAGAATTGGTTATCGGAGATCGTAAAACAGGAAAATCTTCCTTTCTCCTCACTCTCATAAAAAAACAGATAGAAGAGGGCTCGGTTGTCGTGTATGCAGCGATAGGTAAAAAAAAGAGCGACATCAAAAAACTTCAGGAATTTTTCGAAAAAGAACAACTTTCACATTCGTGTTTGATTGTTGCATCTGATCCATTTGATTCTCCTAGCTTAATTTTTTTGACTCCCTATACCGCACTTTCGGCAGCAGAATACTTTAGTTCACTCGGTCGAGACGTAGTACTTGTCTTTGATGATCTCTCCACCCATGCCAAATTTTATCGCGAAATGGCTCTTCTTTCGGGTCGATTTCCCGGACGCGACTCATATCCAGGAGATATTTTTTTCATCCACGCAAAGCTTTTGGAACGGGGGGGGAATTTTAAGCACCCAAAAAAAGGCGAAGTCTCGATAAGTATTTTGCCGGTTGTCGAGACGATAGAAGCGGATCTAACCGGTTTTATCGCAACCAACATCATGGGTATGACAGACGGCCACGTCTTCTTTGATAGCGATGCATACTATAAAGGGAGAAGGCCAGCTGTCAATATCTCGCTATCAGTAACACGCGTGGGAAGACAAACACAGACCCCGCTCAAGCGAGAAATCAATAGAGAGATCACTGCCTTCCTTGCCAACTTTGAGAAGATGCAGACGTTTTCCCATTTTGGAGCAGAACTTTCAGAAAAAGTAAAGACGATTCTTAAAACCGGCGACCGTATGCAATCCTTTTTCGACCAGCATTATACCACGATCGTTCCTGAAGAAGTTCAGCTCATTCTTATTTCACTTATCTGGCTTCATACTCTCGATGAGTTGCCATTGGAAAAGATCGCAGAACTGCGAATTAAACTGATCGAACAATACAAAGATGAGGCAAAGGGAAAAGAGATGAAAGAAATGATGAAATCGGATACCTTTCACGATCATTTATTGAAAGTTACCAAAAAGAAGCAGGAATACCTTGCATTAATCGGCGTTAAGCCACAGGCACAATCGATATCTTCTCCCGCACCCGTAACCCCTCAGCAAGCTGCCTCACCGACCGGCACACCGGGTCAAACTCAACCACAGACCACCATTCAACCCACGATCCCACCAACTCAATCACCGCAAAACCCAGCAGAACAAGAAGGCAAAGAGCAGCCTCAGCAGAAACAAAATACGAGCTCAGCAAAAGAAAATAAAACAGATAAAATAAAAAAGAAATGAGAAAAGTTGTGTGATTAGTATGCAAGCAAAAAAACAAATCCAAGCTGAACTTGACTTTACACGAACATTTCGACTCATTGCACAAGCATATGAAGAGATAGCGGTCATGAAGATGAGGAAAATTCGTAATTCGGTCATTACCACGCGTCAGTATTTATCCCAACTCTCAGAGGTATTCTTCGACGTAAAACAAGCCCAAATCCGCCATAAAAAAATGCTCGAACAGATGAATAAAAAGAAACATATGAAAAAAAAGCAACCGCAAGAATCAACCACCGCTCAACCGGTATCAACTGAAAGATTGAATAAAACAGTATCAGTATTCCTTTCCGCAAACACCACGCTTTATGGTGATCTTATCTCTCGTATTTTTTCCTTTTTCATAGAGAAGCTTAAAAATGACGATTCGGACATCATCATTATCGGAAGACTGGGAAGAAGGCTTTTTGACGAACAGGGTCCAAAACGACCGTATTTATATTTCGAATTACCCGATAGAGAGATTACTTTGGAGCAGCTTAAGCCGGTAATTTTCCACCTCGTTAA
>MFZI01000050.1:6086-6242 GCA_001789355.1 Candidatus Roizmanbacteria bacterium RIFCSPHIGHO2_01_FULL_39_8
ACGGTCGATTTGATACCATCGCAACCCAAAGTCCTACTGTTTCAAATGTCTCGGGTGATCAGCCTTTTCCCGTATTAGAAAAACCGCGTAATCTTGAGGAAAGGTTGGGGACAGATTTCCTTTTCGAAATAAGGATGAGGCGATAAGCTCTTCAAA
>MFZI01000051.1:0-318 GCA_001789355.1 Candidatus Roizmanbacteria bacterium RIFCSPHIGHO2_01_FULL_39_8
TATCAATAAGAGGTTTTACCCTAGAACTGAAAGAAAATTCTTTCTTCTCGCTTATTTGACCAGTTCCTGACTCGTCTATCATAGATCGATTATAATAGTAAAATAAATAAAATGAAAGAAAATAAGTTAACAATTACCATCTGCAAAGCACTTCCTGAAGTATTTAATTTTGTAATTACTCCACCCAATAGCATAAAATGGATTGCATCTGTAGTAAAAGAGGAAACAAATGAATTGCCAGTATGCATAGGTACAATTTACAAACTACAAAATAAGGAAGGAGAGTCATTTGAAGTCACGGTAAAAGATATTAAGAAT
>MFZI01000051.1:342-6301 GCA_001789355.1 Candidatus Roizmanbacteria bacterium RIFCSPHIGHO2_01_FULL_39_8
CAAGATAAAAATTATCATTGCAGGTATAGCTTTACATCCACTGGTGATACCTCAACAGAATTTACCTATTATGAGTGGTTGGATAAGGGCGAACTTGCTGAACCATTTACTTTAGAAACCTTAAAAAAACTGAAACAAGTTATGGAAAATGATATATAGACTGTTAAATCAATATATTCAACCCCCGGGGTTGATTTTGTCTACTTTGAAGATGGTAACATCTCCCGAAGTGAAGATTTTTTTATTTTTAAAATGTTGAGTTCCAAACTGCTGGACTTCCCATGTGTTTAAGGACTCAATGGTATAGTTTGGAATCTCCGAAAAAATAAGAAGAGTCGTTGAATTATTATATTCATGTGGTAAATCAGGTATATAGCCCTTTTTGATGAAGTAATAGCGGTACTCGTTTCCGTGAGGCGCAATGATTGTGTCAGGACGAAGCTGAAGAATATTAAATCCGCTTTTGCCAACCAAATTTTTTTCTATTGCAAATTTTACGGCTTGACTAAATTTTGTGTAAGGTCTCACTGCATCCGAATATAAATAGGTAGGAAATGTCAAAACATTGAGAACGAAGATAAAAAAGAGCAAGAGAAAGCCGTACTTATTTTTCAATAAAAATAATACTAAGGTAACTAATAAGGTCAACGCAACAGGAAATAAGTAGAAAGAAGTAAATTGAAATCTTAAAAGAATTGAAAGTAAAAGAAAGCCTCCTAAAGAAGTAATACCCAGGATTTTTTCCTCAAATTTGAGTTTGCCCTTTAATAAAAAGAAAAGAATGAGAATTAATAGCAATAAAGGCATTGGTTGAATCCATTTATTCATCTCTGAATTCATAAACAGAATATTTTCAAGAATGTTTTCCTTCCCTGATGCCGCTCCTGCTAAATTTTGATTTCCTAAAAAGGTAGTAAAGGACCTGGTAACAAAAGTATTTTTGAGCATAATGAACCCGTGACGTAGCTCAAAAAGAAATAGTGGAATAAACGTTAAGAAAAAGGATAGGAGATAAGAGATAAACACCCTTCTATTTTTTATAAAAAACAATAGAGTAAAGGGAACCAATATTGCATTGGAGTAGTGAAAATTAAGTATAAGACCAAATACAAATCCCAACAGCAGACCTTGATACCAGTATTTGATCTTGCTGAAAGAAACATATGTCAAGAAAAACAAAAGAAACGGGAGATAAGAGAAGGCATTGCCTGGATTTCTAGAGGAATAAATAAAGACATTCGAAGTTAAGAGTGTCGCCGAAGCGAGTAATGAGGTCAAAAAACTGTGTTTTACGTAGATTCTATAAAAGAAATAAAAAACTGCAAGTGAATAGAGGAACGCATTGAAGTAGAGAATTGCTCCCATACTGTACTTCGTAATAAAAAAAATAGGAACAAAAAGATAATAATAGTAAGGGCCAACGTATAAGCCTCCAAAAGAAGTTTGTGGCCCGATAAGAGTAATTCTCCCTTTTGCGATCCCTAAGATTTGAATCAAGTCGCGGGCAAAATCACTATCAAAGTTATATGAAGAAAGAAGTTTTTGGGAGACAAAAAAATAGGAAATAAGTGATAAGAGTAGAGCTACGAATAATTTATTCCACTTGATTGACTTCATGAACTATTCAGAATTATATACAATAGGAAAATGAAAAGAAAACTCCTACTTACCTCCCAGGGATTGCAACCGGAGTTAAAAGAAACCTTTCTTTCTTTATTAACAGTGCCAGCAAAAGAGGTGAGGGTTGCGTTTATTACTACGGCTGCCTATGGAGACGATAAAAACCCAACTTGGTTGGAAGTTTATCGACAGCAATTAAGAGATTATGGAATTACGCAAATTGAGGACCTGGATATGAGAGGCAAAAAATATAAGAGAGGAGATAAGAGTTTACAAGATACTGACATTATATTTGTTAACGGAGGAAATACCTTTTTTCTGCTGAAGTGGGTGAAGAAATCTGGGTTCGAAAATGTCATCAAAGAACATATTTCTCAAGGAAAATTGTATATCGGTATAAGCGCCGGCAGCTATATTACCTGTCCTACTATTGAGCAGGCTACTTGGGAGCATCAGGATAGAAATAGATATGAAGTTACAGATTTGACTGGATTAAATCTCGTGCCATTCCTAATTACCGCGCATTATAGAGAAGAATATCGACCAATTATAGAAAAAGCAGCAGAAACGACAAAATATCCAATTATTGCCCTCATCGATACACAAGCTGTTCTCGTCGAGGGAGATGTGTGGAAAATTGTTGGAAAAGGTAAAAAATTGGTTTATAATCAAAACGATGAAAAATAAATATTTATTTTATATTTTTGCAGGTTTATTTGTGGTAGACATTCTTATTTTTGGAATCATATCTTTTCCAGTTTTAGTTATTGGCGGAGTGCTGCTTCGAATCTTGCAGCAATACCAAAAGAATAAAGAATTTCCTAAAGGAAAAACTATCTTTGGAATTGTTTTTTCATTACTGTTTATCTTCATAGCCTTAGCGAGAATTTTTCAGCTTAAGTAGTGAAGGCGGCTTTTTGTGCGAACAGGAGGAAAGATTCGAGTATTTTGCAATACTGATCTAAACTTTTAATATCTACCCATTCATTTTCACTGTGCATTGCTCCTCCAACAGGGCCGAATGTTATGCCGCGTGAGCCATCCTCAATGAAATAACGAATATCTGAGCCATACGGTTCACCAACCAACCTCCTTTTTTTTCCGGTGATTTTTTTGCTCGCCTCCTGCAAGGTTCCAATATAGGGATCTTCCTTTTTGATGGAGTAAGGAGTCCTTACCAACATAAGTTCCAATTTGGCATTCGCAGGTAAAACTTCTTTCAGTTTTTTGATATAGAAGTTTGCATTTTTCATAGAAGAAAACCTATTTTGTCCAACTGGAACATATCGTATATCTAAGCTCACCTCACAATTATTTGGGACTTTATTCATATTAAGGTTCGAAGTTTCAACTTTTGCTATATTGACGGTAGTTCTCCAAGCTTTTTTTGCTGGAAGAGGAAAAAGTATTTGGATACTGTCCAGGAAACGTTTTAAATTCCAGATGGGATTTCTGCCCTGCCACAGGTAAGCTGCGTGAGCAGATTTACCAAAGAATTTGACCTTAGCCCAAATTGTTCCTTTGGCTTTAAAATTAATGTTTAAATCTGTTGGTTCTCCCGCAATGACAAAGTCAGTTTTCACCCCTTTTTCTACTTGAAATTTTGTTCCATTACTTCCTGTTTCTTCATCTGTCACAAGCTGAAGTGCAATCGGGTAATTTAATTTTTTTGCTATCCTTTTGAAGAGTATGATCTCTGCGGCCGCGGCAGTCTTCATATCATAAGCGCCTCTTCCGTAGAGCTTACCCTGTTTTTCAAAGGGGGTGAATTGTTTATCTTTTCCTTCCACTACATCCAAGTGCGCATTTAGAATAATTTTGAAACGGGTACGTCTTGCTTTTGAATTATAAATTAATGCGCTCGGAATACCTTCCTTTTCAAAAAAATCTACGCAGTAACCTTTAACCTCTGCCAAAGCTGCATCCAGAACCTCTTTTAGAGCTCTGGAGTTTCCTTTGATAGATGGGATAGAAATAAATTTTTTAGTTAAAGCAATTATTTGAGACATCATGATCGAGAGTTAAAATGACAATCCTGAATCAAGGAATTTTTTACGATTACCCAGGTAAATCTTTTTGAAGTCAACAAATTTTTTCAAACCGCCAATGAATGTTTCTTTATTTTGGGCGAAAGTGATTCTTAACCAGAAACCCAATGTATCATCCCACGTTTTTTGATCGAAGCCAAAACAAGGTCCTATCTCGGTTTTAAGACCAGTAGTAAAAAAACAATTAATCATAAAATCAAAGGAATTAACTCCTTCCAAATTTCTTATTTTGACCATTGTATTAAATGCTGAAATTTTGGGAAATTTAGCCGAAATATCTTTTACGAGGAAAGTTAGCGAATCGTCAAATCTCTCGGAGTAAAATTTCATGAGAGAAGCGAAATATTTTTGATACGCTTCGTATTCACAAGTCAAATTTACATAGGTTTTCTCAGTAATGGATTGTACAGGAGTAAAGTCCCTATATACTTTTTTTATCAGTCTTTTATAATCGTTATTTTTCTGATAGAGAGATAACCAGCGAACCGATTGAATGAATGCGTCGAGACAGATAAGTCCTGTAAAATTGGAACCGACTGAGAAAGAGCTTCGCTGTTGAGAAATTAATGCGATTCCTTCTATCAACTCCTGATTTTTAGAGTATAAATATCCGATTCTCAAACCGACTAAATTTTTTGATTTGGAAAAACCCTTTACTATCACTAAATTACTCATGGCTTGCAACTCTGATGCTACTTGATCCGAGTAAACATATTCTTGAGGTTGGAAGACAAGCTCCGCGAACAACTCGTCGACCAGGATCAAAATATTTCGTCTCTTCGCAAAAAGAAACAGTTTTCTTAACGCCTCTTTAGTGAATATTTCACCACTCGGATTTGCTGGATTGGTAAGAATAATAAGCTTCGTATCTTTTGAGGCATTGAATATAAGCGAATTCACCGAAATAAAAAAGGGATTTCTATTGTCTAGAGTTGGTGTCAATTCTTTGAGATTTAGTCCATAATACCTGGCTGCAAATTTATACAGATAGTAGTTTGGCGATTGAATCAGGATTTCTTTGTCCGGATAGTTTTTTTTAAAATACTCGAATATCATGGTTATTGCACCTGTTGATCCTTCGGTGAGACAGAAATCTTCCGGAGAATAGGATATTGAAGTACTTAATTTATAGCTTTCATAAATACTTAGGGCAGTCCTCGCCTCAGGATTCCCGCGCGAGGGGAAATATTCTCTGTAAAATTTATCTTTACTAAAGTCGGATATGATTTGGTTTATATATCCTTTATAAGCCTTACGATCAGAAACACCAGATGATATCTGGCCCGGCCTTATGTTATTTCTAGACAGCAGGGAAAGTATCTTCTCGTTGCCATAAATAGATCTTCTGATATTATTGAACTCGTTGATTTTATTTTTGCTCAGAATTTCATCAAACAAAATCCGTTTTATATCCAGAAAATATTCCCTATCCGGTATGGCTAAACTACTCATATCTGTTTGTCAAATCTCATTTGTAATACGGGAAATTTATTTGGATCTCCAAAATTTTTCTCTTGATAGAATTGAGTGAAAATAACCAATCTGGTGAGAGCCTCGATTAGGTCTCTTCTTGAACAGGCATAACTTATCCTAGTCCAGATACCAAGTTCGTTATCCCATGTTTTTTGAGAAATCCCAAAGCAGGGTCCAACTTGGGTATAGGTGCCTAATGTAAACATCAATTTAGCAAGAAAATCCATAGAGTTTATGTCGCTACCTGGTTTTGCCGAACGAACAAATGTATTGAAGGCAGCTTCGTCGGGAGACCAGCCAGAAGAAGAATTCGCCAACAAAGCCTTAACAATTTGTAGGTTACCCTTATAGTACTCAAGCACTTGAGTATCCCATGCATTCCATTCTTGAAACATAGTAATAAAGGAGTTCTTACTGAAGGCATAATCCTCCTCGCCGAAGGCATACTCAACAATCCTCTCAAGTGGGATATTTGGCGTGTTTTTCCTGAGAGCTTTTACTTTTCTCGCCAGTCCCTCAAAACTCAAAAGCGGTCCCACTGTCAAAGGGGGATTACATCGGCGGGATAAAACAATATTGGTTATGGTATCAACCATTTCTCTATCAGCGCTGGCGAGAAAACCTAATCTTTTACCTGCAAAATTCCTAGTTTTTGACAGACTGTCAACTACCACCACTTTTTCTAATGCTCCTTGTTCCGCTGCTATCTGTAATATTCGAGAGCGATAATTTTCCTCATCGTCAAAATACATATTTTCGAAAATTCCATCGAAAAGAATATAGATACCTTTTTCCTTAGCCATACCAATTATTTCGGC
>MFZI01000052.1:0-1207 GCA_001789355.1 Candidatus Roizmanbacteria bacterium RIFCSPHIGHO2_01_FULL_39_8
AGGTTTGATTGTTTAGAATTTTTGGTTTGGACTCCAGGAACTAGGTGTAAGTCCTAGGCTCTGCCGGAACGGTTATAGCCCGACACTGCCCAAACCGTTTAACCCCGTGCAGGGACCATGTATGCCGTCCGTACATCGAGCAGAAAATCCTCAACCAACTAAAATTCTCCTTGGTGAAAAAACTATACCGGTAACTGATTGTTACTCCACCCTCAATGCCGTATATAAAGCAAAAGAGTATGTTGGTAGAGGAGCCTCAGAGATGGATATTCATGCTATCGAGTATCGTAATCTCCAAAAAGCAATATTGGAATTTGTTTTTAAAACACCAAGCACAGGTATTGAGTATTTTTTTGACTCTGACAACAGAATGAAATATGGGAATGTAAACCAGCCTATAATCGACGAGTGGTTCAGCAATGCGGAGGCAATGACGGGAAAATCAAGACATCAACTTCTCTCTCTAAATGAAAAAGAGATACAAGATGAACGAAGAGAAGCCGCAGATGCAGTAGGACAAATGCAGATTGAAGCCTGGCTGTCTGGAAAGGATATAAATACTGTTTTTTTGATAAGTCCTCCCTCTTTTGGCGAAAAAGGGTTTGGTACCCACAGTTTTTTTCTCATTTTCAGAAAAATTGGTGACACGTATAAAAAGGTCGACGTTGACCTCGAGCGCTATCAAGAAACAGAAGACTTTTCAAAAAGTGCTACAAAACTTCTCAAGCTTATTTCGTATTTACGAAAGGGTGGTATTGCATATCGGGAAGCAGGAGTTCAGAATATAAAAAATGAAAGAGGTTTTCTCATCAATCCTGTAGGTGCAAAAATAGAAGATTGGCAGCTAAGAAATCTTTTGGATTCGCTTGAGTTTGACGAATCAAAACAAAAGCGAGGAAGACAATACGAACGTCTTATCGAGAGCGATCTTATTTTGCAGCAGCTTATCGAGACGTATTTACAAGAAATAATGCTGCACAAAGATATGTCTGTCATTTTTGATACAAAATCTCTTGACGATCTTCTTAACGCAATTTTTAATAGAGCTCTCGAATTGAAAGAAAAAGTAAGTACTATTTCTTATTTCGAACTGGAACAGTTGCACGGCCAAGGATCTTTGTTCGAGACAGATAAACACCTCTTTGGTCTTCCTATTCATTTGATTGTCAATCATTACAATCAAGACCAGGCAAGAGTTTCCGGGGGA
>MFZI01000052.1:1266-7337 GCA_001789355.1 Candidatus Roizmanbacteria bacterium RIFCSPHIGHO2_01_FULL_39_8
CGGTTTCAAACACCCAAGCGCAAGACACACAGATAATCGACCCACACACTGTCAAAACCCGGATGGATGCGATCGCAAATTTGGATGCTAACCGATAAGTTATAATGAATGTATGGTCCAAAACTTTACCTCTGTTGACGATCTTATCAAAAAAAACCCCAACTTCGTCCCAAATAATACAGGGACTTCGCGGGGCGCAGCCAAGGAGGTAGAACCATTTCCTACGTCATCGGAGAAGTTTGAAATCAAAGAAGTGGTCGAGCATCAGCCGGAAACAGAGGTGAAACCATACGTAGAGATAAAAGCAGAGTCGATCGAACTTCCCCCAGACCTTAAGAAATTAGGTCTCCAAACGACATCTTCTTCATCATTTCCTAGTTATCAGAATATCAAACTCCCGATCACCGATGATAAGATCGTGGCCGGGCTCAACTCTCCTATTACTTCATCTCTCCGCTGGTTGGCAACATTTGCACTCTACCTTTTACAACAGGCTCATCTTACTTTGAAAGTGATTCACGGAAAAGTAGTGAGAGTAGTAAAAACGTGAGATGTTATTCGTTAATTGTTAGGCGTTAAGAGGAAGCCACATAACACATAACTCCTAACCCGTAACCTTTTTTATTTCATTCAAAAATCCTTCTTTTCCCATCGCACCGACAAACTGTGAGACGATTTTACCCTCCTTGACGATGAGAAATGTGGGGATCGAAAATACAGAATATGTCTGGGAAAGCTCGGGATTTTCGTCGACGTTGACTTGCACGAATTTTATATTCTGCATTTCATTGGAGAGCTCATCTATTATGGGAGAAGTCAGCTTGCATGGGCCACACCAATCCGCATAAAAGTCTATAAATACAATTCCCTTATGCTCTAATACGTCTTTTTGAAATGTATCTCTTGTTACTGTTTGTACTGCCATAGGTATGAATTAATATAGAAAACAACATCTCATCATAAATCTTTATTCAAGTTTAGTCAAGACTAAAATTATCCTTTTTTGAAGTCGAGAGCCGCAGAGTTGATACAATAGCGAAGTCCCGTCTTGTCCGGTGGACCATCATGAAACATATGACCAAGATGGACTTCACAGTTTGCACAAAGGACCTCCGTCCTCGCCATTCCATGACTTTTGTCTTCCTCGAGTTTGACATTCCCTTTGGTCACCACATCATAGAAGCTTGGCCAACCTGTACCTGATTCGAACTTCGTCTCAGAGGAGAAAAGTTCTTTTCCACACACCGCACATATATATGTTCCTTTTGCTTTATTGTGAAGGAATTTCCCCGTGAATGGAACCTCTGTTCCTTTATAAAAACAGACGTCGACCTGTTCGGGGGTCAATCTATCCCGCATTTCTTTGCTGATTTTTTTCATCTCTTTTCTACATTATACAATGGTCCGACTATCTGTATGTTAGCGGGAGCACGAAGATTAAACCAGTTTTTAAATTCCGATCCGCTAAATGAGATCGACCCTGCATCTCCCGAAAGATTGATATTCGATGTGGACCCTGAACCGAAATCTGCTCCGACAGATATGTCGTTGATACTACCAAAGGGAGTGGTCCCTTTGTTGCGAAGCTCTTGCTTGACTCTCTCTTCGTTCCATACCTCGCCACCATAGGGATGAGGTTTGTCAGTCTGGTATAAGTGATCACCTGTTGACGAATCAGCCCTCGCAAGTAGGATAACATTTACAATATCCGCAACCTCTTGGGGCTTGAGCCAAGCTGTTTTATTGTACTCAGATCTTGATCCCCAGTCACAATAAAACCAGGGTGATTCTTTATCATACGCCCGGTCATTCAACTCGCCAAAGTTGCCAGGATTGCCGTTTCTTCCGTCAAACTTTCCCAAATTGAGAATATAGCCGCCGTGGGTCGACGCGTATTGGGTAAACCCGGGATTTCCCCCATCCATAAGTACCCAACCTGCCGTTGCACTAACGGCTTCTGCCCACTTTCCAGTTTTTGGGTCTTGGCGAAAAACTTGACAAGCTTCGGTTGTACAGATGTGCCCATTTCTTTGCTGCGAATTTAGAGCGTATGTTCTGGCTGCAACCGCTTGCGCCTTCAGGGCTGCCATCCCTCCTTGATCGCCCCAACTTTCTGGTACTTCGTAAATTCTCTTTACGTATTCTTCAATGGAATAATTTCCAAAACCGTCAACATTGATTTGAGCATTCTGATCGTAATCTTTTTTCAAAGACATATTCGGGTAATACGCCTGAAGAATTTGCTCTTCGTTTTGACCCTCTTTTGCCCTACTAAAAGCTCCATACTGATTCAATCCGTTTCTATGCGGCGCACCATAGGTAAAAAAAGCGAGCCGCGGAGAAAAGCCGGGATTTATATCCCGATCATCTAAACATCTAGGAGCAGATGTGCCCGCTGACCGGGGAATATTTAAGCTGCCCAATCTCTGTGAAATTAATTGCTGCTGTTTTGCGGTGAGGGTTGCGATTTTCTGCTGCAGTTCCCCTTGGTATTGTCTTGCTTTGGAAACCTCGCCAGTTAAAAATTGAGATTGTTTATCTATATCTGTTTTTATGACCGCCAACCTGTTTGTCTCACTTTGCAGGGAAGTTTTCTTTTCCTCCAGGTCTTTAATATATAACACAATTCGTATGATTGTTTTTCTGTCTTCGTCGATGAGTGATTTTTGATAGGTGAAATTCCTAAGTGAAGAGGAGAGGTTTTCCCCAGAAAAAATATCGATGAGCGAAATCGTGGAGTTATTGATATTTTTATAGTAAGAGCGGGCACGTTCATTCAAAAGAGTTTTTTGGTAGGTCAATACCGTCTCCCCTTTTTTTACATCTTGCTCTTTTTTTTCGATTTCCTTCTCTAGGCTAACCACCTTAAATTTGATTTGTTCTATTTGTTTATTAAGGTTGTTCAATGTTGCTTCGTTTGTGTCGGTTGCTTTTTTAATGTCAGCAAAAATTCTTTTTAAATCTGTTAACTGGTTGTTGATATCATCAAGTTCATCTGCTTTTATCTGCGTGAGAGGGATTAAAAAGAGAACAACGACAAAAAAGATTAAAAAAAACTTCCTCATAAGAAAATTATATCTAATTAATGCTTCGGAGTTGTTTGTTATACTGAAAATTATGAAGCGAGTTTTCCTTTTTCTGACTTTACTTATCTTATTATTTTTTTCCACAGCTTGGCTCCCGGCGCAAGCTGCCGATCGATACGCCGCGTGTGACCTTTGCGGATACTGTCCACCCGACAGCCCTCCCTCCAATTGGAAAAGTTGTAAGGAATGCCTCTATCCGGGCGTTACAAGCGATGACCCTTTAAGCAAAAATACATTAAAAATCGATCCGCTTACCAACGTAGGTCCAACCGTTGCACCGGGAAGGCAATACACGATGATCGGCTGCATCAAAACAGATCTCGGGTTTACCGAGCAGGAAGCAGCTTCAAGCGTTACTCAAACACTTCTCAATATTATCTTCGGAATAGTAGGGGGAGTGGCCTTCCTCTATCTCATCTACGGCTCATTCATTATCCTTACCTCTCAATCCAATCCGGAAAGACTCAACTATGGAAAGCGTTTGGTCTTTGGGGCGATTATCGGAGTGGTCTTTACCCTGGCGTCTGTGTTTATCGTCAACTTTATCGCCTCGGGGATCCTTCGTATCCCAGGGTTTGGTTAAAAATCAAAATACTATGAATAAACAAAATTCATTTGTAGTATTTGTCGGATTTGTATATTTGATTATTAGTGTTCGGTATTTAGCTTTTCTTCCTTAAGAAGATTCCAGCGCCAAGTGAAGAAAAGAGAAGAGGTAGTAAAAGAGTTGGAGACCCAGTTGAAGGAATTGTGGTTGGTTTTTTACCATTTATGTTCGTATTGTTTTGATTATAGCTTCCGGTAATAATAGGTTTGGCTGTGGGGAAACGAGTCTGAACAGGAGTAGTGACACTTCTTGTTGGAGTGGGGGTCTTGGTTGGGCCTGCACCGCTCAATAGTTTTTCCTTCAGATTGAATCTTCCACTAATAATCACGATAAAAACTATCACAACAATGAGTCCCAAAACGAAAGAAATTACGCGGTTAAAATTATCCATTGAAGTAAGTATATCATTATAGGATACTTTTTTCAATAGGTATTGGCTGCGGGTCGCCTCAAACCTAAAAAAGAGCCTATCCGGAGCGAGAGGGGTGAGTCGAAGGATTGATTTTTACCTCAAAGTAGTGAATAATGATTCTATGGATAATCCCCAGGTCATTTTAGCGTGGAAAGCCCCCCTACGACCCTACAAGAAAAGGGCAAAAAACGTCTTGCGGTTTTACCTTGCGGTAGCACTTTTACTCTCACTTATTGTCTTTTTCTTTGGTGATAGAATTCTTCTTATCCCTATATGGGCTCTCCTTTTCCTCTTTTATGTTCTCACGATCACTCCCCCCCCAACCATCGAGAATAAAATAACGAAGTTCGGTATCGAAACGGCAGAAATAACCATCAGGTGGGAGTCGCTTTCTCATTTCTATTTTTTCCAAAGATTCGGATTTTACGTAATCACTCTTGTGGGAAGAGCCCCCTACTTTTTTTATGTGTATCTCGTTATTCCAAATGAAGAAATAAAGAAAGAGCTTTTTACCATATTGTCTGAACACATTATCTATCAGGAAAAACCGCAGAGAACTTTCACCGACAAAGCGATCGATTGGCTATCGAAGCTAATTCCGGAAGAAGATGTCACGACAGTACCACCGGCTAAACCTCCTCAAGCAAACCCTCAAGGCGCGCCTTCCACATCCCAACCGGCGACTCTTTAACTCCAAATACCCGCCCCCACCGAAGCACACCCTCGTCAGTACTCACCAAGAAGGCATCGAGTTCCTTAGCTAAAACAATAAGATCTAAATCGGCCAAGCTGTCCAGAAAACCAAAGCGGGTGGCCTGACGATATCTTTCCCTGAATTTTTTTACTACAGATCCTACCTGTATCTGGAAATCTTTGGGAGAAAGACTTCCTTTCCCCAGCATTGTTTTTCCCGCTTTTTCGATTTCTTCTTCGCCTACCCTCAATCCCTGATAACTCCTCTGACGGATATCACCCACGAGCTCATAGAACACCTGGGCTGAAAAGGTGATCTTTCCGATATCGGGAGATTTCACCGAGACTGCAGATAGTAAATCCTTAAGAAATAACTGTTCTTTATTGGGAAAAAAACTCAAAAACTCATCTACCACCCGCGGGGGCATAAAAAATTCTGACTTTTTATTGGTTTTAAGTTTCTTTGCAATCGAAGTCAGATTTTTTACCACACTTTCTGTTTTTTCACCCAGACCAAGACCCGCCTCCATATTAAAAAACAGGTTTGCGTCCAAGACATATCTTTCCATGAAGATATCATAACAAAATGATCCGGTTTTATCCATTGACTCACCATGTGAAAATGTTTATTATTTGTGGATAAGTTATCCACACATAAATATATGATGTTGTTATCTTCTTTCTGGGATCAGTTTTTGCAATCCCTCGAAAAAACCAGAATTGAAAAGCAAGAAACAAGCCCTTCCCTCATCTATTCACTCCTCAAACAGTTGAGACCCATCGACCTCTCCGAAGAAAAAGTCATCCTGGGGTGTAATAATCCAACCGTTCGTTCCTTTCTGGAAAAAAAAATTCCGGAAATACAAGACGTTCTCTCGCGCTACTTAGAGAAGAAAATGAAGGTTGAACTCACGGTTATCGAGGTGAAAAAGACCGAAAAAAAAACTCCTCTTCTTAACTATCAGCCTGCTCTTTCCGACGTACTCTATAAAACAGGGCTTCATGTCAAATATAGTTTTGACAATTTTGCCGTTTCTTCTACCAACCAGGTTGCGTATGCCGCTTCACAAGCAGTAACCAATGGTCTGGGACACACCTACAACCCATTATTTCTTTATGGAGGAGTGGGTGTGGGAAAAACCCACCTCGCCCAAGCCGTCGGGAGAAAGATTCTGGAACAGGACCAGGAAAGAAAAGTTCTTTTCGGTCCAGCCGACCAGTTCATAAACGAACTCATCGAGTCAATCCGGGAGAAGTCGACCGCCAAATTCAG
>MFZI01000053.1:0-6228 GCA_001789355.1 Candidatus Roizmanbacteria bacterium RIFCSPHIGHO2_01_FULL_39_8
ACCGTTATGTGCCCCATCTTGCGTTCAACTTTTGTTTGTTTTTTACCATACAAATGTACGGTTACGTTGGGTATAGCTAAAGCTTTTTCCATTCCCTCTACATTTGCATCTCCAAATCTTTCTCCCAGAATATTAATCATTACTGCGGCCGGGACTTTCAGAGTAGTATCACCCAATGGCAAACCGCAGATTGCACGGATATGCTGTTCAAACTGTGAAGTGATACATGCTTCTATCGTATAATGGCCAGAGTTATGTACGCGCGGTGCAATTTCATTGAGCAGTATTTTATCATCTTTCGTCTTAAACATTTCAATCCCAAAAACGCCGGCACCTTTTAATAATTTCATGGTTTTTATTGCCAAATTGATCGCCCTTTTTCTCGCTACTTGGGAAATTGCCGCCGGAACTAATACAAAATGACAGATATTCTTTTTTTGTACCGTTTCGACCACCGGATAGGAGATGATATCGCCTTTCGTATTTCGCGCAACCATGATTGCCAGTTCCTTTTCGAAGGATACATACGCCTCAGCATAAAGCTTTTTTCCTGCAAATCTTTTCCACGCTTCATGAATATCTTTTTTATTCTTCACTAACGCGTTTCCCTTGCCATCGTATGCGTCAAATCGTGCTTTGAGAAGAAAGGGGAATCCAAATTTTTTTGCTGCTTTTTCAATATCTTTTTTATCTTTTACCGGTACAAATTCCGGACTTGGCAGATTTCCTTTCCTAAATAAATATTTTTGCTCCAATTTATCCTGAAAAAGACGCCATGATTTTCCGGAGGGACTAATAATGCACTCCACTTTTTTTCCCAATTCATCTAAAAATTGACCGTTGGTATTTTCGATTTCAAAGGTTAGATAATCAGATTGCTGAGCCATTTTGATGATTGCTTTTTCGTCATTATAGTCAGCGACAATCTGCTCATCGGCGACATGGCTTGCAGGACTGTGGGGAGTCGGGTCAAGAATGACCACATAAAAACCCATCTTTTTCGCCTCTACCGCCATCATTTTTCCCAGCTGTCCTCCTCCTACAATCCCTATTCTATTTTTCATTTATTTTTTTAATATGTCTCACCAGTTTCACTGCTCTTTCTGGTGCATCCCCCATATGACTTTTGACATCGAGTAATTTTTTCAGATCCTCGCTGTTCAAATATTTTTTTAGCCGTTTATTCTCCAGTAATAATTTTTCCATGGGATTCGGTTGACCTGACTGGATTTTTTGCCATGCAACAAGAGAAATTGATCGCAAAACTTCGTGCATTTCTTGCCGGTTTGCTCCTTTTTTGACGGCCTCGATGAGAATCGCTTCGCTCGCTGCAAAAGGAGCGTATTGAGCGAGATTAAATGCAATCCTTTTTTCATTGATCACCAAACCGCCAATAATTTTTCCAGCAGACATAAGGATTTGTTCAGCTGCCAAAAATCCTTCCGCCATGATTATTCGCTTATTTGCTGAATCATCCAGTGTCCGCTCAAGATAGGAAAGCGAAGCGTTTTCTAAGGCAATATTTGGGAGCGATGCAACATAGCGGGCAAGAGAACAAATTTTTTCTGAAGAGATCGGGTTTTTCTTAAACGGCATAGCAGACGAACCCACTTGTTTTTTGCCAAACGGTTCGGACCACTCGCCAAAATGTGGTGACTGTAAAATTCTGAGATCCCCTGCAAATTTAGCGAGCGATGAGGTGACATAAGTAAGGCAGTTTAAAACAATAACATCATATTGGCGCGGATAAACTTGGGACGAAATCAACACTGGTTCTAAATCGAGTTGTTGCATTATTAATTTTTCAAATTGATCGGTCCTCATCTTGCTATTTCTCAAAAGGGCAGAATAACTTGCCGAACTTCCGACAGCCCCCTTCATCCCTTTAGCTTTGATCTGTTTTTTGACGAAGGAAATATATGTTAAGGAGCTAAGCAAGTCTTGAGCATAAAATGCAAGGCGATAGCCAACGGTGGTTGGTTCGGCCGGCTGCAGATGAGTATATCCAATGCAGGGAAAATCTGCATATTTTTTTATCAGGCGGCTAAAGAGTGAAAGTACGTTTTTTGTCTTTTTCTCGATAAGGCAGAGCGCCTCTTTTATTCGCAACATATCAGCGTTGTCGACGATGTCCATGCTGGTTGCACCCAGATGAATTTTCCCTCCGCCGATTTTAGCTTTTTCAGCAAACTCCTTGATAGCTGCAACCACGTCGTGTCTTGTTTCTTTTTCTATTTCTAAAATCCTATGTATATCGAAGTTATTCTCGTTTTTTTTCAAATCCGCCAATTCTTCTCTACTTACCAGTCCCGCCTGATATTCAACTTGGGCTAAGGCAACCCAAATCCTTCTCCAGAGTTGGTATTTGTGTTGCTCGCTAAAAATTTGTCTCATTTCATTTGAACCGTAGCGCCAGGTAAAAGGCGAAACATACGTTGAAAAATCTATATTTCTCATAGTATTATGTTGATATCTTCGCAAACTTTTTGGTTTTTACTGCTTTTTTTATTTCCATGGCTATCCGTCTGCCTACAGAAATTGGCTCTCCATGGAGGTAGTAACTGTAGGGGGTTGCCATAATCCCGGGAGACCCCGGAACGCGCGGTGAAATATCAAAAACGACTATGTCTTTTTTGGGAGGGCCGGGAGTAATAATGCTTTGCAGGGAAAAGGGACCGATGATTCCCGGAGAAAATAATTCTTTGCTTGCGGCGACGAACCGTTCGCCAATTTCGAACGCCTTTTCCAAAAGGGACTCAAGCACCGTCACCGCCATGTGGCCGGCTTCTTCATATTTGGCACCCATTTTTTTAATAACGTCGATTTGATAAGAAGCGGGGATTTTCAAAAGACCTTCGATATTAGTCTGGCGACGCGTGTCGGTGCCGAGAAGTTCCAAACGATTCGAGAGCGGTGAATAAAAAAAATTAAAGTTGACTTGAACTCCCACCACAAACTCCTCTATCACTTTTTGATCGAGCTGTTTACGGGTAAAAATTCCTTTCTCTATTTTATCTTCCATCTTTTTTTGATAGTCTTGATAGTTTTCCACCAAGAAGAATGCCCGTTCAAAAACGCGTGTTTTTTCCTGAATTTTAACCAAACATAACCGATCTATCTTTTTTGGATCCTTAAATTGTTTTGGGTAAGTGATTCCTGATTTTTCCAGAAGGAAGTACTGATTTTTTGAGCGGTTTCGTTCCTCGATTTTTAGGAGAAAGCGGTTCCCGAAGATGGGAACTTTAAAATCGTTTTCGATCGCTCGGTAGTCAAAATGCAGATATGCCTCAAATGAGCGATTTGGGACAAAAATAACTTTTTTTTTCAATAATTTTTTTTGGATCTCCGGTTTGAGGAGGTCGGAAAATTTAGCAAGCGTTAAACATTCATCAACGCAACCCAATTTTCCGCTGGTCTGGTAATATTTTTCATAGGTTTTTTCGCGGCCGGTTTCTACGATGACCAAAGTAGGAAAGCCCTCGTCCTTTGCACCCCGACAAATATCTAGTGCAGAATGGGATCCGAGTGTGGCGATCGTATAAGTCATATTAATCAGTAATTAAAGCTAATTTATTTTTTTTAATCGCAATTTTTATCTCTCTCGCTATTCTTCTTCCCATGCTCATGGGCTCATCATATAAGAGCCAGGAATAGGGTGATCCATTTTGGAAAAGAAATGTACCCGCAACAATTCGTGCAGAAATTTCGATGACATGAAACTTTTGATCAGACGTAATGACCGCTTCTAAACAAAAAGGTCCAAATAGACCCTTTTTATCAATAATTTTTTGCGAAGCCTCGACGATCCTCTCCCCCATGGCAAAGGCTTCCATGAGCATCGATTCCCGGAGTGTCAACGCGCTATTTGCGACCACCACATAACTCAAGTCAATATCCATATTCCGCTGGTGCTGGTAAGGAATTCTTCCCAGTGCATCGGTGTTGGTTTCATATCTTCTATCGACTCCGAGGATCTCAATTTTATTGGATATGGGAGAATAAAAATAATGGATGTACAAAGGGACACCAACGATATATTTTTGAATTATATATGGTTTTCCAAGCAGAGTTTTTAATTTTTTTTTGAGCTTGTTTTTATCGCTCGCAAAAATATATCCTTTTCCTCCCGCTGCTCCATATGATTTTATAATCACCGGATATTCTGCCTCATCGGCATTTTTGTATATCGGCGCTTTATTAATACCTGATTCTGTCATCCAGGTATGCTGCTTTGATCGATCGAATTCCCAATCCAACACGTTCTTGTTGCCAAAATACGGGAGATGCATTTTTTTGTTTCCTTCCAGACTCAAATAGGCAACAAACGATCCGTGAGGGATAATGATCACGTTCTTTTTCTTCAATTTTTTCTCCACTTCGTGGAACTGGGAAAAAGATGGAATCTGCGACACTTCATCAATAAATGGAAATCGTCGGTAAAAATCAGTCCGGTCGGGAGTCGTAATAAGCAGCGTTTTAAAGTCTTCATCTTTGGCTCCTTTTAATATGGTGAGCGCCGAATGACTGCCCAGTGTAGCTATCGTGTATTGTTTTTTCATTGCAGTAATATTTCTAATTGAAATAGTCTATCGCATTCTTAAAAATGCGCAAACCAGGGCCTTTATCGGGGATGATTTCACCCGATCTCTTATATTTTTCTCTTAAGTATGGCCAGTTAGGCAATTGGGTGAAAAACATGGCTCGTTCGGGATGGGGCATGAGGCCGAATATTTTGCCACTCTCATCGCTTATTCCGGCAATATTGTCAATTGATCCATTTGGATTTGCGGGGAGCGATTGATATTCACATACCGCACCTTTGGTATAGCGTAAAGCAACCAATGTTTTTTTCTTTATAACATCAAGCGTTTTTGCATCAACGTACACGTTACCTTCACCATGGGCAATTGGCATTGAAATTGTTTTAATTCCTCGTAACCACGGTGAGCTGTTTTCTACTTTACAGTCTACCCAGCGATCTGTGTAGCGAGCAGTATTATTGTTAATTAATGCAATCTTAACCGGTAATAGTTCAAGATGTGCCAGGATTTGAAATCCATTGCAAATGCCAATAACGAGACGATCCTGTGCAATAAATTTTTTGAGTTTTTCCAAAAGATGATTTTTCATTTTATTGGCAAATGCATTGCCGGCTCCAGTATCATCGCCGTAAGCAAATCCTCCTGGTATGGCGAGAATTTGGTAATCATTCAGCTTTTTTATACCAGCGATAAGATCATTGATATGGACAATATCTCCTGGCCCACCAGCCAATTCAAAAGCATATTTTGTTTCTTCTTCACAGTTTAGTCCATAACCAGCCATGATCATGAAGTTGGGTTTTTCCATCTTAATAGTTTTTAAATGTTGATTTGTAGGCTTTTTCCAATGTATTAACGTCGGTATTTACTATACCATTTTCTCTTTTTCCTTTGATTGTAAATAGAGAATTTTCTCTTACTTTTCCTATCAAGGCAAATGGATTACCTTGCATGGCTTTTTCAAATTCTTTTTTTTTGACAGGGTTAATGCTGACAAGGATTCTTCCCTGGCTTTCGGAAAATAAAGCAAAGTCATCACGCGCAACCTTACCGGGAAGATTTTTTACTGAAATATCCAAACCGAGCATACCACTCATCGCGGTCTTAGCGAGAGCAACTCCCAGCCCCCCTCGATTGATACTTATCGCTGAAGAGATGAGTTCATTTACTATACAGGTATAGTAATCGACATACAGTTTTTTATTTTTTTTTGCATTTACTTTGGGAACGCCACTCCCAATTTTTTCCTGCTGCGAATAGTATTCTGATCCTCCTAATTCGTCATTTGTTTCTCCCAGTATATAGATGAGGTCACCGGGAAACTTGAGGTCAATAGAGACAGTCTTCAAAACATCATCTACCACTCCAATTGATGAAATTAAAAGGGTAGGCGGTATTGAAACTTTGATAGGATTACCCTTCTCATCATATCCTTTGAAATCATTGAACATACTGTCTTTGCCGGAAATAAAAGGTGTTGCAAAATCAATCGCACAATCATAGCATGCTCGAACGCTCTCTTTTAATTCTCCTAGTTTTTGTGGATCCTGTGGACTGCACCAGCAAAAATTGTCAAGTAAAGCCAAACGGTCAGGATCGGCTCCAGCGGCGACAGCGTTTCGTATTGAGGTATCGATAGAACAGGCCGCCATATGGTAGGGGTCAATATCCGAGTATGACGGATGCA
>MFZI01000053.1:6240-7180 GCA_001789355.1 Candidatus Roizmanbacteria bacterium RIFCSPHIGHO2_01_FULL_39_8
CTCCCTTATTGGAGGATAGGACAGGTCTCGTCACTGTGACCTCTCCGTTGACTCTCCCTCGTCCCTGTAAAGGTTTGATGACCGATCCGGCCTGGACTTCATGATCGTACTGCTTAGATATGAATTCAAAGCTCGCAATATTGAGTCTTTCGAGCATCGCCAGCATAATTTTTGTCATATTTTTGGGCTGAACAATAGTTGGTTCAGAAAAAGTAGGTTGGGTATATTTTGTCTTCATCGGGCGCTTGGGCAGGCCTTCGTGCAAAAATTCCATCTCGATATCCATTATGGTGACGTCGTGATAGTTGACAATACATCTACCCGATTTGGTGAATGTTCCGATGATCTTCGCCTCTACTCCTCTTCGTTTCATCAGGCCCTCAAATTTTTTCCATTTATTTTTTGGTACTGCCAATGTCATACGCTCCTGCGATTCGGAGATCCAAATCTGCCATGGCGATAATCCCGGATATTTCAAGGGAACTTTTTCAAGATCGACAAAACAGCCATTAGGTTCTTTTGCCATTTCGGCGACAGAGCAGGAGAGGCCGCCCGCCCCGTTGTCGGTGATGCTATTATAGAGATTGAGATTTCTGGCCTCTTTGACTACTGCGTCACTTAATTTTTTTTGAGTAATGGGGTCGCCGATTTGAACCGCTGTCGCAGGACTCCCCGCATCCATGGCTTCGGATGAGAATGTGGCGCCATGAATACCATCCTGCCCGACTCTTCCGCCTACCATCACGATATAATCACCGGGAAGCGCTTTTTTGACATACGATTTTTTTCCGTTTATTTTCTTTGGTATGAGTCCGACTGTACCGACAAATACCAATGGCTTTCCTTTATACCGTTTGTCAAAAATCATGAATCCTTGGGGGGTCGGAATCCCAGAACAGTTTCCACCCGAGTTAACTCCTTCGATTACTCCCAGCATAAT
>MFZI01000054.1:0-5010 GCA_001789355.1 Candidatus Roizmanbacteria bacterium RIFCSPHIGHO2_01_FULL_39_8
TCCATGCTTATCACGATCCCTCCTTATGTCCTTTTTCTCTTTGTGATAGGTAATGCTCGTTTATTTGTACCACTCTTACGACGGCCGTCCAAAAGTGTTAATCTTTTTCATTCTTATCTCTTATCTCTTTTTTATATTCCATTTATTCTTAATTTTATTCTGAAGCCAACGCTCTATGATTCATGGCGACACTTTATGTTTCTCACCATTCCTATTGTTATAATCGCGATGTTTGGTCTTGATTGGATATTTGGCCATTGGAAATTGGTAATTGGAATTTTCATTTTCTTTAATCTATTTTTTGTTGCAAAAAAAATGATTGAGCTTCACCCCTACGAATATCTTTATTACAACTCATTGGTTGGAGGTCTGAAAGGAGCCTACGGTAAATATGAAACTGACTATTTAGGATTGTCTTATAAAGATGCTGTGCTCTGGTTTAATAAAAATGTAAATGACTCAAAAAAACAGTACATGATTTTTGTCGAAGGTGATCCTCTTTCTTCCACCACCTATTTCAAACCCAACATGGTACTGACGACTGATCCACTGAATGCCGATTACATCTTTACGTTTACCCGTTGGAACTTTCATGAAAGACACCCAGGAAAAACCATTTATTCGTTTCGAAAAGAAGAAATCCCTCTTATTTTTGTAAAGGAGGTTCAAAACGACTAATTAGTAAGTTTTATGAAGTCCCAACCTCGCGTTTGACCATTGCATATGTATAGCCTATTGTTTTTTGTGTCTATCGAAACTTTGCCTCTTTCTCCATCCTCATCGCAGTCCATAGTCGGAGGTGACCCATTTGACGTTTTTGTAAATTGTAGGTATCCAGAAGGTCCAATTCTCAAATCCGTTGCGTAAAAGTTATTAAGATAAACGTAGTTACCTCCATCGAAAAAGAAAGTTTCACCGTTTGGACCCGCGGGTCCAGTTGGACCTTTTGTACCAGTCGGACCGGTTGTTCCGGTTCCACCAGTTGGACCCGATGATCCCGTAGCACCTATCGCTCCTGTAGAACCGGTCGGACCTGATGCTCCAGCTCTTCCAGTTGGACCAATTGCACCAGTTCCACCCGTTGGACCAGTAGGCCCACTTGCTCCCGTTGCCCCTGTTGAACCGGTAGGTCCTGAGGAACCAGGTTCTTGAGCAGTTATACGGATATTAATAAAAAAAAGGAACAATAAAAGTGAGAAAAAAATGAGTAGAATTCTAAACTTATACATATTGTATTCGCTTATGATAATCCTGAAACAATTAAGTGTCAATAGAATTAAGTGTATATTAAGTAGTCATTTTCCCTTATTTAATTTTAGGTACTCCTTTTAAAAGAATAGTGATATCGTCTTTTTGCTTTTTATTTCTTTTTATTGCTGATGTAAGTTCTTCTATAAAGACCTTTGGATTCCTGTTCTTTATATGCGCAGTAAAAGCATTAAGATCTTTGAGTGAAAATACGTCTTCAAATCCGTCCGTAGCGAGAAAGACAGGGATATCTGCATCTGTCTCGACTACATCAGGCTGGCAGGAAAACAATGGTTTATTTTTATTTTCCTTTCCACCAAAAAATCGAGACACATCACTTCCGTATTGCCGAGGTTCAAGCGAGTAATCGCCTATTTCTTTCGGTTTAAACCATTTTCGTCCATCCCAAAGATAGGCAAAAACACTCCCGACGGTTACCAAAATTTGCTTGTTCTTTTTTTGAAAGACAAACGCAGCGACACAGGCAACTCCTTGTTCATAACGCGAAAGAATTTGCAAATCGACAGCTTCTGCAGTTCTTCTCGCGCGAAACAAAACTTCAATAGAGCTGTCTTTGACAAATAGAAAGGGGTATAGTCTACTTACTTCTTTGGCGAGCTTTCTCCCTTTTTTGTTGTCCTCATATAAATCTGGACTATCATAGCCGTCAACCATACTTATTATGACGTCCCAACCATATGTATGAAGTTGAAGACGAACCACGTCTTGATTTCTCTTATAAGGAATCAAGTTGTAAGCAATATGTAGTTCTTTTAAATGGATTGTCATCAGAGTGTTGTAATTGCAATTTCAGCTACAAGAAGTATATAATCTAAAACGATCATATGAAAGTACTTTCTATTGTCATACCTACCCACAACAGTCAAAATACAATCACCAACCTACTCATATCGATACACACATCTGAATTTAGACATTTTGGAGATATTGAGGTTCTAGTCGTTGATGATTATTCGATGGATAAAACAAGAGGTATTGTACGCAAACTAGTTGAAAAGCTTAAGTATAAGCTTATTTTCCTTCCGCTCAATAAAAATCTTGGTCCGGCAAAAGCCCGAAATTATGGGGTAAAAAAAGCGAGCGGAAAATATGTCCTTTTTCTCGACTCAGATGTTGTATTGGCTAAATCAACCTTACGCTATGCATACCAGTTTGCCAAAGAAGGAAAAGTGAAAGCATTTACGGGAATCTGGCACTTTGAGCAAAAAACCAATAAATTTTTTCCTAATTTCAAAGCGATGCGCGACTGGGTATATTGGTTTATCGAACGGGAAAAATATGCGCGCTACTATCTTTTTTCCACGCGAATCGCCGGAATCGACCGGAAATTATTTCTGAAAATCGGCGGCTTTGACGAAAAGTTTGCCCAACCTACCGTCGAAGATATTGATCTCACCTACCGTATCGAAAAATACGCGAAAATCCGCTTTTCGCCCGAACTTATGATTAATCACGAATTTGAAGACTTTTGGACTATCGCAATAAAATATTTCAAACGCAGTCGAGATTGGATTTTGCTGTATCAGAAACGTTTGAAATTCGATCCGGTGGCCACATCAAAAAAAGAAGCATTCAAATGCATTCTTTCCGCTTTTCTTGTTGCATTTTTCATACTTGGATTCTTCCACTGGATATTTTTCTATCTTGCGTTGCTGGCATTTATTCAACTTCTGAATCTTGAGTGGTACTTCTGGACCTTTGTCCTGAAGCAAAAAGGCAAGCTCTTTCTTATTAAAAGTATTATCTCCTCAATCATCTTCTACCTCATCATTGATCTCGGCTCTGCCTGGGGACTTTTGCTTGCTAAAATAAAAAGATAGAGGTTCTTTATTGGACTATAGTTATTTTTTTTATCACAAAAAATTCAGGCGACTTTACATTGACCCAGAAACCATTTGCTTCAACCACTTTACCCTCATTCTTTTCAATAATCGAGTTAATTCTATCTGATCCACCGGTAATATGTATATCACCAGTACTTGAAGCCCACACTGCGTAACACAATCTGATTTTGTTTCCTGTATTGATATAGCAGCTGTTATAAGGCGGAACCGGTCTTAGAATTCGTCCTTTAATTGTTTTCATCGAAACTGATTCTTCGTCAGTTATGTTCATTTCTGCTGAAGCTTGGCTACTAAGTATATTTTTCCCGAGGAATGATATGCCGAGGACTACAAAGAATACTACGAACACAACGATTGTCTTCCTTAATACATTTTTCACGTGTTTTCACCCCCATTCATAAAGATCATAAATTAAGAGGAAAGTATATCTTTTTATTTCAAAAAATTCAAAGGATTAAGAAGAGTTCCGCCGGAGCGGACTTCAAAATGGAGATGGGTTCCTGTCGATCTTCCCGTTGATCCCATTACTCCAATTTGTTGCCCTTGCGTCACTACTTGTCCTGGAGTAACTGCAAGCGAGGACATGTGTCCATAGAGTGTTTCGTAACCGTTTCCGTGATCGACGATGATATGACAACCGTAGCCATATTGGATACAGCCAGCAAATACTACTGTTCCCGTATCCGAGACGAGAATCGCTGGTGCCGCGGCATTGGCTATATCAACCGCCATGTGATACCACACTGGATACTGCGTTATTCCACCCGAGGTTGGCCAGATAAAATTAGAGGATCCTTTGACACCTGCCTGAATTTTTGCGACAAACTGCGAGACTGCCGGTGCTTCTTCTTCAATCGTTCCATCAGGAACATAGAGTATCTGACCAGCAATAAGGGAAAAGGTATCGAGATCAGCAAAGTCGTTAAAAGGGAAGTTTACGATTTTTTGCGCGTCGGTGCGATATTTCTTTGCTATAGTATATACGTTTTCACCAGAAGCCACTTTATGAACAACTCCGGTGACAGGGGGAATCTTGAGAACCTGTCCTAGCTTAATTGTATCTGACTCCAAGTCGTTTGCCCATTTGATCGTATCGACAGAAATATCAAATTTTTTAGCAATTGTCTCGAGTGTGTCCCCTCCTTCAACGGAATAGTTCTCTATCTTATCACGAGGTTTGACTGAGATGACAGTAGAGAGCGAACTTTCGTATGGATTGTAGGAAACTATACCAGCCTGATATACTGAATTATTCGTTTGTAAGGAACTAATGAAGGGATTGTTTTCAGCGAGCGTCGGCCCCCCAACTAGGGCTGCAGTAATGAGTATAAAAAAGGAACCATTGAGAAAATGTGAAGAATATTTCCCTCTTTTCGCAAGTAAAAAAGCCACTACAATATCCTTTGATGCTTCGAATTTCCTCCCTGAATCTATCAGCCTTGAGGTAAGGTACCCCTTAAAAAAAAGCAAAAAATCTCTTAGGTCCTGCATATAAACGTAGTATATATTTTAGCACAAACAGGAGATCTCTTATTCTTTTTTCACTATGCGTTCTATTGCGAGCTCGAAAGCAGCCTGTTTAAGAGGGATCCTCTTCGATTGAGCTTTTTTCCATATTACCTCAAAAGCCTGCATCATCATCGTTTTTAATCTTGTATTTACTTGATCTTCTGACCATTTTTCATTGTGCATATTTTGATACCACTCTAAATATGATACGGTGACCCCTCCACTATTGGCAAGGACATCAGGTACGATAATCACTCCTTTTTTTGTCAGGTACTCATAGGCTTCCTCCGTAACCGGCCCATTCGCCATCTCGATAATGATTTTGGCTTTGATATCCCTCATATTGTCCTCGTTGATTACATTCTCCAACGCAGAAGGAACCAGAACA
>MFZI01000054.1:5018-14664 GCA_001789355.1 Candidatus Roizmanbacteria bacterium RIFCSPHIGHO2_01_FULL_39_8
ACAGATCCCTTGCAATAGCATCCGGCAACAGTCCCTTTTTCTTTTTTACACTTCATTGTTGTGTCAACACTTAAACCTTCTCTCACAAAGACTGCGCCTTTTGAATCTGAGACTGCAACAATTTTGAATTCCTGTTCTTCAGCGATTTTAGCAAAATAGTAGCCTACGTTTCCAAATCCTTGCACCGCAATGGATAACTTTGAACTTTGATATTTGAACTTTGAACTTAATTTTGCAAGCAGTGCCTGAAAAATTATCACTCCTCCTCTTCCTGTAGCTTCCGTCCTCCCAAGCGTTCCACCGTTATCCACCGGCTTCCCCGTGAATGTTGCTTTTAATTTATTTAATTCTCTCTGACTGGATTTGACATTTGACATTTGAACTTTGACATTTTTTATGTATTCATCAACCATCCATCTCATTATTTTTGGATTGGTGTTTACATCAGGTGCAGGGATATCTTGATTCGGACCGATAACAGTGGCGATTGCACGAATGTATGATTTCGCTAGTCTCTCTAATTCAGATTCTGATAGATGCTTAGGTTCAACAATAATTCCCCCTTTCCCACCTCCATAAGGCAGACCTGCTACAGCACACTTTATAGACATGAGTGTAGCTAAAGCTTGAACCTCATCGCGCGTTACATTGGGATGAAAACGAATCCCGCCTTTATAAGGGCCAAGACTGCTATTATGCTGAATTCGGAACCCCTTAAACAATCTTAACTTCCCATTATCCAGCTCTATCGGAAAATTGACCTCATGAATAGCTTCAGGTTCTAATAAACGCCTGATTGTTTCACTATCCAAACCAAGAGAATGAGAGGTTTTTTTTATTATCTCGAGAGCTGATTCAAGCATTTTTTGTCCAGTATTTTCCATAAAAGTTATTGATTATGAATTTCTAACCACCGTTCTATCTCTAAGGCGGCTGCGATTCCCATCCCCACGGCCGTACCTGCTTGCCGGAATTGATAATCGACACAATCTCCTGCCGCAAATACTCCTTTTACTGAAGTCGCAGAAACCCAATTGAGGTCGAACCTGTCCTTATACATTGTTACTTTTTCTTTAGGAATCAATAGTTTCACCTCTGTTTCTTTACTCACTGATTTGGCAAACTCTAACGCATACCTATCAGAGGTAACAATATATCCTTTCCCATCAAGTTCTATCGCAGATTTAAAAAGATCTGTATCGGGTTTATGCCCTATGGCCAAAAATAGCCCATCAATTTTCAGTATTCGGTTCTCTGTTTCCGGTTTTTCTGTAGCTAGTTTTAAACCTTCAATCTTATTCTCTCCCAACACTTCCTCCACAACCGTGTTCCACATTACTTTTATTTTGGGATTTTCCAACACTCTTTTCTGCATAATTTTAGATGCCCTAAATTGATCCCGTCTATGAATCAGATATACTTTTGCAGCAAATTTTGTGAGAGTAAGAGCTTCTTCCATCGCAGTATCCCCCCCTCCGATTACCGCAACAACTTTGTTTTTGAAAAAAAATCCATCACACGTCGCGCAGGCGGAAACTCCTTTTCCACGAAGTCTTTGTTCGCTTTGAAGATTCAACCAGAGTGCTTTCGCCCCTGTAGTAATAAGAATTGTTTTGGCTGCGTATGTTTTGTCAATAGTACCTACCTCGTGATGAGATGTACTAAAGAACACTTTTAATATATTTTGATCTACTATTCTTGTGCCAAATGTTTGTGCGTGTTTTCTCAGTTTAGCAACTAATTCTGGACCCAAAATGTGATCAAATCCAGGATAATTTTCCACCTCTGAAGTCAGCATGAGTTGGCCACCCGGAGGCGACCCCGCAAAAAGGAGAGGTTTGAGGTTCGCACGGGCCAGATATACACAGGCAGCAAGCCCAGCTGGCCCGCCACCAATTACTATTACCTCCTCTATCTTATTTGATGGTTCTATCATATTTTGGAAAGATAACTATTATAAAACAAATTTAGAGATTAATAGCTCTCTCTACCATCTTCTCTACCCGTTTCGAGTCCTTTTGTGGCACATATTGACAAATATCCGAAATCAAGATCTCTTTTGACAGCCCATCGATCGCTTTTTTGACCGCCGATATCTGCTGGATCACTTCTCCACAATCCCGCTTGGTCTCCACCATTCTTTGGATTCCTTTTAATTGTCCTATCAACCTATTTATCCTCTTTGTCAGTTCCATACCTGCTACATTAAATTGATAATAGAGAAATCTCTTTTTATACTGGATACTGGTATAGAGTATATGATTTCAAACCCAATGTCAATACTAATAGGCACATATACTATTGCGGGTTACTAAATAAATGATCCGTCAATTCTTAAATACGAGTAAGAATATAGAGATAACGAGAAGTTATGCCTTCAAAAAATGTATTTAGGCTGAAAAGCCTCAAGCCCCTACATTCAGGGTAGCTAAGAATTCTTTATTTTTCTTGGTCTTTGAAAGCTTGTCAATCATTGCAGTAAGTTGTTCTTCCGGATTCAATAATCCAAGCATTCTTCGTAGTGTTGTTATCTTTTTCAACATTTCTTTGTCAAATAATAATTCTTCGTGGCGGGTACCCGACTTCGCAATGTCGATCGCCGGATAGATTCTGCGATCGGCAAACTTGCGATCGAGGTGGATCTCTAGATTACCTGTTCCCTTGAACTCCTCGTAGATCAAATCATCCATCCTCGACTCCGTGCCAACGAGAGCTGTGCCGATGATAGTAAGACTTCCGCCTTCTTCGCAGTTTCGCGCCGCTCCCAAGAATTTCTTGGCTGGATATAAAGCTTGCGGATCAAATCCTCCCGACAGACTTCTCCCCGTGTTGGTAACAGACAGATTATATGCACGGGCCAATCTTGTGATTGAATCAAGAAGAATCACGACTTTTTTTCCCATCTCAACGAGTCGGCGGGCTCGATCAAGGGCAAGATTTGCTACCTTGACCTGCTGACGCGGTGATTCGTCGAAATTGGAAGCTGCCACTTCCCCTTTGATAAATCGTTTGATCTCTGTTACTTCTTCTGGTCGCTCGCCAATAAGAATAGCCATCAAGTATACATCAGGATAATTTTTGCCGATCGCTTCTGCGATTTCTTTGAGGAATGTCGTCTTGCCTGCCTTAGGCTGTGATACGATCAAAGCTCTCTGTCCAAATCCTATAGGCGCTAAAAGATCGACGATCCGCATCGAAAGAATGTCTGGCTCGGTTTCAAGTATGATTTGCTTATTGGGATGAAGCGATGTGAGCTGGTCGAATGGCTTTCTCAATCTGCTTTGTTCCTCTGTCAACTCGACGCCATTTATTTTCTTGATTAAAAGAAGCGAGTGGAATCGTTCGCCTTCCTTGGGAGGTCTTGCCAATCCTTCTACTTCGTCTCCGCGTCGCAGCCAAAATCTACGAATCTGGGAAGTCGAAACATAGATATCCCGATCAGGGTTGAGGATATAATCTTGGCGCAAGAAGCCATATCCTCCAAACGTGATATCGAGGATTCCTTTGGCCGGATAACTCATTTTCAAGTCTTCTTTCAATCGATCTTCTACAGGCTTGTCCTGAGACCCAAAGGATTTATCCTGAGGCACGAAGGACTTGCTCGTTGGAGCTGGAACTTTTTCAATTGTTTCTTTTTTTAGTACGAGTGGTTTACCCTGTACCGGAACGATAGGTTTTTCTTCAAAATTTTCCAAAAGAGAGGAAACATCGAGAGTGTCGGACTTCTTTTCTACCTTATCTTCCGACTTTTTTTTAGTAGAGACCATAAAATGTATTAAATTAATAAAATGAAAGGACGTTGAAAACTGAATATTCTATATCGCATATAATCAAAAACTACCTTCGTATATTATAGTCATAGGTCAGAGGTCGAATCGGAAAGCTGTATTCATGTTGAACGTTGAAGATCTTTTATAGTACAAGATCCCCCACGATAAGGAATTAGGTTGGACTTTTTCCCTCTGAAGCAACGGGAAGATCTGCTCCCCGATACAACTATCGGGGTAAGACTCGATCTCATTCTCCGACTAAGTCGGGGTTACCCTAAGTTTATGATAGCGTAGAGAAAAAGTTTTCAAATTGCTTTCCCGCGCTAGGCGGGATTCTCCCTATCAGGAGGATCAGATTCTAGTATACTAAATTTGAAAAGGTTTTGTCAAGCCCATAAAGTAAACCGCCTCACATCACGACTTCAGTATAATTTACTTATGAAAAAATACTTTGCTATTTTTTCCCTTACCGTCAAAGAATACTTTGTCTACCGACTCAACTTCATTCTCTGGAGGGTGAGGGTATTCATCAATCTTTTAATCCTTTTTTTCCTCTGGAGTTCTGTGTTTGAAAAAAACCCGCAGTTCGGCTCTTACAGTAAAGACTCCATGCTTTCGTACATTATCTATGCCAATATTATCTCCAACTTCGTACTTGGAACAAGAACCCCTGAAATAGCCGGTTATATCAATGATGGAAAGATCATAAATGACCTCCTTAAACCTGTCTCCTTTTTTACCTATTACTTTACTCGTGATCTTGCGGATAAAGCCGTCAATATGTTCTTCTTCTTTTTCGAACTTGCGTTAATTGTCTTACTTTTCCATCCCAATATCCATTTGCCTAAGAATATTTTTTTCGGGATCATCTTCTTAATTAATGGCGTTCTTATTTCTTATTTCGCCAATCTGCTCCTCTCCTTTATAGGATTTTGGACAACTGAAGTCTGGTCTCCCCGTTTTTTATTCATGATGCTTTTGTTTTTCGTCACCGGATCCTATTTCCCACTCGATCTTCTTCCCGCTCCTATCTTTTATCTCTTATCTCTCACTCCCTTCCCTTACTTTTTTTATCTCCCCACAAAAGTATTGTTAACTAATATAACAGCCCAACAATTTGGCACCGTATCGATCTATCAACTCGCCTTCTTTTCTTTCTTGTGGGTTTTTATAACTTGGTATTTAGCCAAATTTGCCTGGGTAAAAGGCAATAAAAGTTTTTCCTTTTGGGGGAGATAACAATAAAAATGTTAAACACAATTAGGTACTATCTAAGGCTTTACCTGTTATTTACAAAATTTGCTTACAGAACAGTATTACAAGCACGGTTGGGCATTCTCTTTTTTATGGGAGCTAAACTTGTTCGATTCGCTTTTTTCTTCTTTTTTATCCTCATTATCTTCGGCAGGAAATCAAACTTTGGCGGATACACATTTAATCAGGCAATTCTTTTTTATCTTACTTTTAATGTTATCGATACAGCAGCCCAAGTACTTTTTCGCGAAGTCTACCGATTCCGCCCCATGGTCTTGAGCGGTACTTTCGATTTGATACTCCTTAAACCTCACCATCCTTTCATTAGAATTCTTCTTGGAGGGGGGGATATACTAGATCTCTCGCTGCTTTTTCCGTATTTACTCCTCGCCCTTTTCTTTGCATTCAAAATCACTTCTATTACGTTTTTATCTCTTGCTTCTTATTTCATTTTGATAGGGAATGGGTTACTCATTGCAACTTCCTTCCATATTATTGTTTTGGCTTTAGGAATATTAACAACAGAGGTTGATCATACCATTATGATTTATCGTGATATGACAATCATGGGAAGATTTCCGTTTGATATCTATAAAGAGCCATTACGAGGAGTCTTCACTTTTATTATTCCAATCGGTATTATGATGTCATTTCCCCCCTATGCTCTCTTTGGTCTCTTATCTCCTTTCTCGTATCTCTTGTCTTTTGTGATATCATCATTACTATTCTTCGGATCATTAAAACTTTGGGATTACGCTCTAAAAAAATACCAGAGCTGGGGAGGATGACAGTATGATACAGGTAAAAAATCTCACTAAAATCTATAAAACAACGGTCAAAGGGAGTAGTTTTTTTTCGGATCTTTTCAACCGCAAATATAAAGAAGTCGTTGCCCTTGATAAGGTATCATTTGAGATTGCTGGAAACGAATTGGTTGGTTTCATCGGACCAAATGGTGCGGGTAAGACAACTACTCTTAAGATCCTGGCTGGTATTTTGTACCCTACTTCGGGTCAAGTAAATGTGCTTGACTATTTTCCTTTTGACAAAAAAAGGTCTTTTCTGAAGCAGATTGCCTTTGTCATGGGACAAAGAAATCAACTTCTTTGGGATTTGCCTGCTCTTGATACATTTCAGCTAAATAAAGAGATATACGAAGTGAGTGATGACCGTTATCATCAAATAGTAGACGAACTTACTTCTCTTCTAAATGCAGAAAACCTTGTTGAAAAACCGGTGAAAACTCTCTCCTTGGGTGAAAGAATGAAGATGGAACTGATTGCAACTCTTATTCATAATCCAAAACTTATTTTCTTTGATGAGCCGACGATAGGCCTCGATCTCTTTTCCCAGGAGATTATAAGGGAATTTATTAAAAAATATCAAAAGCAATATCGGGCTACCATTATGCTCACAAGTCACTATATGGAAGATGTGAAACGACTCGCGAAACGCATTATCGTCATTAACAAAGGAAAGATATTATATGATGGGAATTTAAAAGAAATCGTACAGAAGTACTCTAGTACTAAGCTCGTTACAGTAGTCCTAGAATCTAAAATTGATCAAATAAAATTATCATCTATCGGAAATATTATAAGTTATGTTTTTCCAAAAGTTTCATACAAAATAGACCGCCATTTGATACCTGAAAAAATCGACTTGATTAATAGACTCCTTCCCTATATGGATCTTACCATCGAAGAAGAACCCATAGAGGAAATCATCAAAAAACTTTTTTCGGGTAAGAAATGACTTCTGCCTACAAATATCTGCTACACTTAGATTGTGAAGAAAAAAGGACCGGCAATTCTCATCATAAGCTTGATTATCTTTTTAGTTTTCGTTGTAGGAACACGATATGGGCAAAAAGTTGAAAAAACAAATAAAGTGATTGATTACCTTATCAGCCTTCCTCCTAGTCCTACAGTTCAACCTACGCAGGCACCTGTGGAATTTGAGAAATACAGCAACAAGTCTTGCGGTATTAGTTTTCTCTATCTTTCTGGTTTCAAGCCAACCCAGGAGTCTTCTGATTCGGCCTCGATAGGTGACATCAACAGATCTGTTTCTTTTTTGTGCAATCCGGCAGAAGATAAAAACTATAATATCATCCGTTATCTAAACGATCCCCAGACTGCGACAGCCGAAGTGACGCTCGAGAATAAAAAAATGGTCGTCAAATCGATAGCTGCGGGCGCTGGAAACATATACCTGTTTAGCTTGAAAAACCCCTTAAATGGAAAGGTTGTGTTTTTTGGAGTTTCTGACTCACTCTATCCCCTTTTTGAAAAGAGTTTGGAGTTTATGAAGTAATCATTTTAAAGCTTCAAACAAAGCCCCCTAGAACAGCTCCTCCCGCTCCTCCTGATGCAATACTAAGAAGACCCACCCCGACTACACCTAAGACTTGGCGAACGCGAGAAGGCATGTCATCAATCTCTGCCAAATCTAATCTATTACTAAATTGGTTTGCATACAGAACAACTGGAGTAAGAATTCCTCCCATTGTCGCACCTGCTACTATACCTTCAAGTATTCCAACCATATAAGTATTTTATCTAAAAAATTTTCCTTTTGATAGAATAAATCAATGAAAAAACTATCTTTAGCATATTTTGGGACTCCTTATTTCTCCGCAAAATTCTTGGAAAAACTTCTCAGCGATGCTGCCACTAATCAGTCAATTGAAGTGAAGCTTGTTGTAACTCAACCTGACGCGCCGGTTGGTCGAAAACATATCCTCACGCCCACTCCAGTAAAAGTGGTTGCAAAAAAATATGGGATTAAAGTTCTCGACAACTTAGATAAGTTACAAGCTACAAGTTACAAGTTAAAAGAGATTGATATGGCTTTTCTTTTCGCATATGGCAACCTCATTCCTAATGATCTGTTGCGTTCTCCGAAATATGGCTTTTGGAATACACACCCCTCCCTCCTCCCCTTGTACCGGGGACCTGCTCCTGTAGCCTATCCTCTGATCATGGGTGATGCAAAAACAGGGATGACCCTCATTCAGCTTGACAAAGAGATCGATCATGGTCCAGTCATAGCTCAAGAAGAAACAGAAATATTGCCTGGTGAACGAAGATCCGAACTTGAATTAAAACTAACCGATTTAGCCTTTAATTTGTTTAAAAAACAAATGAATGCGTTGACTCGTGAACCCGCCAATAAATTAGTGAGGCAACCGCAGCAGCATCCAAAAGCTACCTTTACTGACCGATTAGAAAAAAGTAACGGTTTCATTCCTTATCTAGTACTTAAAAATGCTCTACAAAGAGAAAATAATGATTGGAAACCGAAACTGATCGAAGATTATCTTCAAACCAATAGAAATATCCAAATTACTAATTACCCATTACCCATTACTATTTTCAATCTCTTTCGTGGTCTTTACCCATGGCCAGGAATCTGGACTTCAACACATATAAAAGGTCAAGAAAAACGCCTCAAATTGACCGATATGGATCTTGTTGGCAATCAACTTATTTTGAAAAAGGTCCAGCTTGAAGGAAAAAAACAGGTAGATTTTAAAACTTTTCAGTCTGCTTACCACGCATTTTAAGCTTTTGCAGATTTTATTTTATTCAAAATGAAGGCGCCTACCACCGTATAAAGAATGAGTCTTAAGAATGGGAAAGATACCTGCAGATTCGTCCAACCTAAGATGAGAAACATGGGGGTAAAAATCGTAGCTAAATGCATATCCACCTGATAGGCTTTTTGATAACTTAGCTGATATTTCATCCATTTTCCGACCAAATACAATGCAAGCGCGGTAAACAACAAATAAATAAGTTGCGATGTAACAAACCATGATAAGCTTCCAAAGAACAGAAATAAAATGACAACGAATGGAACATAGATAAGGAAAGGTGAAATGTATTGGGCAACTCTTTGCATCATATTTTGATTGATCGTTATATCATCAATATTTGAAAAAGGAAAGGTTTCAATCCTCCCATCATCTCGACGATATGAAAGATATTGTTTGGTCACTAAGACTGCCGTCTGATACTTAGAAAGATCCTCAACCGAAGCTGCCGTGTCGATAACCACAAGATTTCTGATCTCCTCTGAAGTGGCTCCCTTGACCTGAAATTCTTCCTTTACGCTTTGTTCTACTTCCTGAAGCGGAATATAGTAAGGTTCCTCTACATTTGTTGAAACCTGGCCATTTCTAATGCGCACTTCCAACTCCGCCGGATATACTTTGACCAAAAGCCGCGGAACCTTTGCTAAAAACTCGTTGAGTGGGATCACCATAGACACACTCAAAAATACTGTGGTGACGATTGAGAGCAACAAAGAGAAAAATAGGAAATATTTTAGGCTGAAGCTAAATGGAGCTTTGAGAACTTCATTATAATACCTGGCTGAACTAAAACTATTCTTGAGTACATGAAAAAAAGTCTTGAAATACCTCATAGGTAAAGTATAAATCGATTATATGCGTCTTTTACTGATATGTCAACATTTTAATATTTACCACTTCTATTTTTTTTGTCTAGATTAAAAAAACCAATCTTGGGCACAATTTTTCAGCATCCATAGGAGGAGTTTTGATACTTTTTGCAATAATTGTGCCCAAGATTGGTTTTTTTAATCTAGACAAAAAA
>MFZI01000055.1 GCA_001789355.1 Candidatus Roizmanbacteria bacterium RIFCSPHIGHO2_01_FULL_39_8
AAAAGGTAAGGGAAAAGAGTCACGAATGCCGAGTAAAAAAAAGCTACAGAAGTTCCAAGAGCGACCAGTGTATCCATATTAGCTGTGCGATGTCTAAGGGCAGGAATAGCTGCCCGATAAAATGTCAGCCCGATCCAAAATTGGACAGGTATCGCAAGAAGAAGCTGAACGTAAAAATTCTGCAGGAGTTTTGGGGCCGTATCCATGATCCAAGGGAAACTACCCCAAAGAATCAGTCCTCCCAAAATGAGAGAAATGACCACTTTTATTTTTAAATCTTTTAATTCTTTCTTTTTTTCCTCATCTTCTGTGTGCCCATCAAAAGGCTGATCAGACACAAGTCGATATCCTACGCTTGTAACTGCCTGAGCCAGTTTATCTTCTACCGCCTCCTCTTGAGTATGAGTTACCGTAGCTTTATTAGTTGCCAAATTCACTACCGCGTCTTTCACTCCTTCTACTGATTTTAAAGCCTTTTCGACAGTATAGACGCATGAAGCACAGTGCATTCCCACAACTTTATAAGTCTTCTTTTCCATATTATTGTACGATCAAACTTCCATGAAACATTCCCATACCGCACTCAAATCCAAATTTCCCTGTTTTTTTAGGAGTGATCTCGACTGTTATTTTTTTATTGAGGGGTAAAAATTCACGAATTTTGAAATCCGGGACAACCACCTCCTCCAGACAATTGGAAGGGTCTTTTCTAAGAAAGGTAATTTTTGTTGTTTTCCCCGCAGGGATAGAAATAGTAGATGGACTATATCCACCGTCAACGATGATATTCACAGAGCCTGAGACTTCTACCACTTTTTCTTTTTTCATCAGAAAGAACCAATAGGTGAAGATTATGCCAACAATTCCGCCGATTGTTACCAATAATTTGTCTACTGTCATTTTTTTCTAACTAACAAACTAACTAATGTCTAACTAACTATTCTTGCTTTTTCTAAAGACTTCAATCACTTCCTTTATTGCTTCAAGTTCATTTCCTTTTTTGATCGAATTGGTAGCACAAGTTTTCAGGTGATTTTCAAGTATCAAGATATCCACTTCTTTCAGAGCTTTTTGTACTGCTTGAGACTGATGGAGCACATCGATGCAGTATTCGTCTTTTTCAAACATATCTAATACTTTTTTAAGATGTCCTTGAGCAATTTTCAGACGGTGAAGCGTTCGCTCCTTGTAATTTTTCGGTTTGTACATGATATTTTTAAAAATTAAAACTTAAAAATTTTCTAGTCCCCCCTATAGGGATATAGTAGCATGTGAAAAATTAAAGTCAAGAGAAAGACAATTTAGCAATGAATCTTAAACTCGCAAAAACTCTCTAAACATCGGACCCCAGTCCGATGACTCATTTCCTTGTAGTGCCAATTCAGCAAAAGAAAGTACTCCAGCAACAGCTAGCCTAAAATGTATATTTGCCTTAACTCCCTCTCTAAAAATTTGTTGTACAATTCGTTCATTAACTTCCACCGTCCCACCTGTCCCAACCAATCTAATCGGGAATTTAACCAAACCATCTGAGTCGTAGTTTAGAGCTAAACCCAAATTTGTAGAAATCGATTCGGAAAACAAAGGTGTTCTTACTTCAGATAAGGGCAGTATTACCCGTACTTGATCAAATGTGAAACCATGTATTATAGGAATTGGCAGCGGCTGAAAGCTATAAGGAAGTGAAACCCGCGGGACAGGTTCTTCAATACCATCAACCATTTCACATACATGCAGCATAGGGATTCTTAGACGACCTTTTTGTACAGGTCTAGCTCCCACGGCAATTCCTCCCGATAGTTTCCAGTGAGGACTTGGGTTTTTTTGACGAAGTAATTCATTTACCTTGGGAAGATGTCTTAGCATTCCAACTCTCTCGCTCATGATATTAGTAGTTTGCCCACTTAAAAAAAAAGAGCCCAAAGGCTCTTGTTAATTGAGAAATAATCTGAATTTAAAAATTTTCACTTTAAAGGTTAAAAATAACAGATGAAAAAAACTTTGCAGTGATAAAAATCACTAAAAAAGTATTCATTTGCTCTTTTGCTCTATAGATTCGGCATCATTAGTTTCTTCGTCATTACTGGTCTAGAATCTGATTACTTAATAGATAAGGATAGCTATAATCAAAAGAGAGAGAAGGGACGGTATATATTCTAAACTATGAGGTTCCATATATTTTGTAATTTCAAATAAACAAATCCAAAATCATATATCCCATCGTGAATAGATACGATTTATCTGCTATAAATATATACATACTGGATTTGATTGATTGCATATAAACCAGTTTATCTGTGATTTCCGTCACTTGCTTGACATAATACCTGACAAAATTTTGGTATACTTCATAAAACAGATGGGATATGCATATTTTGTTCCCTCAGGATTTTCAAAATTTGCGCAAAGAATCTTCAGAATACTACGAAGCGATGAAATCGGTGTTATTCTTTTTACTCCTAAGATGGATAGACCCATTCGTGTAAACCAGCTCATCCAAGATTATCAAAAAGAGTATCCCTTGGTAAAAGTGGATCTAGCTCCCGGACATACAAACGATCTTAACTATATTTTGCCTCCCATAGAACAAGCGGCAAAAAAGAAGAAGAATATGGGAATTTGTGTGACAAACTGTGAACTGATGATCTATGAGCGTAATTACCAAGTTATTGAGGAGATTGCGAAACTTCAACAAAAACAATCCCATCATCGTTTTCTTCTTTTTTTTGAGATTGATATTACCCACCCGGATATTGCAAGACAGTTTAGTCTAAACGAAGTTTTTAACAATATTGTGTATTACCCTCTTTACGAATATAAAGATACACTCAATTTTATCGACTACTCCCTAAAAGAGTGGAAGATGGAGCTGAGTAAATCAATCAAGAATAACATTATTCAGGAGTGTGGTGGACAGTTTTGGTTAGTGAGACGGGCCGTACGTACCTTGCGTGACGACCCGGAGATGACGCTCGAGCAGATTTTTGAGACAGAACAGATTCGATTCCGTCTTGAGCAAATTTATCTCTCGCTTCTCGATTCAGAAAAAAAGGTATTACAGAAAGTAATGAAACAAGAAGAAATAGAAGATCCAGTCGAAAAGCATAGTCTCAACTATCTTAACAGAATGGGCTATATACGTGATGGACAAATTACTGTCCCACTTCTTGAGCAATATATGCATGAACATCTTCCCAAAATTTCCCTTTTACAAACCGGAGAGCATATTGTTCTTAATAATGTAAATATAGAGGGAAACTTTTCTAAGAAAGAAGTGAGGGTTTTGAGACTTCTCCTTGAGCAGAAGAATCGAGTAGTCTCGCGTGATTTAATAGCCAAAGCGATCTGGCCTGTCAACACAAGTGATTCATACACCGACTGGGCACTTGACCGGTTTATCGCGAGGATTCGAGTGAAGCTAAAGAGCTTGGGAGTGTCGAAGAATTTAATAAAAACTTTTCGCAGTAGAGGCTATATGCTTTCAGGATCTTCTTCGTCATAGTCCGCATCATCATCTCTCGAGGTCAAGAGTTTCACCACATGATAGAGGAGACACGCTATTATCAACCCATAGAGAAGGGATGATAGGTATGCCATGTTGTTGAGAAACATAATTGGTAACTTAGTAACTGATAATAATTACACAAACAGATCCAAAATCATAAATCCAAGCATAATCGTGTGTGACTTACTTACGAAGAGCATGTAGAGGTTGGATTTGAGATCTTGGATGTGAGTCATATGTTTAGTGCCAGACTGAACTTTTTAATTTTCTATATAAACGTAAATGTGAAGCTTTTATCGCCTCCTTGCGTACGAGAAGCATATAGAAAACTTCACGGTAGGTGTCGCTCTGTATCTCTGCCTTGAAATTAGTTTTATAGGTATTCATTTTGATTTCCTAATTTTTAATTAATACAAGTCTAATTGGGAAGTTGATTCTACGCTTGACAACATATCTGACAAGATTTTAGTCAACTTATACTTGAATCTGACGGCCTACCTGACAATATATTGTCCAAAATTAATAAAATATGGTATAATCGACGAAATGTCTGGCAAAAGTTTCTTTGCGCGGCAAAATGTAGAATACTGCGATACAATCTACCGGATTCTAAAAAGCGGCGAATCCGGTACTCTTCTATTCCCACCGAATACTCATAAGTCGAACTATTTCATCGATCAAGTCATTGCACACAACCCTACAGATGTACATCTAATTAAGTTTGATTTATCTACATATGAGATGGATGATGCAAATGATCTTCTTCTCATTTTGAGAAAAGAAATGAAAAGTAGTAAGAAGAAAAAGTTTGGCGTTTTGATAAATAACGCACGGAATCTTATTTTAAAGGAGAAATATCTAATTCTTAACTCACTTTTTGACTTTTTAGATCAATACCCTCAATTCAATCTCATTTTCTTTTTCAACATTGACATTACTCATCCCGATATAGCAAAACATCTCCGCTCTCGAATATTTGGCAACGTATATTATTTTCCGCTCTATGATCTTGAGGACGTGTGCGGGTTTATTGAGTTTTTCTCTCAAGAGTGGAAAATGTCCTTTAATCAACATGAGGTAGACAAAATTGCCTATCTATGTGGCGGATATTTCTGGCTTATAAAGCAAGTCATTAGGATCATTCGTGATAATCCTTCAATTAAGTTTGAAAATCTTGCTCAGGGTCTTCAGGTGCGAGTTACTCTTGAGCAGCTTTATACGTCGCTTCTTGATTCGGAAAAAACCGTTTTGCAAAGCTTGATTCAAGGTAAAAAGATCGAGTCAGATTTAGAAAAACACAGTTTAGAATATTTCAAAAAGATAGGCCTGATCAATAGAGGTAAAATTACGATTCCCCTCTTAGATGAGTTTTTGAGAGAAGAAATTCCCCATGCAGACGTTGAGCTTCGTGATAATCACATATATGTAAACTCAGTTAATGTAGACAATCATTTTTCCCAAAAAGAAAGAAGGATTTTTAAGGCTTTGATTGATCATAAAAATGAGATCGTTTCTCGCGACGAACTAGCAAAAGCCATATGGCCGGTGAATACCGATGATTTTTATTCAGATTGGGCAGTGGATAGAATTGTTTCACGTCTCAGGGAAAAAATCAAACTTCTAGGCTTTTCCAAGGAGGTCATTAAAACGGAGAGGAATAAGGGATATATTTTTAAAAACTAATGTTAATAGATTTGTGCTCGTTTAGCATTTTATAATCAAATTTTTATGCGTCATGAACAAATTTTACCTCCTGATGAAATAAGATATCTCTTAGGGAAGACATCGATAAAGCAAGAATTTAGGCGTGCTGATTTTTTAGCTGACAGGAATTTTATACCGATGTCTGCATCACTTGGGGGTACAGAGTTTGATTATTACGTGGCTCCTGCTGGAGATGTATCAGATTTACCCTTTCCTCGTCAAGCCCGTTTCATTGGAGCTTTTAGCGGGGAACATGTAATTATTGTGCCAGGTGAGATTGCTTCTGAGCTTCGGCCAATTCATGCATACAGGGAATTGATTAAGGCTCAAATGCTAGTTGTGGATGGAATAGTTATACTTGATGACCAAATAAGTTTAGAGGTTGAGACAGAGCGTAGGGCTTTATCAGCAGTTAGTGATGGACAATTAGCAGCTCGATACGCACAAGATAGATCTAAGGATACAGTAGCGCGTATAAGATATGTGGACGAACTAATGGAACAAAGTTTAAGGGATGGGGCTTGTGATCGAGGAAAAATTTTTGAATTAGATTTTGTGAAAGACGAATTGGAACAGGCCGCTAGACTATTATTAGGGTACTCAGGCGCATCGATTAGCGTACGTTCAGCAAAAGATGCTAATTTAAATATACAGGTTGCTCATTAACACTTCAAACCTTTCTTGGTGTGTCATAGTCTCTCCAATGAAAACGCGGGTCCTTTCGCATATCTTCAGCGAATAAAGCTTCATATGGTAGCATGATGCCATAGGGATTTTCCGGATACCGATATTTTTTTTTGACTGGGGGTACTATATCATACATATATATCTCTTGCCAAGAATTTGGTATAGCATAAGGTAGTGACCATGGAGTAAAATGAGCTCCACTTATTACTATGGATCTGAATGTCTGGAGCGTCATTTGTGATCTTACTATTGAGCGGTGTAACCCGTCTTGCTTAGCATGTACCTCTTGTCCGTTAAATGGAGCTTCAG
>MFZI01000056.1 GCA_001789355.1 Candidatus Roizmanbacteria bacterium RIFCSPHIGHO2_01_FULL_39_8
TTCCTGTTCAAAAACGTATGATCCTCCCATGGAGGTTCAAAATAATATAAAAACAGTCCTCGGAGATCTTTTACCAAAAAAATTTCAGGAGGGAAAACCAATCCAACTTACCAGAGGTTTAGGGTGTGATGAATGTAATCGTTCCGGGTATCTCGGGAGAGTCGCTATCTTCGAGGTACTCAAGATCACCCCTACGGTAAACTCGATGATTCTCAAACAAGTCTCGGCAAAGGAAATAGAAAACCAAGCAAGAAGTGAAGGACTCATCGGTATGAAACAGGATGGATTTCTTAAGGCTATCGATGGTATAACTACAATAGAGGAAGTACTTAGAGTCGCTGAAGTATAAATTCGAAGTACGAATATCGAAATTCGAAACAATGTTTAAATCAAAATAATTACAACTTGAAATGTTTAGAAAATTTGAATTTCATAAATTAGAATTTGTTTAGGATTTCGGATTTAGAAATTAGAATTTTACAGATATGGACTTATTTCAACTTTTCGATTTGACAATAGAGAAACAGGCTTCTGATCTTCATTTGATAGCCGGCTATTCACCTGCCATCAGAAAAAATAGCGATCTTTTTTACGTTCGGGATTTTAACGCACTAACAAATGACACTATCGAAAGGCTCATTTACTCAATACTCACCGAGGATCAAAGGTCTACCCTTCTTGCCAATAAGGAGATTGATTTGGGTTATGAATATAAAGATTACCGGTTCCGAACAAATATATATTACCAAAGAGGAAAGTTGGCAGCTGCGTTTCGGCTCATAGGAAATACCATCCGTTCGATTGATGAACTTCTCCTGCCTAAGCAATTCCATCAGTTTACTTCAATAGATCAGGGGTTGATACTCGTTACTGGACCAACCGGCGAGGGAAAGTCCACTACATTAGCTGCAATGATAAATGAAATCAATACCACATCACCAAAACATATTATTACGATAGAGGATCCGATTGAATACATTTATCCACCAGCAAAATCTATCGTGTCTCAAAGAGAACTCCATCAAGATACACATTCATGGAATATTGCTTTAAGATCGGTATTAAGAGAAGATCCGGACGTGGTACTTATTGGAGAGATGAGGGATTATGAGACTATTCAATCAGTGCTCACGATTGCCGAAACAGGACATCTCGTCTTTTCGACTCTACATACGAGCACAAGTACCGAAACCATCAACAGAATAATAGATGTTTTTCCGGCAAACCAGCAGGGCCAGATCCGGTCGCAACTCGCATCAGTATTGCGCGCGGTTATATCGCAAAGACTAATTCCGACTATTGATAAAACCTCGCGAATTCCGGCGGTTGAGCTGCTCCTGAATATTCCTGCTGTTGCTTCGGTCATCAGAGATGGAAGAACTCACATGCTTGATAATATTCTTGAAACGAGCGAAAAAGATGGATTGTTTCTTTTTGAAAAAAACCTCCTCTCTCTTCATGAGGCAGGCAAAATTACCAAAGAGACTGTACTTGGGTATGCATTGCGCCCAAATGAAATTAAAAAATTTCTTAAATGAATGCAGTTTTCCTACAAAGCCCTTAAAAATAACAAAGTTACTCGAGGGACATTAAATGCCGAAAGTCAGGAGGCAGTCCTGCGTTTTCTTAAAACAAGCGATTATTTTCCCATTGAGATCAGGAGGTCAGATGGAACTAATTCTTATCTTGATTTTCTCAATAAGGCAAATTTCAGTGATATTGTAAATCTGACACGGCAACTGGCAATCATGCTTAATGCGGGTATGACTCTTATTGACGCAGTTGATTTGCTCAAAGGACAGGCAAATAAACCTCCAATACAGGACTTACTTATTAATATAGATAAAGAAATAAAAGCGGGAAATAACTTCTCATATGCTCTACAGAAATATCCCCAATATTTTTCCAATTTTTATGTGGCTCTTGTTAAATCAGGTGAAGCTTCAGGAAAATTGAGTGATATTTTACTCCGTCTCGCTGACAACTTGGAAAAACAGAGAGTCTTTCGAGGAAAAATCAAGGGAGCGATGATTTATCCCCTTGTTGTTTTGATTGCAATTGTAGTAGTAATGTTTATCATGATTACTTTTGTCATCCCCAAGCTTCTTGATCTATATAAAGACATCCAGGTTGAGCTGCCGATATATACGCAGATTCTTATAGTTGTCTCGGATTTTTTCGGTAAGTTCTGGGTTTTAATTATCGGCGCCACTGCCGCTACCATTATGCTTTTAAAGAGGTATTTAAAATCGAGTGCCGGAAAGCGTCTCTTCGACGCCCTATCGCTAAAGCTACCCCTTTTTAGTAACGTGATTAAGATGTCTGTATTGGTTGACACGACGCGAACTTTAGCAATTCTTTTGAGTTCAGGTGTATCACTGCTTGAGGGATTAACTATTATTACCGATATTACCTCAAACTCCATTTACCGCGAAATTTTTATTGGCGTCCGTAGACAGGTAGAAAAGGGAGTGTCTTTAGGTTCTGCGATGAAAGAAGCAACTATTTTCCCTCCCATTCTTGTTCAAATGACAATGGTGGGGGAGGAGACGGGTCATTTGGATGATACTCTGATGCGAATTGCGAATTATTTTGAGATTGAGTCTGAGATGGCGGTAAAAGCACTCACTACCCTTATCGAACCGGCTATCCTTGTATTTTTGGGTATTGCGGTTGCTTTTCTGGTTTTTTCCATCATTGCACCAATCTATTCGCTTACATCGGCAATAAAATAAATTAAGTTTTATTCATTGGAAATTGGGAATTGGAAATTTGGATTTACTAAGATCCCCTTGACAACTTCCAAGATTTCCTTTATAACTTTAGTAAATATAAATTTGGCATTTTTATGAACATCCTCAAAAAAGGTTTCACTCTCATAGAGCTGATTATCGTAATTGCAATTCTTGGAATTCTGGCAGCTGGACTACTTGCAATACTTGATCCGATAGAACAAATCAATAGAGCTACTGACACTAAATATCTGACTTCCGCTGGAGAAATAAAAAATTCAGTTGAGCGATACTATGCATCTAAGCAATACTATCCTTGGTGTACAAGTGCAGGATGTGCAACGTACAGAGCTCCGTGTACGGCCGCCAGATCTAGAACGGCCTTTGCAACTGGAGGTACTTGTGCTGCCGCGGTGCTTACCGAACTTATCAATACAGGTGAACTGAAAACAGGTACAACTGTTAATTCAGTTATAAACTTAGAGGTAGAGGCTGGTGGAGATCCCTATCAGCTAAGTTGGGTGCCTGCTTCGAAGAATGTTAAGACTCAATATGCTGCTGTTGCAGGAAACAGCGGAGTATATGTGGCACCCATAGCGACCGATGCATGTGCTACGATAGGCACAGCTGCTCTTTGTCCGAATACGAGCGCGACTTGTACCTACTGTTTATTTAAGTAAGACTAGATTTAATATCTACAGTTATAAGGTGAAGGAGATATGTCTATACGTTTAAGTGGCTACACCTTTAAGGTGAGGGAGATATTTCTCAAGCAATCTAAACTAATAATTTTGTAGTACATAATCCATAGACTTCATTTATTTGGAATGATATATGTTATTTTATGTCTAGCAGATCTGATTCATTGAAGGAAACATATATTTATCATATTTTTAATAAGTCCATTGACCGCAGACAAATTTTTTTTGGGGACGAACTGTGCAGGAAGTTCTTGGAAATTCTTACATTTTACCGATCCTCTGCAGTCCACTTACGACTTAGCGAATTTAATGAACTTAGTCTTGATTTTAGAAGAATGTATGAAAAGGAGATTTATGACAAAAACAGCTTCAGAGTTAATATACTATGTCTTTGCCTCATGCCGACTCACTTTCATTTACTTTTGCTCCAAAAACAACTAAAAGGAATTTCCAAGTTTATGTCTGATGTTCAAAACTCATTTACGAAACATTTTAATATTAAAAGTAAACGAACTGGACCAATATTTATTCAAACGTTTAAATCAGTTTTAATGAAGAGCGATGAACAACTAAAACATGTCTGTCGCTACATACTATTAAATCCTTACTCAGGCGGAATACTTAAAAATAATGAAGAACTGATTACATATCCTTGGTCATCTTTTTATGATTATCTAAATACATACTCAACAGGTATTACTGAAGCAGAATTGATATTGAAATTATTCGATAATAACAGAGATCGTTTTAAAGCATTTATTCTTGCTAATTCTGATTATCAAAAGACGCTTGAATATTGCAAGTACACCCTCACCTTTAAGGTGTAGGAGTTGCCTTACTGAAGCTCTTTTTTTGATTCCTGGTCGTTTGGATCTAAATTTTGCAGGATATATAGGAAAGATTTTCTCGCTTCTTCGATTTTACCGGCTTTTTTGAGAAGTTGACCTTTCAGGTAGTATGCATCCCTATAATTGGATTTGAGTTCGATTGAATTGTCGATAGCTTCTAAAGATAATTCTTGTTGCATTGCTTTCTCATCTGGATTTTGTACGGTGTCTTCGAGCAAGGAATAAAATATTGCCATACTATAAGGAATTTTTGGATCGGTGGGAGATAACTCTCTAGCTCTTTCTAAAGCGGAGATTCCCTTATCAAGATCATCCTTTTTTAAGTCAATCTGGTAAAAAAGGTACTCATTTTTGGCCATTGTTTTCCAATAGAGTACATTTTTAGGAGAATCCTTGAGAGTTTTTTGGCTCAGTTTTTCTGATAGTTCGAGAAGGCTTCGGGAAGTCCCGGATTCCTTTTGGTATGAAGCCGCCAGCGCAAGATTAGCTAACACATAAGAAAGTTTGTCCGCATAGACATGGTCATAACGCGTAGTAAGCGCTTGATTGAGAGATTGAGCTGCCAGTTGATATTGATTTACCTTTGTTAAACTGTCTCCCTTAGCATAGAGCACATCAGCCGAATAATACGCTATTAGGTACCAAATGGTCAGTAAAAAACAAATTCCGGTTAAGCACGCCAGTCCAAATTGTTTTAAGCTCAGGAAGATTTTGCTATCAGCAAGAGTGCTTTCATCCGGCCGAGAGAGGATGATTAGAAAGGCTGGAATCAAATAGAAATAAAGATTGATCGTTGAGGTAGAGAAGCCAAAAAAATTGGTAATCAAAATGGTTAGATGGGAAAACAACAAAGCCGTTATAAGTAATTGGTTATTTGTTATTTGGGTCGTAGCATCATCTCGCTGCAGTTTTGAATTTTGAATTTCAATTTTGATTTTTGATTTTTGATTTTTGATCTTACTCCATGCATAAAATAAAATAGAAAATATTAAAACAAGATAGCTCATAACCCCAAAAAATCCTGTAGTCGCAAAGTAATTGAGGTATTCGTTGTGGGCTTTGTTATATAGATAATCCCATTCTGAAGTAAGATTGTGAGATTTCGGTCGAACAAAATAGTAGCTATAGGCAAACGTCTCAACACCCGTTCCAAACAAAGGGTATCTCAAACCCAGATCTATGGCCCCTTGCCAAACAATCTTTCTGATATCCCCTGACTCGGTAACTCCTGATTCCGCAGACTGCTGCCGCGGCCTCTTTGCAACCGAGTCGCCTGCCTGCCGGCGGGGCAGGGTTGAAATTATGGCCTTGCGATAGGAAGAAAGTGAAATAAATCTATCAACTTGATCAATTCCAGTTTTAAATAGCAAAAGCGAGATGCCCAATGTTAAAACGAGGGTAAAAATTTTTTTAAAGTGAATTTTAAAAAAATCTCTATTTCTAAACAAAAGATTGACAAAAAAAAGGACAAGACATATGGTTACGGCAGCCAAAGCAGATCGAGAACGGGTAAATAGAATGCTGGAAAAATTAAGCAACAGATAAATACCCACTAGGATTTGAGTCATTCTGTCTTGTCCAGAATCGGCTCTGGTGTCATCCAAAGCGGCATTAGATTCTCTCGAACGATGTTTGAAAAAGTAGTATAGTCCTATAAAAAAATTGACCGCAAGGTATGCGCCTAACCAGTTTGGCTGACCGAGAGTTGAAAACATACGCTCGGCTGGACGAAATTGGTCAGTCCAACACGAGTTGTTAAGTTGCCCGGTAAAAACAAAGCAGGAAAGATCGTAACCCAAGCGCCCGGGAAGACCCCAGACGATGACGACAAAGGAAGAGAGAAGAGAAATTTTCAACAGTCGGTGAACAATAGCTTTAGTTAGATTTGATACTGCGGAATAATA
>MFZI01000057.1:0-6111 GCA_001789355.1 Candidatus Roizmanbacteria bacterium RIFCSPHIGHO2_01_FULL_39_8
AGATATCACCGAATTCTCCACTTATCCAGCAAGGAGATTTTATAACAAGTTCATCTGATAGCGGATATGCGAAAAAAGCAGATAAAGCAGGAATTGTCCTTGGAAAAGCACTTGAAGACTGGAATCCTCAAAACCCAACGAAAACTATACTGACCCTAATTAATGTATCTTGGTTTGATCCGGACGTATATATTAGTCGAGATGGCGATGTAGAAATTTATTCTGATCAACAGGTGTCAATCGTATATGATGGCATTAATTCTTTTGAGGGTCAAAAAATAAATAGGGGAAATCGGAATTACCTGACAAAAATAAAAGATGAAACTATTGAGAGGTTTGACATTTTCTCAGAGCTAGTTTCGGCTAAAATAAAATCGGGAATTCTTGAAGGTGAAGATGTAATAGTTAAGAATGCGCTGTTAGCTAAAAATGCGGTCTTTGAAAATGTCTCTTCGCAAATTTCTCATTTTCAACTAGTTATAGCTAATAATATATCCGTTCGTGAAAAAATGATATCTCCCGTTGTTGAGACGGATCAACTCACCGTTAAAGAAATCAAGCCAGTCAGTCAGGATGTCATTATAAATCTTTCGTCTGATCTTACTGAAACCGACTCAGTTAATGAGACAAGTAAAAAAACTGAGTCGGTTGATCCGGCTGAAAAAGGGCCTCTTGCCGAACTTATTATCAAAGGTCTTGAGGGAAAAACAGTTGCATCGATTGACACACTAGGAAATGCTTCATTCTCAGGACAAGTTTTAGTTGATTCCCTTAAGGTAACTAACGATGCAACTATTGCTGGAAATCTAGAAGTCAGTGGCAATCTATCAGCTTCAGAAGCGACATTGTCCGGTAAGTTAATCGCAAAAGAAATCGAGTCAGAAAACATTAATTTACTCACACGCGAACTTGATAGTACCAAATCAAATATAAATAGTATTAATAGTAATAATGAACAATTAGCTACAAACGTGAATGATTTGCAAAAGTTCCTTGCTGAAATTCAAACTCAATCCTTACCTGATCCAAACTATTACCAAAAACTTGATTCAGTCGAATCATTACTTACTGGTTCTACTGATTTGGCAAACTTAACAGTCACCGGAAAATCCAACCTTTACAACCTTTCAGTAACTGGTACCAGCATGTTTGGCAATCTGTTAATTGAGAATGATTCGATTCTTTCACTTTCCTGGGATCTTAAACTTTCTTCTCTTGGCACTATTAAGCTCTTTGACGATGCGGTAGTGATAGCAAAAGACGGGAGGATAACTACACGCGGTGACATTATTGCTCAAGGAGGTATCCAAACTAATGAAATAAAACCCATTGATGGGGATTTAAAAGTTGAGTTACCAAATAGCAAATTACAAATAACCAATAACGGAAGTGAGGTCTCTTCTATCGACTCTTCCGGCAAGGCTCAGTTCAACAGCGTAGCGATGAAACAATTGAATATTACGGACAAATATCTTAACTCGACGATCCTTGCTTCAGCTGATAATTTCGAAAAAAATGGCATTTCGTCTCCGGCAATAGAAACAAAAACAGAGTCCGCAGGAGTAGGATTTATTCCAGAGGGAAGCCCCGAAGTCCTCCTCTATAATGATACAATCAAAGACGATAGTCTTATTTATCTTACCTCCATCAATCCTTCACCGACAGAAAATCTCACGGTCGTTAAAAAAGAAGGTTGTACCTCAACCGACTCGGTTAATTCGTGCAAGCCTTATTTCAAAGTAGCTCTTGATAAACCTGTTCCAACTCCTGTACACTTTAATTGGCTCATTATAAATTAGATATGAAAATATATTAGTTGTTAGGAACTTTATATGGATTACTATCATAATCTAATTCGGCAAACAAAATCATATCTCCTTGTATCGGTTTTGTTCCTTTTCCCTCTTTTTTTTCTTCCTTTCACCCAGGAGTTTTTTAATACGAATAAATTGTACCTGCTTTCCATTGCGGCACTCCTTTTGATTGTTTTGACAACTCTTGAAATAATTTTGACAAAACGTATCCGTTTTCCCAATAATCCCATTGAAATTTTAAAGTTTTTCTTTGTTTTGTCGATTGGACTTTCAGTTCTTCTTGTTTCTCCTAATAAATTTCAGGCTTTGCTTAATCAAAACATGGGTTTTGTTGGTTTAAGTTCGCTGGCTATCATCACATTCTACCTGCGGAAAAGTGATATTGTCATTATGAAGGTCCTTTCCGTCTCCAGTCTTTTCCTCTCTCTTACCGCGATCTTTTTTTTCTTTCAACCATTCCAAAAAACGGATCTTCCTGTGTATCTTGATTTTCTTAAAAATACGCATTTTGCTCTACTCGGAAGACCGCTTGATTTAGGTATTTTTTTAGGGTTCATGGTGATCGTCCAGTCGATTCAAATTTTTCTTTCCGGTGATTTTTTTGCAGAGATCAAGCACCAAGTCTATTTTCAACTGATACTATTAGGACTGAACATCGTTGCGTTAAGCCTAACGATCTACTCACTTTTACATGGGGGAATGGATCCTATGAGTCCCTTTCGCTACGCTTGGTATGCGGCAATTGAGATACTCAAAAATCCCACCACTGCTCTATTTGGTATTGGAATAGATAATTATGCTTCAATTTTTAGCAAAGTCAAGGATGTCTTATATAATAGTTCTTCGCTTTGGCAAATTCAGTCATTTAACGTAAGTCGATCGACAATTCTTAATGTTTTAACTGAGGCCGGCGTATTTGGGTTTGGTTTTTTACTCCTTATCATCCTAACCACGTTCAAGGCAGTTCTTAGGGAACCAAAGATTGCTCTTCTCCCCATCGCCTATATCATCTTAATAGTAACTCTCTTCCCTCCATCTCTCACTGTCTTTTTGCTCTTTTTTCTTACGTTAACCATCATAGACGAACAACAGAAGCATAAAAGAAATCTTTTGGATGTTAATCTTGCAAATTACCCAATACTCTATATAGTCCTCCCTGTTATTATCTTTGTTTTTATAGCTATAGCGGGATTTTTCCTGAGCAAAACCTATATTGCAGAATTCCAGTTCAAACAGGCTATCGATGCGCTCACAAGGAATGATTCCAAAGAGCTGTATGAAAAACAAAGACAAGCCATTATCACTAATCCTTTTATCGAGCGCTTCCGTATTAATTTCTCCCAAACGAATCTGCTTATTGCCAATACCTATGCTCAAAAAATCTCTCAACAAAAAGATCCGTCTCCTCAAGATAGACAAACGATTACTCAAGCTATTCAGGCAGCGATTGAAGAAGCAAAATCAGCCGTCTCACTCAATCCTCAGAAAGCGTCGAACTGGGAGAACTTAGCTATAATCTATCGAAATTTGTTAAATATGGCCCAGGGAAGCGATGCTTGGGCTGTATCTTCCTACCAAAGAGCTATTCTTCTTGATCCGCAGAATTCTCAATACCGCTTGAGCCTAGGCGGAGTCTACTACTCGCTCGGGAATTATGATGATGCATTGAGGTTTTTTGAACAGGCGGTAGCACTAAAACCCGATTGGTCTAATGCACACTACAACTTTGCCTGGGCTCTCTACCAAAAAGGCAACTATCAAAGAGCGATAGAAGAAATGCAATCAGTAGTATTACTTCTGCAAAACAATAAGAAGTCAGATGATTATAAAAAGGCTCAGGAAGATCTTAAGGCTTTCAAATACAAAGTCTCATCTACTCAAGATTCCGGTCCTCCTCAAGAATCATTTTCTCCGGCCACTTCCGAAGCAAAGTTAAAGGAATTAGACCTTCCTTTGGTTCTCCCCTCAACTTCGGAGTCTAGTTTTGACCTTCCGGAGTAATATATACACGAGGTAAAATATGAAAATCGCCTCTAAAAGCAGTAAAAATTTTTTGAGGGTATTTTGCTGATATATAGCCTCGATTGAATATTCGCCCTGTTTATGCAAAGTAAAACCAATATAAAAGGGGAAGACGGGGAATGTCATCACAGATTGACTATTGAGTTTAATCTGCCAGTTAGGGTGAAAACTCTCCTTGAGAATAACAATACAGTTTTGGCAGTCTTTTTTCACTCGTAGTTCTATCGTGTATCCGTTAGGACTGGCCTTCTCGTTTTTAAACTCGAACATGCCTTCTTGCGAGGGTTTCACTAAGTTCATAAAACTAGTCTCCATGGGATTAGCAATCCAAATACTTCTTTCTTTTTGATCATTAAGATTGATGAAGTTGTTTTTGTCGACCATCTGAATCTGCCAAAGTTTATCTATCCATTCGTGGGTTGGTTTATTGGACTGATCGCTGCGAAGGTCAATAACAGGATAGTTTTTTTCCTTTAACAGTTTGTTGCCAAACCAAAGTCGAGTAATATTGAGAAGATTTGTCTTTTTCGAACGGACAAGTACGTTGATGTTCCCGGAATCAAACCAGCCTGTTGTGTCTATCTGGAATAAATTGTATTTGCCTTGCTTCTCAACCAATTTAGCAAATTCAGGAGGTTTAATATTATCTGGTAATATGCTGTACCTTACATTGTATAGATTGTAGAAATCTTGGTTATTTTCGTCAAAGAACTGCTCGGTGTCTGAATTGGGAGACCAACTTTCTGGCAAAAAATTGATTACCGGAAATCCATCCTGCGATATTTGCATGTACAAAGGGGTTTCACCTACAGTAAACTGTCTGCCCCAGTTACCCGGCTTTCCAACATACAGTCTGCCTTTTGCCATAGATTCGAGCTTGTCCTTTATTTTTTTATATGCCGGAAGGTCATAAAGGTAAGCCTTATTTGAACGGGCAATCCAAAGAGCATTATCTTTGGCATAACTTACCAAAGGTTGTTCAAGATAATAGATAATAAATAAACTGGCGATGATTAGAATAGAAATAAAGATCCCTTTTTTAAATACTCCCACCCGACGGAAAAAAACCGTATCGAGCTTCTTCAATAGACTATATACAAACCATGCTCCTAAATATATTCCGATAAACTGTACCATCACGATTGTCCTATGTTGATGATACTCAGCCATTCCGGGAATAAGATTAATTAAATTTCCAAGTGTTGTCTTACCACTAAAAAGAAGAAAATAAAATCCAAACAAAAAACTCATAAACCCCGCTTGCACTGAGCTTGTCGAAGTGATCAGACTATCTCTTATTTCATATCTCTTATCGATTGTCTCTTTTCCCTTCTCTCCTATCTTCCCTATTCCCCACAATACTCCTAAAATTACCACGATTGAAATGACGGGAAACCTTCCATAATCAAATAGGTCTCCGTTTAAGAACCAGACAATCGCTTGTTTTAATCCCCACGAATCGAATTTCCAGATCGGATCCCAGATTGAATAGTTTCGAAAATCTGACTGTAAAAAGAAAGGGACAATAAAATACGAAAGTGAAAACAGCGTGAGAAATATAAATTTGACCCAGGGAATAATAATTTCATAAATAATTTTTTGTGGATTTAAGATTTGAGCTATGGCTTTAATCTTTGATCTTTGACCTTTGAGATAATCCAAAGACAACTCTTGTAGAATCATTACCGATAATCTGTAGGGCAAATACAATCCATACCCTAACAATAATAGGCTGAACATCCCAAAATGGCTCTGAGCTAGGATAAAATTAAAGAGAACTGCCCGGCTTAAAGCTTTTTTTTCCTGTAGATACTTCATCGCATACGCAAATGCCGGAGGCATAAAAAAAAGTGCCATGAGCTGTGAAGATAATCCCCACCCTCTCCATAAGAAACTCGACACGTCTATCCCATATAATCCATTGGTAAAAATAGCTTGACTAAACAAAGCAACTAACAGACTGGTTAATCCGGATAGACCTAGTACTGTTGCTCCCCAGAAAAACATGATCGGCAGGAAAATCAGCAATAGAGTCCGGATCCAAACAAATAATTCATATGGATTCAAGTTGCTTCCTATACTGATTAACCCTATCACAGCTTGAGGAAGATGAGAATAGTAACTTGAAAGTGCGAATCCCTCTGCCCACCTTTCCTGCCAACTATCCAAAAGATATAGCGGGGACAACCTACCAGCGAAGACCTGCTTTCCTACCTTCACCGCCTCGTCGACCAATGCATACTGAAAAACATTATCATTCGGATCAACAAGTGGT
>MFZI01000057.1:6124-8865 GCA_001789355.1 Candidatus Roizmanbacteria bacterium RIFCSPHIGHO2_01_FULL_39_8
TGTTAAAAATAGAGTTATTAAAACTTTTTTTCCAAAGAGCTTATAATCCATTGTTAAATTTAAGCAAGTTTATGAAGCCGTTGCAACTTATGAAAGTGATTGAAAAGTTATCTTATCTGAGCCAAACTAGTATTCATAGCTGTACGAAGTCCGACTACATCTGCATTCATAACAATTTTAAAGGGACTCTCGGAAGCCATATGATTGGTAATGGTTCGAGAACCAACACCGGCTGCCACGGCCAAAGAGCCTTTTCCAATAGTAAGCTTAACAACCTCTTGTGGTCTACCATCCACGTTCTCTCGATAATCTGTCAACCTTATCCCTTGCTGCGTTTCTCTCGCTTCTTTTCCTATCCTTACACATCTTTGCAATTCTCCACGAAAATCCATCTCTAATTGAGTAGGCCTTTTTTCGACATCTGCAAATTGTACTCCAATAACATCTCCCCTGTCTGTTAATATGTAATATATCCGCGTGCCTACCCCGTTTTCTAAACCAACTGAAGGTTCTGCAAGAAGATATGCATTTTGAATCAGAGAATTTGTTGGTCTATTATATGAATCTTGTGTTTGAGCGACATCTAGAAAAAAATTGATTCCCTTTTTTTCTCTTAATGTATTCATCTGCGAAGCGATTTGTCTTACAAGTTTAGTATTATCACCTGTATTTTCTATCTGCCCCAAAAGTCCAATTATATTTTCACCATCGACCATAGAATACAAAAATCTATCATAACAAGTAGAAACAATCAATAGAATATTACTTATGCAAAACTGGGTTCAGCCAGTCGACATGGGCACCAAAATTATTCTCTCCCGCTTTGACAATTCGTAACGTAAGATATTTCGCTCCTTTTACATTAACCGTGACCGATCCTGGAGGATCAAATCTTCCCCTCGTATTTGAACGAAAAAGTACTTTCCCATCTGCTAAAATCTCAAAATATACTTTCGCCGATTGATCTGCCTCTGTATCGACTCCATAGTCTGTCCTAAATACTGAAAATGCCTGATTCAAATGATAGGTGATGTCAGAATCTGCGTGTGACCCTATTCCTCTGTCATAGAAATAATAATTAACCGAAAGTCTGTTCCAATAATTTACACCGCGAGCTGACTCGACGGTTCTGTTATATTGCGGATCAAGGTAGTCCTGTCTAAAGCTTACCGGCTTAAAAGAAGTCAAAGAGATTGGCCTACCCTGAACATAGGGAAGATTCCTCAAAAAGACTACTCCGATTATAACTAATGCTATTAAACTAACAAGTTTAGTCATTCGTATCAATCTAATCGACCATACAACAAATATAGTAAATAAAATGATTTGAGAAATCGAAATCCATAAAGACAACCCCAAGGTCTGATCCCTTGTAAAAGCTGGAATAACTTGATCAGGATAATTCCACCCCATAGAAAGGTACATGTTCAGGAAAAAGAATACTGAAAGCAATAACCAATAACCAATTTCCAATAACCAAACAACTTTCAAATTCCAACGCTCAAGTTTCAGAAAGTTTAGATATTGGAATTTAGAATTTGGGATTTGCATGGAACTTGGAAATTGGAACTTGGAAATTGATCCATCTATTTTTGAATAATATTCCTTAAATTGAAAAACAATCAGTATTGGCAATAAACCCATTATGGGGAATAGGTATCTTTCGTGGCTTTGAGTAAGTAGATGAAAGAAAGAAAATGTCGCCAAAATACACGCGACGACGAAATTCCGGAAGAGATTTTCCCTTTTTGAGAATAAAAGAGCTACAGTAGAAATCGCATACGCAAAGATAAATAGGAAAAATCCTGTTTGTTTTGCCGACAGAATTCCCAATACTAAATGTTTGTCGACAAGCCCCATGCCGTTTAAGCCCGATACAATCCACCAAGGATTAAAAGCGTTGAGAGAAAACCATGGAAACCAATCTGAATTTATCGTGAGGAGCCAGACCAGTTTTTCCATCTGCCTTGCGTAAAAAAATGGTAAACATATAATAAAAAAGGTGAGAAAAGCTATCATAAGAGACTTACTCATCGCCTTTAGACCTGCCTGAAGGTTTTCTTGACGTTTGAAAACGAATAAGAAAAAAAGCGGGATAAAGATAATATTCTGAAATTTCATCAGACACGAGACGGTAAAAACGATCGAAGCCAAAGAAGAACGACTCTTTAGCAAAAAATAAGCGCTTAATAAAAATAAGGCAACGCCGAACTGGTCTACCTGCCCCCACACGACACCATCGTAGATCACAGCAGGGTTGAGAAAATACAATAAAGCCAGCACTTTAATAAAATTCGGAGCACGAAGCACGAAATCCGAAACAATGTTCGTTTTTTTTAGATTCAAATTTTCTAAACTGTTTTGTTTGGTATTTTGATCATTTGGATCTTGAATTTGTTGCGAGTTTCGATATTCGGATTTCGAATTTAAAATCACCCGCCCTATTCTTATAATTAACCACACGATAAATAAATCTGCTCCTATAACGAGTAATTTAAAGACAAATAGGTAAAATACATTCCCATCAAGCCAATATTCGTTGATATTGTGAGCGTCCTTAAATAGACCATATACTTTATTCACAAAGCCTAATACGTATGCAAATCCTGGAGGATAATTATAGTTAGTATTATTTACCAGCCAAAGAAGACCTTTATCTGCCATAGCGAGTCCCCAACTCTTCCAGAATGCAATATCAGCTTTGAAGCCTTCTTGAGGAACAAGGAAAAATCGGATAAGAA
>MFZI01000058.1:0-4679 GCA_001789355.1 Candidatus Roizmanbacteria bacterium RIFCSPHIGHO2_01_FULL_39_8
CCTAAGAATTGCAAAGGTGGCCTACGATATTGCCGGAAAAAGAAGAAAAAAAGTAACAGTAGTTGATAAGGCCAATGTACTCGAGACATCGCGCTTATGGCGTGAAACAATCCAGAAGTTTTCAAAAAAATATCCGGATATAGAGACTCACTATATGTTCGTAGATAACGCCGCAATGCAGATAATAAAAAAACCCGTAGAATTTGATGTTATTCTGACTGAAAATATGTTCGGTGATATTCTGACAGATGAGGCGTCGATGATTTCGGGATCTTTGGGGATGCTCCCCTCCGCTTCGATCGGATCAAAGACAGCACTCTATGAACCGATCCACGGATCATATCCTAAAGCAACCGGGAAAAATAGTGCCAACCCGATCGCAGCTATTCTCTCTGTCGAGATGCTACTTAAATACAGCTTTAATATGTTCCAAGAAAGTCACGCAGTCTTTCAAGCGATAAAAAAAACTTTAGATGAAGGTTGGAGAACAGGTGATATCGCAAATAATTCAACTTTACAAGATAAAATTATAGGTACGAAGGAAATGGGAGAAAAAATTATTAAAAATGTTAGTTAAAATCCTGTAAATAAATCAGCATTATCCTGATATAAATGAATCAGAGGTCTATATCTGGTATTAGGTGGTAGAAGCCCCTTGACTTCAAATTGTACGGTGTGACCCCTTACAAGTGCCACTATCGATTTGGTGTTTCCGTCTCCTAATATTAATTTGATGCCACCGATTCTTCCCTTGTGTAGATAACCAATCGTTGGCAACACAAGATCAGGAGACACCTCACTGTTTAGATCTGCCAATACTTTTTTAGTATCAATCCAGGTTTGAACCGTGTATAGATCCCTCGGTTTTACGCCAGTTAATATTGTTCCTATTGGAATTTGCTCTATCTGGAATTTCTTTAATTCTCCATAGGTTATATAAGAAACTCCATTAGCTTGTCTAATTTCTCCCATATTATGGGATATATAATATCATATCTTATTCCCACTTTCTATCTTAAAGTGCGTCACTATATCCTATCTTGATCGGCAAAAAAATCGTCGATACAATTCAGATTAAAAAATTGGAGTAACTGGAGTAAGCGGTCTTTCAGTATCTTTGTGTATAACCATCTTGATGCCGACCAATGCAAGATGGTAATATGAACTATGACCAAAACCAGTAAGAAAGCAGATGAATTCAAACATGGAGAGCTTCGAGAGATCGTCTTGGCTACTCTTGGAGCAAGCGTTCTTATTGGAGGCACTCTTATCACTCCTAACTTTCCGATAGTACTTGGATCAATCATCGGCATGATCAAGGAATTCAGGAAAAAGGACATTCCGGAAAAGAAAATAAAGCGGGTTTTGCAAAATCTCGAAAAGAAAGAGATTCTTAGTCTCGAAATGAAAGGAAATGACGTATATGTTCACCTTAAAGATTGGCTTCAGCCAACAATAGTCAAATACTCCCTTCGCCAGATATTAGAGCTCAAAAGAAGAGAGAGAAAGTGGAACGGCAAATGGTTTATGGTTATGTTCGATGTTCCTGAATCCCAGAGAAACAAACGAGTCTACCTTCGCTCATTTTTAAAAGACATAGGTTTTTTTCAATATCAAAAAAGTGTGTATCTCTTTCCCTATGAGTGTGAAAAGGAGATTGCCTTAATCAAGAAAATCATCGAATCAGGAAAATATATGAGTTACATCATAGCCGAAAAGATAGAGAACGAAAAGAAGGCAAAAATTTACTTTCACCTCGAAACTATACCATCTTGATGCCGACCGATGCAAGATGGTATTGAATTCATGGATGTTTTTCAGCAAAATAATCCTCGCCACAATTCAGGTAAGAAAATTGGAACAAATTCTTTCTGCCGCTTTTTTTCTTAGAACTGAATATTCGCATTATCACATTTTCGGTTGTGGTATCGCAAGCGGCGTCGCTTCTATGTTTTTCAACTTTTTTTTCCTATTTGCCCTTGGGCTTCAGTTAGTGCAAGATTCTTCGCCAATTCATTAAAGAAATGATGAGCAAACTTTCTGGTAACAGCAACTCTGCTTACTATTTTTGCTTGATTTGACCCTAAAATTTTCTGACCAAAGTTCAAAATTACCGCATCGTCTGCTGAAATCTGCCAATTCACAACGTCTATATAAAATACAGGTGTCGTATCAATATTAATATTAAGATTTCCTTGTGGTGTTCTTGGTGGAATTGGTATAGGGGGTCTATTTTGATTATCATTCATATAAATCACCTTCTTTCTATGTAAGATTATCTTACATCTTCTTTGTGTTTTTGTCAACTTATCTTAAGAAACTTGACTTTTTTGTAAGCTTAAGTTAAGATAGGATATGCTAACGAAAAAGGAATTAGGCTTCAGAATAAGAAAATTGCGTGAGAAAAGTGGTCTGTCTCAACATGCTCTTGGAAAAGTTCTGGGGAAATCTCATGCAGCCATTTCGGATCTAGAAAACGGCAAGACAGATTTATCTGTAACTGAACTTTTAGTCTTGGCTAAATGTCTGAATACACCCGTTGATTTTATTTTAAACATACAAACAAGCGGTCCAGAAATCGTATTTCAATTAAATGGAAATACTGTAAATGAAGTTGAATCGAAAAATGCAAAAATAAAAGTAAGCACAAATTCACAAACTTTTTTTCTAGGCTAAAAAATTACCACGTTTTCTAATGCTTCCAGGTCTCTTATACTCTTGCAATTGAAAAAGTACTTGGTATACTGAAAGTTAACATGATTAGATTAGCGCAATCAGCTTTTTATTTTTACTTTTTTACCCCTTTGAGTAGCGGGAGTTAAAGTAGTAATAAGAAACTGATACTAGACCCCGCGAAAGCGGGGATTTTTTATGGATGCGGCGCTTGCGAAATTTGCATCCGACTGGAATAGTTTAATAAAGTAATCGAAATAACTTTATAGACTTTACAGACTTTATAACTTTATGGACTTATATTTATGATAATTAAAATTAGGCAGGACGCCGAAAAGGAGAGGCTGACCGAATTTCTCGATGGCCTCACCAAGCTAAATACCGTATTTCAGTTCGAGGAAGACATCAGAATAATTACCCTGATGAAATTCTCGGACAGCGTCATGGGATTGGTTAGAAAAACATCTGTCGTCGAAGAGATGCTTCCGGCCAACAAAGCGTTTGTTCTTGCATCCAAACATAGATTCAAACCCAAAAGTACGGTCAGACTTTCGAAAGATATCGAGTTTGGGGGACGTGATATCGTCCTTATCGCCGGACCCTGCTCTGTTGAGACCGAGGAGCAGATGATGCAGTCTGCCAAAGCAGTGAAAGATGCCGGCGCGAGCATACTTCGTGGTGGAGCTTTTAAACCGCGGACATCTCCGTACGATTTTCAGGGATTGGGGGAAAGCGGACTCAAATTTATTAGAAAAGCCGCGAACAAACATGGCCTCAAGGTGATTACCGAAATCCTTGACCCACGCCACGTCGATCTCGTCAATCGGTACACCGATATTTTTCAGGTGGGGACCCGCAACATGCAGAACTTCGAACTTCTGAAGGAGCTCGGCAAGATGAGGAAACCTGTACTTCTCAAGCGCGGCATGGGGGTCGTGTACAAAGAGTGGCTCGGCGCTGCAGAATACATCCTCGCCGGCGGGAACAAAGAAGTGATCTTATGCGAGAGGGGAATTCGTACATTCGTCGCGGACACTCGATTCACTTTTGATATCAATGCAATTCCGTACATCAAAAAAGTGAGCCACCTGCCGATTGTTGCCGACCCGAGTCATTCGACCGGAAACTGGCACTTTGTCAAAGATATCGCGATGGCAGCGGTCGCCGCCGGCGCAGATGGACTCATCATCGACGCCCACCCCGAACCGCAAAAGTCCTGGGTAGACAAAGATCAGGCGATTGATTTTAAGACATTGAAAGATATCATCAAAAGAAGCAATCGAATTGCGAAGATCGTGAGGAATTAAAACTTTATCCACTTACTAGGTGTCGAGAAGAAAGGGTTCTTGCAAGGGCGCAGATCTGGCGATATTACCCGCCTGTCGAGCACTTGCGGGAAAGAATTCGAGACAGAATCTAGTAAGTCACATCAAAAATGAAAGTAGCTTTTCAAGGAATTCCGGGTTCATTCAGTCATACCGCAGCCGTCAATATCTTTGGCCAAGATAACTCTTTTATTGGCGTCAACCAATTCAGGAAGATTTTCGAGCTCGTCAAGGAAAAAAAGGCTGACCGCGGAGTGGTGCCAATTGAGAATAGTCTCGCCGGCTCTGTTCACGAAAATTATGATCTCTTGAGCAGGTATAAGATCCCGATCGTCGGAGAATACTATCTTGAGATAGAGCACAATTTACTGGGAATCGAGAAATCCAAAGATTTCAAAAAAATCAAGGAGGCCTATTCCCATCCCAAAGCGCTTGAGCAGTGTGTTACTTTTTTTGAGAATCATCCGTGGATCGAAAAAAAGTTATTTTCCGATACTGCCGGAGCTGCCAAATTCGTCGCAGATTCGAAAGACGTATCAAAAGCAGCGATCGCAAGCCGGAACGCATCAGAATTATATGGATTGCCAATCCTGAAAAAAAATATAGAAGACAACAAGTTCAACTTTACAAGATTCCTGATTATTTCATGCGAAAAAAAATCGACGCAAAAGCCAAATAAGT
>MFZI01000058.1:4692-7955 GCA_001789355.1 Candidatus Roizmanbacteria bacterium RIFCSPHIGHO2_01_FULL_39_8
TACCGTCAAACATGTACCGGGAAGCCTGGCGAATGCTCTTCGGGTCTTTGCCGAAAATGGAGTAAATCTCGTGAAAATTGAGTCACGACCGATCCATGGGAAACCATTCGAATATTTATTCTATGTCGATTTGGAATTTTCCAAAGATCGGGAAAGTAAGATGAATTCGATCATCGAAGAATTCAAAAAAGAGACACAATCGGTTATGGTTCTTGGTTATTACCAATCATTTCAGTCACAAGTAAAATGAAAAATAATTTAGATGGATTAAGAAAATCAGTCAACGAAATCGACCAAAAAATAATTTCTCTTCTTGAAGAGCGGATCAGGGTTGGCAACAAAATAGCCAAGGAGAAAGATCTTTTGAATTTGCCGCTCACCGATCCGGCTCGTGAAGAAGAGATCATCAAAAATTTGACAGGATTCACGACCGATCAATCGCTAAAGGATTTTATCTCCGATGTATACCAATCGATTTTTAAATTAAGTAAGACGGTCCGCTCCAAGCAAAGGCACAAAACGCTTCCCTTCTCTAAAGTCGGGATATTAGGTTTTGGCCTTATTGGAGGGTCCATAGCAAAAGCACTGAGATCCAAAAATCCCGCACTGCAGATATTCACGGTGAGGCGCGAATCCAAAAGCCAAAAGCAAGCACTCGCCGAAGGATACATCGATAAAACATTCGACAATCTAAACTTGATGGCAGAAGAGATAGATCTTCTCATTCTCGCTGTTCCGATAGAGGATACACTTTGCTATGCACGCGATATGGTTTTCATCCCCGAGCGAAAAAATCAGAACAAACTTATCGTGATTGATGTAGCGAGCGTGAAGGGCGAAATCGTGAGAGGCTTCGAAGACCAGACCAAACAAAACATCGAATATATAGGAACCCATCCTATGGCAGGATCCGAGAAAGTCGGTTTTTTGGCAAGTCGGTCATCTTTGTTTGTCAATCAACCCTGGATCATCACACCTCACCGGAAAAATTCTCCCGATTCTATCCACAAAATTGAGCAGTTTATCCAATATGTTGGTGCAACTCCTCATGTCATGTCCGCTGATAAACACGACGAGGTCGTAGCTTTGATTTCGCACCTCGTATTCGTTCTCTCGGTATATTTTTTTGACTTTGCAGAAAGTACTAATCCAAGCTCACTTAAGATATCAGGATCAGGGTTCGAGTCTTTGACACGACTCGCAAGCGGCAGCCCCGAGATGCACGCGGATATATTCACGCAAAATCAAAAAAATATCGTGAGGCAACTGCAAAATTTTGTCAACTTTATGGTGAAGCATGATCTCACCAAAAATTCATACGATTTTTTTACCAGAGTCAAAAAATTACGCGATGAGTTCATTGCGAGAAAAGAAAAAATATGAACTCCATCCGGATTCCACCTTCAAAGAGTCTGACCCATCGCTATTTCATTTTGGCAACACTTGCTGAAGGTTTGAGTGTGATCAAGAATCCTCTTTTTTCAGATGACACTTACCATACCCTGCAAGGACTAAAAAATCTCGGAGTAAGAGTCAAAGTGGAGAAAAATCAAGTGAAGATCATTGGATTTGGGAGAAATATCAAATCTCATGGCCTCCCAATTTTCTTAGGTGATTCGGGGACATCAGCGAGACTTCTTGTAGGTTTAGCTGCACTTAGTCCAACACCGGTAATAATCGATGGCTCAACTCGCTTGAAGCAGAGACCATTTGCGGATTTGTTTCACGCACTTACCAGCCAAAGAGTACATATTCTGTATCGTGAAAAAAAAGGTCAACTCCCGATTGAGATATGGAGCGACTCTCTAAAGGGAGGAACAATTTCTATATCGGGAAGTGTAAGCTCGCAGTTTATCTCATCGCTTCTCATGATTTCGCCTTTTGCGAGGAAAAATACGAGGATCAAAATCACCGATGATCTCAAATCCAAACCCTACGTAGATCTGACAATCGATGCGATGAAGAAATTTGGAGTTTCGGTCAAGAATAATGCGTATAAAAGTTTTGTCATCCAATCGAGTCAAAAGTATAAAGGGATCTCACTTTCGGTAGAGGGAGACTATTCGTCTGCCTCGTATTTTATCGCGCTTTCTTTTTTGAGCGGGCGAGAAATCGTGATCCGTAATCTCAACTCCGACTCGAAACAAGCCGATCACACGATTCTTGACGCGATAAAAAAGCTGGGGGGGAGGGCGCATTTTTCCAAAGGTAATCTTACGATCAAAAGAAGTGGGGTTATCAAATCAGGAGTGATCGATATCTCCGACTGTCCCGATATTGCCTTGACTCTTGGTGTCATCGGACTTTTTACAGAAAACCATCTTATATTGACAGGAACCAAAAGATTAAAAGATAAAGAATCCGATCGGGGAGAGGTACTTGTTCAAAATCTGAAAAAGTTGGGAGCTCGGGTGAAAAAGGACGAGGACACAATCACGATCTGGAAATCAAAGCTCCATGGAGGCGAGATTGACACCTACAACGATCATAGAGTAGCGATGAGTTTTGGAATCCTGGCGAAAATAATCCCCGGGATAAAAATTAAAAATCCTGAAGTCGTGTCAAAGTCCTACCCGGATTTTTTTAGAGATTTACAATCAGTATCAATATGAAATACAGTTTAGTATTAAAAACAAATTCAGGAAGCGTAAGTAATATTATGATCGGGGAAGCTTTGCAATCGGAATTTCAATCACTACTCCATAAGATTAAGCCAACCAAAACAGTTTTTATTACTGACGAGACGATGGTGAAATCATTGCATACATATTGTTCTCCTGATAATAAATCTGTCTTTATTTTAAATAGTGGTGAGTCGGAAAAAAACTTCGACAGCCTCAAGCGGATCATCCAATTTTTCTTTGATCAGCAAATCGATAAGAAATCTCTGGTTGTTGCCTTTGGCGGAGGAGTAGTCACCGATATCACGGGATTTGCCGCTTCCATATTTTACCGAGGTGTTTCTACTCTCTATGTACCAACTACACTTCTTGCACAAGTTGATGCTGCAATCGGAGGTAAAAACACGATCAATTTCAATGATACCAAAAATGTCTTAGGGACGATACGTCAGCCAAATCATATTCTCATCGATATAAACTTATTACACTCTCTTCCGAGAAGACAGATTAATTCCGGTATGGCAGAGATCATCAAATATGGAATTGGTTTTGCTGAGGAATTATTTTCATACATAGAATCCCTAAAAAAAATCGACGCAAAAGCATTTCTTCATTTAGTCAGAAGGTCTGCAGAAATAAAAG
>MFZI01000058.1:7991-23403 GCA_001789355.1 Candidatus Roizmanbacteria bacterium RIFCSPHIGHO2_01_FULL_39_8
GGGAGCGAAAGCTCCTGAATCTCGGTCATACTCTGGGGCATGCAATAGAGGCTCAAAAAAATCAAAAGCTCGCCCATGGAGAAGCAATATCTATTGGCATCATGTTCGCCGCTTTTATTTCGGAGGATTTGGGACATATTGCAAAAAAAGATCTGGAGAGAATAAGAGAAAGTCTGGAAAAGTTCGCGCTTCCCACTCGGGCTTACTTTGACGTTAAAATCGCCCTGGAAAATATATTGCATGATAAGAAAAAGGCCGGCGAAAGCATAGATTTTATCGCGATCAAAAAGATCGGACATTCTTATATTCAAAGATTAACTCTGGTTGAGTTAAGTGCATATTTGAGTCAATTTTCACTATGAAACATCATTCCGTATATTTGCTAGGATTTCGGGCGACCGGCAAATCGACAATTGGTCCTTTGCTCGGAAAAAAACTTGACTGGAAATTCGTCGAGATGGATCGCGAGTTGGAAAAGTTAGCAGGTAAAACGATCCCAGAATTGACAAAAGATGGTACGACATGGCAAGAGTTCCGATCGCTCGAACATAGGCTCCTGAAAAGTCTGCTTGAGAAAAAAAATCTAGTCGTCAGTACCGGTGGAGGACTTGCGGTGAGTGATGTGTCAATTGAGAAAGAAAAAATGACCTTTGGTGAGCTGAATACAAAATTGTTAATTGATAAGAAAAGTTTTATGGTTCTTTTAACTGCCGATGAAAAAATAATTGAAACACGAATTCGCGAAACGGAAAAAAAAAGTAACACAATGTTGCGTCCTATACTCGATTCTAAAAGAGCAGCTCAAGTTAATATTCAGATTAAAAATATGGAAGAATTACAAAAAAAGAATTACCTGATAGAGCAAATTGTCCGAGACTCATTGAATTTATACAAAAAGCGGCAAAAACTCTACTTATCCCTTACAAAAAATATCGTCGATACAGGGCTCCTATCAATCGAGGAAACAGTTAACAAAATTATTTCGCTTCTATGAGAATTTCCGCCAAGACAAAGATGTGTATCATCATAGGCGATCCGGTCGAGCACTCGCTCTCTCCCGCCTTGCATAACAGCGCATATGAATCTCTTGGAATAGATGATCAATTCGTATATTTGGGATCGCGAGTAAAGATAGAGAATATCAAATCTGTAGTCGAAGCCATGAGAGTCATGAATATCCGAGGCTTGACTTGCACAATTCCTCACAAGATCGAGGTCATGAAATATTTGGATTGGATCGATGAGACTGCCAAAAAAATTGGAGCGGTCAATAGTGTAGTGAATGATGATGGAGTACTCAAGGGATACAATACTGACTGGCTTGGAGTAGTGACACCACTCGAAAGAATAACATCGCTAAAAAATAAAAAAGTCGCTGTGCTTGGTGCAGGAGGAGTGGCGCGATCGATCATTTTTGGCGTACAAAAAAAAGGCGCCCAAGTGACGGTTCTCAGTAGAACTTTGGAAAAAGCAAAACAACTGGCGGGAGAATTTGAGTGTGAAGCGACTTCCCTATCTAACAAGTTAACCATCCAACAAGCAAACATCCTTATCAACGCTACCCCAATCGGCATGCATCCTTATGAAAGTAAGACACCAATGGATACTAGCTTGATTACAAAAAATCATATTGTTTTTGATGCGGTCTATATTCCCTATGAAACTCAGTTACTTAAAGTTGCAAGAAAAAGGAGTGCCAAAATTATTCACGGAGTTGAAATGCTTTTGTACCAAGGAACTGCCCAATTTGAACTCTATACAAACTATAAGGCACCGGAAAAAGTAATGAGAAAAGTGCTGTATGATAAGCTGATAAGGAAATAAACTGACCCGGTTAAATCATGGGAACATAAAAAAAACCAGGTCAGTTGAATAGATATGCAAAAAATTAGAATCTGCACAGTGGTTACGGGGAAATATCTGGATGAATTTATAGGGAACCTGAAGAATATCCAGACTGAATCTGATTTGGTCGAACTTAGGGTCGATCATATTCTGAATTTGAAATTAAAAGATCTCGAGATAATTCGAAATCAGACTAAAAAAGAATCTATCTTTACCTGTCGAATAAAAAAAGAAGGTGGATTATTTTTGCACGATGAATCCTTGCGAAAAAAAATATTGCAGAAGGGTTTTGAGTTGGAATTCGACCATATAGATATCGAATTGTCCACTTTTGTGAAGTGGCAGCCAATACGGAATAAAAAAACCAAATTAATTATTTCGTACCATAATTTGGAGAAGACGCCGCATTTTTGGATTCTTAACAAAATTATTTTTCAGATGAACCAATTCCTACCGAATATTTTAAAGATCGCAACTATGGTAACTGACGATTATGATATGACACAGCTTTATCGAATCATGGTAAACAAACCAAAAAAAGAAGAGCGGATTGTAGTCGGAATGGGCGAGAAAGGTAAGATAACGCGAATTTTGGGTCCTTTGCTGGGATCATATCTTACCTATGCCTCGACGCCACTTTCCCAATCTGCGCCCGGTCAAATGGATATTGGAAAGTTAAAAGTTATATATGATAGTTTAAACCTTGAAGACAAAATAAAGTAGATGGCGCGAATGAAAAAGGTTCTCGAAAAGAATTCATGAGCGACAGAGTCTACTTTATCACTTATACCTATGCTTAGATTTTTAACAGCCGGCGAATCACACGGTAAGGGAGTTTTGGTTATCGTCGAGGGTATTCCGGCCAATGTACCCATCTCGCTTGAGCTCATACGAAATGAGATGCAGAAGCGCAAAAAGGGCTCAGGGTCCGGAGGACGGCAGATGATCGAGAAGGACGAAGTGCAGATCTTATCCGGTATCCGATTTGGAAAAACACTTGGGTCTCCCATTTCTATCTACATTGAAAATCTGGATTTCAAAAATTGGGAAGAAAAGATGAGCGTCGATGATATAAGCCGCGAACTAAAAGAAAAAATCAAAGTCCAAAATCCCCGCCCCGGACATACAGATTTGGCCGGAGTGCTCAAATATGGATTTGATGATGTAAGAAATGTCCTGGAGCGAGCATCTGCTCGCGAAACAACAGCGAGAGTTGCAGCTGGTGCGATTTTTAAGCAGTTCTTATCTCAATTTGATATAGACTTCGCAAGTCACACCATCCAGATTGGCAAAATACAACTGGGTGATAAAAAATATTCTTTTGACGACGTCAAACAAAGTTACGCAAACGATCCTGAGATTCGCTGTATCGATAGGGTTAAGTCAAATCTGATGAAGTCTGAAATAGAAAAGACAAGAAGGAATATGAATACATTGGGTGGAGCAATTGAGATCTGGGCAGTAAATGTTCCCCCAGGCCTTGGTAGTTATGTTCATTTTGATACCAAGATCGACGGACAGATCGCTCAGGCCTTGATGAGTATCCATTCGGTAAAGGCCGTCGAGATCGGCTCCGGAGTAATCAATGCATCAATGCATGGATCCGAAGTCCACGACGAGATTTATTTTGAAAAATCCAAAGGATATTTCCGAAAGACAAATCGAGCCGGTGGAGTAGAGGGAGGAGTGACGAACGGCATGCCGATAGTCGCCCGCGTCTATCACAAACCTATCTCGACTTTGTACAAACCACTCCGTACCGTGAATATAAAAACGAAAAAGACTTTTTTTGCTACAGTCGAGAGGTCTGATATTTGTATCGTGCCTCGGGCCGGAGTGATCTCAGAGGCGATGCTTGCGTATGTGATCGCCAAAAATTTCCTGGAGAAATTTGGTTCCGATAATCTTCAGGATATAAAAGCGAGCTACTCGCACTATCTAAAAAGATTAAAAATTTGATAGAATTAATCTCTTAAATCAATACATATGAAACAATCTATCCTCTCAATCGATCAGGATAAGTTAACGGCGCTTGGAATAAACCAACGACTCTCCAACATCAACATTTCGATCATCAAAGAGATGATGTATCTCGCCCAAAAAGAAATGGAAAAAGGGAGAGAGATTATTTCTCTTGGAGTAGGGATTCCTTTTTACAAAATGCCATCCTACATTAGAGAAGGTGTAATAAAAGCTCTTCAAAGTGATCCCACGATCGATAAATATACCTTCTTCCCAGGAATGCCCAAACTACGAAAACTCATCGCTCAAAAAGATACAAAAAGACTTGGATTCGAAGTAAATAAGGATAATATATTAGTGACTGCAGGAAGTATGGGAGCTTTACTGTATGCTTCACTTGCACTGGTGCAAAATCCCGAAGATGAAATCATTCTTCCCTCTCCCTATTTTTCATCGTATGCCGAACAAATCAAACTCGCAGGTGGAACTCCAAGAGAAGTTCCTATGATCGAACCTCAGAATTCCGAAGAATCATATCAATTGGATATCGAAGGGATCAAGCGGACAATCACTAAAAATACAAAAGCAATTATCATCAATTCTCCTCACAATCCAACCGGAGCTATCTTCGCAAAGGAAGATCTGATGAAGTTGGCCGAGGTGATTAAAGTATCCGGAATATATCTCATTACCGATGAGGTCTACGACTACCTTATCTACGACGCAGACGAGTACTTCAACATCGCATCGATCAAAGATCTCTGGCCGCGAGTGATTCGCTGTTGTTCTTTTTCCAAAAAATATGGAATGACGGGATGGAGGATCGGATACATAGACACCAATCCCGACCTGGCCCGGCAACTTTTCAAAATCCATGACAATGCGATAGTGTGTGCGTCTCACATTGCCCAAGAAGCTGTCTATATTGCTCTTTCAAGCGAATCAGAAGAAATAGTGAAAAACGTGGGAGCTCTGAAAAAAAACAGGGATTTGACCTGTAAAAAACTCGACGAACTCGCCCATATCTTTTCCTACTCAAAACCCCGCGGTGCCTACTATGTATTTCCTCGTTATAAGTCAAATTTAAGCAGTGTTGATTTTTCACTGAAAGTATTAAAAGAATGTGGAGTGATTGTCGTACCTGGTATTGGCTTTGGTCAAGCCGGCGAGAATCACATCCGCATCTCTTTTGGAGGTGAATACGGTGAAATAGAAACAGCTTTTTCTTACCTTAGTAAACTTGAATGAATTTTGTTGTTTACTTTTTCTCAAAATATAAAGTTACTACTGTAACATATGACAAATTTCAAGATTTTTAAGACTTTTGTGACTTTCTTTTATAAATTCGAAAAACCGGGTGATCGAACACGGTCCACGTTTCCTCCGCTTCCTCGTCGGGAAGTTCGATAAGCGTTTTTCCAAATAACTCGATTTTAGGATAGGATGAGAATTCCGCTATTTTCTCGAATCCAAACTGCGTTGAGAATAGTTTAGTGTAGTAATCATTAAGCAAAGGATATGCTTTTCTCAAGTATTCACATTTGGTTAAGTCTTTTGGAATCAGATTCTGAAACAAGTTCAGAATGACAAACATTTTTGATTCTTGATCTGTCGTTTTGATATTTGCTTGCCCTGAGATTTGTCGAAGGGATATTTGATTTTTGATATTGCAGTAATGATTTGCGAACACTCTTCTCGAGGGTACGAAAATATAATCAGCCGTATCTAGATATTCTTTCAACTGTTGTTGTAACTCTGGGTTTTCATCCAGATGATAGAAATCGAAGGAAATGTATTGATAGTTTGAGGTTGGATGTTGGATGTTTGATGTTGGAATTGGCAGGTCGACGACGTTCGCGGTTTCCGAAAGGATAAGCGAATTTTCAGGAATATTTTGATATATCCATTCTGAGGCTGTAAATCGTATATCAGGATTTTGGTAGATCGAGAGAAAAGCTATACCAGGTAATGCAAGTGCAAAGATCAAAGCGTAAAGTGCAATTTTTACCAATCTTGTCATTCCGAATTTATTTCGGAATCTGATTTTTAGCAACAGATCCTGAAACAAGTTCAGGATGACAAAGAGAAACAAAATCGCCAAAACTAACATCAGTGGTAAAATCGGACTTACGAATCTTGTCCATTTCGCATACATGAAGGCACTGGGGAGAAGCTGTGCCAATATAGCAAAGCGTAAAAAATTAACTTCTTTTTTATACGGCAAAAGACAAAAACCGAGTAGTGAAAAAAAGAATATTGGCCATCCTAGAGCATAGGGAAATATTTTTTCCAGTTGAAACAAAACAGGGATTGTTCCCTCAAACTGTCGCGTATAAAAGGCTCTATATATTCCAAGCGCCACATCAGATTCATACTTCATTGATCCTAAGAACTCTGAGAAGGAAATAAAGTTGTGTGCAGAAAAAATAATACTTACTACAAATGTTGCAATAATGAGTTTTGTTACACTGTAAAAACGTTGTAGCAGATCTATCCATGATGATGAAGAGGTCGGGCTACCCTTACCCTTCAGAATTATCACCATAGGGAGAAAGAGGAATAATACCGAAGAAACTTTAGTAGCTATTGCCAAACCAGTTAAGAAAGAAGTGAGGAGTAAGAATCTAAAATTAAGAATTTTATTATGAATAGATAATAAACATACATAAACAATTAAACTATACAAAAGCATTAAAAGCGATTCAGTCGTGCCAAAGTGGGAAAATTGAATGAAAAAGGGAGAAAAAATAATAATAAAGCCAGAAATTAGTAACTCGTAATTGGTAATTGGGATTTTTCTTGCCACATTACGAATTACTAATAACGAATTACTCTCTAATAAAAGTTTTAAGATTTTTAGCAACACGAAAAAATTCAAAATCGAAGCAAGGGCAGAGATGAGTCGAAGCGAGAAAGCCGCTTCCTCAAAACTAATCGGTAGCCCAAGATCTCCAGCAAAGAACTTCATAATCATAACTCCTGCATATCCCATATAAAGAGGAAATTGTCCATAGGCAAAGAAATGAGGATTTAGGCAAGTTTGTAGATTGTAGTTATTAGTTGGTAGATCACAATTCAGCGATTGGACGGCGTTCGCCATATTTCGCTCATCAGGATGCATAGGATAGGGGAGACCCCAAGCCAAATTGATGAAGCGCGTATAGACAAGCAGAAGAAAGAGACTCAAAACTAATATTCCCTTGATTTTAAGCATGATAGATATTATTATATGAAAGATCAGTTACATTTTGTATTTTTAATGAATGAAGTACGAACTAACCTTTATCCTTCCTGAAAAAGAAGAAGTGAAATCGGTCAAAGATATTCTTCTCTCAGAAAAGGCAAAAATAGAAAAAGAGGAAGAGTGGGGCCAAAAAACACTTGCATATCCGATAAAAAAACATGAACGTGCCTTCTATTTCCTTTGGTCTATTGATATAGATGACAAGAGAATCAGTGAAGTCAAGAAAAAATTGACCTTTAACGAAAAACTCATACGATATCTCTTGTTAAAAAAAGACTAACTGATATGGCAAGCAGATCACTAAATAGAGTACTTTTGATTGGGAATCTCACAAGAGACCCCGAGTTGAAGTATACTCCGGCAGGCACAGCCGTATGCACATTTGGCGTTGCAACAAACAGATCGTGGAAAACAGCCGATGGTCAAACTAAAGAAGAAGCCCAATATCACAGAATTGTTGCTTGGCAAAAACTTGCCGAACTTTGTGGAAAGCTTCTTACCAAGGGGAGAAAGGTCTATCTGGAAGGTCGATTAGTGTACCGAACGTTTACCGGTCGTGACGGCCAGCAAAGAACTATAGCCGAAATAGTTCTTGACGATTTTATCGTCTTTGGTGACGGAAGAAAAGTCGCAGATGAAATTCCAACAGAAGCAGGAAAAGCTCCTGTTACTGAGTCGGCAGAAGAGTTACCAGCACAAGCTGAAGAGTTAACAGCGGCACCCGAAAAAAAAACTATCCAGCCTGAAGAAAAAAAGACGGAGAGTAAGAACGAGGATGTGAACCCGGATGACATTCCTTTTTAAAATTTATCTAGAGAATTATGAATAATTGTTTTTTTTGTAAATATCAATCAGACCCGACTTTCAAGCAAGTCGAGAATATAGAAAAATTCCTCTCGCCAAGAAAAAAAATTTTGGGAAGGGATAAGAGTGGTCTCTGTGCCAAACACCAAAGAGCTCTCACCAAAGAAATAAAATATGCCCGCTTTCTTGCACTTATCCCGTATGTCTCCTACCAAGGTATACGCTAAATTAATTGCTCTTTTTAGCTATCAACTACTCACTATAAACTACAAACTATTTTAGTTATAATTAATGCATGATCATTTCTATTCCTATCCCGGATGACTCTGCCTGTATCCTTAAAAAAAATCAGTCGGTAGATTTTCAAACTCCCTACATCGAAAGAAAGACACATACGGACAGCTCTATTGCCGTATCTACAGAGTTGGGGATCAAGCCGGACGCAATATTTCGTTATCTCAAGAAATTCGTTGGAGACCAAATTAATAAAGGCGATGTGTTAGCTGAAAAAAAAGTTTTGCTTGGCTATCGAAAAATAACAAGCGAATTCTCTGGTACCATCAAGGAAATCAACCACTATCAGGGAGAGATTGTTCTGTCTATAACCGAAGATACAAAAGAGAAAGCGCTCTCGTATTTCAGGGGTGAAGTCGAAGAAGTAACTCGTCATCATATCAAACTGTCAGTCAAATCCGCAAAAGAATATGAACTCAAGCGAGCATCTGCAAACTTTGGTGGAGAGGCCGTGTATGTTAAGAATCAGTCGACGAACCTTAATGCAGAAAATACTGCGGATAAGATTTTAGTCATCGAATCTCTCTCTTCTTATATGGCGTCAAAAGCTGAGGCTCTCGGAATCAAAGGCATGATTACATTTAAGGATTTTCAAGAAAAACCGGCAATCCATCTTGCACTTCTGAAAAATACAGCTGATCTCGCAAAAATATTCTCTCTTTCACTTCCTTATTGCGTTATTACTAAAGAATCTAGTAAAATCTACTTTTATTCATAATGAAAAACCATATCACCAGAACTATTCTTTTTCTCTCCCTTGCCGTCTTTCTTTTTGGCACGGGTTTTAAGATTGGACAGGTGAATCAAAATTTTTTAAATACCTCTGCCCAAACTAACACAAAAGCGGCAAAAAATACTGATTTCTCATTGTTTTGGGATGTTTGGGGCAGACTTGAGGAAAAATTCATCGATAAAAAAAAGGTTGACTCACAAAAAATGTATTACGGAGCAATAAAGGGGATGGTGTCATCACTTGAGGATCCTTACACATTTTTTCTTACTCCGGAAGAAAATAAGGAATCTAAGGATGATCTAGGAGGTAAGTTTGAAGGGATTGGAGCTCAATTAGGACTTCAAGATAATCGAATCGTCGTCGTTGCTCCACTAAAAAATTCACCCGCAGTCAAAGCGGGAGTCTTGGCCGGAGATTTTATCAATAAGGTAAATGGTCAGTCGACCAAAAATTGGACGCTTCCCCAGGCCGTATCGAAAATACGTGGACAGAAAGGTACAAAGGTCACTTTAACTATAGATCGGGATGGGAAAGAAAAAGATGTTGTTATCGTGAGAGATCAAATTCATGTCGATTCTGTCGAGCTTTCGTATGAAAAAAAAGGTTCACAGATGGTTGCTGTTATCAAAGTTAACCAGTTTGGTGATAATACAAATGAGGAGTGGGATAAGGCAGTCAGCGAAGTAGCACAAAAATGGCAGAGCAAAGAAATAAAAGGACTCATTCTTGATCTTCGCGATAATCCTGGAGGGTACCTCGATGGTTCAGTCTATCTTGCATCTGAGTTTCTTCCGCTCGATACACTGGTAGTCAAACAGGAATCAACAATAGAAAATACGAAAACGTATACTGTTGAGAGACGGGGCCTACTCTTAGATATACCACTCGTCACTCTTATCAATAAAGGCTCTGCATCGGCATCGGAAATCTTAGCAGGTTCTCTGCGGGATCATAAAAAAACTACATTGGTTGGAGAAAAAAGCTTTGGCAAAGGTTCGGTACAAGAAGCGCTCGATCTAAAGGGGGGCGCAGGTCTTCATGTTACTGTGGCTAAATGGATTTTACCAAACGGTGACTGGATAAATGAAAAAGGAATCGAACCCGCTACTATAATCGAAAACGAATTAAAAGACGGAAATACCTTGGACAGAAAAAATGACTCGCAGCTTGATAAAGCAATAGAACAACTGACTCTGACCAAACCTTGATTTCAGAGTCATCCTGAACAAATCCCTAAGTATTGGGGAGGAGTGAAGGATCTCTATACAATTTCATCAATGCTATAATATATAAGCATGAAAAAACTTTTATTTCTTCTTGCAATTCTCATCATTGTTTTAGCTTTAGCTCAGAGATCTCGACTTCCTTTATTACCAAATCAGGTATTAGATCAACCCGGAGTAGAGAAGCAGACGGTGGTATACCAAGAATCCATAATCACCAAAGTCATCGACGAATCTCTCCCTTCTGTAGTGACTATTGGAATAAACACAACAGTCCAATCAGGTAATTTTAATGAATTTGATCCGTTTGACCCTTTTGGTAACTTAAATCAGATGCCAAGCCAGAGGAGAAGGATCGAACAAAATATCGGCAGTGGTTTTATCATCTCTAAAGACGGTCTCATTCTTACCAATAAACATGTTGTTTCCGATACCAGCGCCACATACAAAGTCTTGACTAATGATAAAAAAACATATCCTGTTGAGAAGATTTACCGAGACCCGCTTAACGATCTTGCAATCTTAAAAATAAACGCTTCCAACTTAAAACCACTTAAAATGGGAGATTCATCAAAACTAAAATTGGGTCAGATCGCAATAGCCATAGGAACTCCTTTGGGGGAATTCACGAACACCGTCACGACAGGAATTATTTCTGGACTGGGAAGAGGAATCAATGCAGGCTCTCCCTTTGAAGGATATGTGGAAAAGCTTGATAACGTAATTCAGACAGACGCTGCGATAAACCCAGGCAACTCGGGAGGACCACTACTTAACTCATCAGGACAGGCCGTCGGAGTGAATACTGCGATAGCCGCTGAGGGCCAGAATATAGGCTTTGCGATTCCTATCGATGTAGCCAAAGACCTCATCGATAAGTTCAATAAAAATGGAGGCTCTTTTGAGCGACCCTATATCGGAGTACGTTATAAAATTATAGATAGACAGACTGCCGTACTCAATAGTCTGGTAGAAGGAGCCTACGTCATTGAAGTAATCGAAAACTCTCCTGCTTCAAAAGCCCAGATTCAGGACGAAGATGTAATCATTGATTTTGACGGTAAAAAAGTGAATGGAAACGATGATCAAGGGCTTGCAAAACAGATTCTTGAGAAGAAAGTAGGAGAAAGTGTAAAACTAAAGATATGGCGGAATGGAGAGACACTGGAGAAGACGCTCACTCTTGAAGCCTATCAAGAGTAATATTATGTTGAATCCCATCCCGGAAAGTGAAGCCCCTGATGAAGTCAAAATCAATTATCAAAAAATAAAGAACGCGCTGCAATTGACTTCTCTTCCCATCTTTTTTTCCTACCTCGGATCTTTTCCTCTTTATCTTAACCATGTTACCACACAAATAACGAACAATCTTTCTCATCCTGATTTTCAGAGAATATCAGAAGAAACATCCATCAATTTACAATCCTTAATCAAGTCGTCTTTGATGAAATCCGATGAAACAAAAAAATGGCTTCAGCTTTATAAAAATTCCCCATCGTTTTACTATTTTCAGAACGACCTTCGGAACATTTTCCTAACGAATATTAAACTTGCTTTTATTTTTATGTCTCTTCGCGAAGCTTTGAAAGGCTGGGCAATTGCCGCCAAAAAACTTGGTTCAAGTAAAACCGAGTCAGTTAATGAGGGTAATAAAAAAACTGACTCGGTTGATGAAACATCTCGATTCATTTTTGAAGGTTTTTCTCCATCAACTGACTCGGTTGATGAGACTAGTGAAAAAACCGGGTCAGTTGTACAATGGCAACATACCAGCTCCAATCAGCTCGTAATTCGTGAAAATTCTACTTTAGAAAAAGACATGCTTCCTGAGTTTTTACATCTATGTAAGCTCGATTTTCTTAGCGTTCTGAAGAAGGATGAATTTTGGGTTTTACGGGTTGGAGTAGAGGAGTTGATTTTAAGAAATCTTTCTCTTTTCCCCGAGCTTATTTTTTCTCCGATCAATCTCACACTCAGACTCACCTTCAGTAATCCCGATTATCCCGATTTACTCTATCTCATCGCCGAACATTTTCCTACTTATGCGATGCAACGCATGCTCTTTAGTGGATATATGATGGAGGAATAGTATTTATTTTTTCTGCAGGGGTATTACCTGTTTTCCTTCACCTTCGAGATTTAAGACGTTTACCAATTCTCCTTGGGAAGGAATTATATATTTGGTATTCTTTTCGAGTACCGTTTGGGATACCTCCAGTCTTCTCCATGCCTGGGCTTTTTCATCGAAGTATTTATTCGCCGATTCTGCAACTCGTTGTATAGCCTCAGCCTCTGCCTGTGCAGTCAATACGGTTGCTTTAGCTTCACCTTCAGCCTTGAGAATGTCTGCGGTCTTTTTTCCTTCAGCCTCAAGTACCTGACTCAGTTTTACCCCCTCAGCTTGGAGAATAGTCGCTCTTTTTTCTCGCTCGGCTCGCATCTGCAGACTCATCGCTTCAGTGATTTCTGCCGGCGGATCGATTTTCTGTACCTCAACGCGTGTCACCTTGACTCCCCAGCCGTGAGTTGCCTCATCCAGTACGTCTCTGAGGCTTGAATTGATGACATCGCGAGCTGTCAAGGTTTCGTCCAATGTTTTATCACCGATGACATTCCTTAGATTGGTTTGAGCGAGTGTTGTTGCTGCGGTATCGAAGTCTTCGACTTCAAACTCTGCTTTTACCGGATCGACTATTTTATGATAAATCACTGCGTCGACAGTGACGGTGACATTATCTTTTGTTATGACTTTCTGCGGCTCGACATTTATCACACGCTCTCTCATGTCCACTTTGATAATGGTTTCTAGATAGGGGAGAACGAGATTGAGTCCCGGCTCGGCAACTGATTTGAATTTGCCCAGTCTTAATACAACACCTTTTTCATACTGGTTAACAATCTTTACCCCTGCAATCAAAGTAACAATAGCCACAACCGCGATAATTATAAGTATCATACGTTTATTTAACTTTTAATGTCAGGCCACTTACTGATTCTACCACTATCTCTTTTCCTACGTCAATCGTCTTGTCGGAATTAGCGCGCCAAATCTCTCCTTCAATCTTGACTTGACCGGCTTTTTTTGCGGTGATCTCCTTTGTTACTAACCCTTTCCTGTGGAGAACGTTATCAACATTTGTGGATTTCGTTTCGATCGTAAGCGCTTTTTTGATGAATTTCCTTCCGATAAGAAGATATAAAAAAGAGAGAGCCGCAATTGAGACTAAACTATACGTAGTCGAGTGTAGCAAAATTCCGAGACCGCCGGAGACGATAAATATTACGCCGATTAAGAGAAGATCAAATCCCGTAGCAGCTCCCAAAGCAACCTCGACAACAATAAGAACTAGTCCCGAAATTATAAGTAGATTATTCCAATCAAGTCTATCCACACTGTCATTTTAGTCCCTTCTGAGCAGAAATTCAACCTAAAGAAAAAATAGAATAGAAAACATCTTGAATACATACCATATATGTATTTAATTGTGGTATAATTATCATGTGCCAGAAAAACAAGGAGGTCGCCACAACAGACCAAATAGATTTGCTCGTGTCATCTCAGATCTGTATGCCAGAATTAAGCAAAATAGGGAAATTGAGTTCCAAAGCAAATATCCTCGTCCTGAGAGTATTTATATACATAACATAGGACGTGTCCATCATGAGGGAGAAAAGGTCCAGATTCCAAGACATACGGAAGAAAATTATTACCAAAGAGGGGCAGCAAGGAGAGATTGTCCTTCCACATCGGGAAAAGTCGTTGCCTTTGACATCAGGGTATACGAAGATGAACGTGGTAAAAATCATTTTTTCTGGGTAGCCCGTGTGGCATGTGATAGAAGTAGTTCAGAGGATCCAAGAGATTTTTGTAATGCCTCTTGGGAGGAACAAACACCCATCTCAAACTAAATATTACATTTTCTCTCCACGGTGGTTTGGTTTTACAATAGGCTATTGTGTGATATAATAGATGAAATGAAAAATTATGTTCGGTTAACCGAAATACATCATTCCCTTCTTCTGGAGGGTAAGTGATGTTGTTTGAGGATTTCTTCTCAACCCTCCGCAAGGAGGGTTTTTGTTAGGTGTAGTTTTCGATATAATCGAAATTACTACACCTTGCATCCGCTGAAATTCGCTCTTTGTGACGACGAGCGAATTGCGAAGATTTTAGTTACAAAGGAAGAATGGGCGGATATGTCTATAAATTTTCATCTATAATTAAATCTATGAAAAGTCAAACTAAGACAGTCAAACCGGAAATCCTGAGTGGATTCCGTGATTTCTTTGCTGATGATATCTATATCAGAGAATACGTCATGAATACATTTAAAAAAGTTTTTGAAAGGTACGGATACGAACCCTTAGAAACTCCGGCTCTCGAATATACCAATATCTTCAGCGGAGAACTCGGAGAAGAGGCAGAAAAGCTCTTCTACCGATTCAAGGATAAAGGGGGAAGAGATGTGATGTTGAAATATGAAGTCATGACCCCGATGTGTCGGGCCGTTGCCGAAAACGTTAACTCTATTGTTTTTCCTTACAAGAGATACCAGATTCAAAGAGTATGGCGAGCTGACAAACCTCAAAAGGGACGCTACAGAGAATTTACCCAGTGCGATGCCGATACAGTTGGCAGTGATTCAGTCATTTGTGATGCGGAATTTATCCAGATGGGGATAGAGGCCCTCAAGGAATTGGGGTTTGACAAATTCAGGGCAAATATCAGCAATCGAAAATTTCTGAATGCGGTCATCAAATACTCTGGCGCGAAGGATGAAGACTATATCCCTATCTGCCTTTCGATCGACAAACTTCCTAAAATTGGAGCAGAAGCAGTCGCAAAAGAACTTTCGGAGAAAAGGAAAATTTCAACAGATGTGATAAAAAAAATCATGGCAATTGTCGTTCGAAAAGGAACTACACAAGAGTTGCTCTCATATTTTAGGTCAGAACTCAAAAATGTTCCTATTGGAGTAGAGGCTTTAGAACAACTGGAAACCATTTTTAGTTATCTTGAGAAAGCAAAACTACAAAAAGAATATTATCTTTTTGCTCCGTATATTGCACGAGGTCTTGCATATTACACTGGGCCTGTCTGGGAGTTTGAAATATTGGAAGGCGGAGTAGGATCTGTAGCCGGGTGCGGAAGGTATGATAATACGATTGGAAGATTTGTCGGGAGAAGGATCCCGGCAACCGGTGGATCTTTTGGAATAGAGAGGATTGTTGAGGTGATTAAAGATAGGAAGATGATTCAAGTCCCCAAAACTACAGCCAAAGTGCTGGTTACCTATTTTATTAATG
>MFZI01000059.1 GCA_001789355.1 Candidatus Roizmanbacteria bacterium RIFCSPHIGHO2_01_FULL_39_8
CTTCTTGGTCCACCTTCGTCGGTCGGGGGATTTTACAATGGACCAATTGTCTATTACCTTATGCTGCCCTTTTACTGGATATTTCGAGGAGAGCCGATTGCAGGCGCAGTATTTCAATCCGTGTTTTCACTTGCGACGATTCCCTTCATCTATCTCATCGGGAAAAAACTAAAAAATGAAACAGTAGGACTGCTCGCTTCTTTTTTATTCGCGATTTCACCTCTCATGATTGAGTACTCTCGTCAAGGCTTTAATTCTCTCCCTGCTATTTTTTTCTCTACTCTCATTCTTTATCTGTATCTTGAGATTGTTGAACGGTTCTCTACAGTAAAAATAACCATTATGGGTATTGCCATCGGATTCATCATGCAGATGCATTATCTCACGGTAACAATTTTACTATTTGTATTGACCTATCCGTTTTTATTCAAGAAAAAATTAATTTCCCTGCGTTACTATGGTTTTTTATTTGTGGGAGTCATTATCGGGTTATCCCCCTATCTTATTTTTGAGCTAAAGCATGATTTCCTCAATATTCGTCTCATCATCCGTTATTTCTTTTCAGCAAAAAAAGTAGGACGGTCGCTCGTTCCTGCTTTTAGTATTTGGCCCGAGGTGATGGGAAAGATATTATTCGCTGGCAGTTTCATTCTGGGAGTTATAGGCAGCATTGGTATTATTGGGTCGACGTTTCTGTCGTTTAAGAAAAAGTTCGCCTCTAAAAAATATCTGTCTGTTTTCGTCTATTTTTTCATTCTTGTTTTCGCAGTAGGACTCCTTTATGGAGGAACTCTTAATCCTCATTACATAATCGTATTCCATACCTCACTTTTTTTATTATTTTCTCTTGCTCTTTATACTTTTTCCCGCGGAAACATACGATTTATCCTATTTGTCTCTCTTGTGCTGCTCCTTCTCAATTCACTCAGTTGGAATTTGACGAGTAAAATACCTGTGCTACAGGACGGACTGAAGATGAAGGATTTTGAAAAAGCTGCAACGATAATTAAAAAAGACCCGAAAAAAGTATATAACGTAACTATGCATGCACAGGGTGACAATCGAGCTATGCCACTTCGCTATTATCTGTCTCTTTTGGGAGAAAATCCGATGCCGTACGAGAATTATTCAGGGGCGGACGATTTATATCTCATTATAAGGAAAGATGAAAGACCTCAGGATCTCACCATTTGGGAGTATACGTCGTTTGGTCCTTCATACGAAAAGCAAAAATGGGTCGTGAACGATGACTACCTCCTTTATAAGTTGGGCAAAAAATAGACGGAAGGTGATAAAAATGAAAAAATGTGAAAGTTGCGGGATGCCCCTCGATGAAAAATCGACTTCAAAACTTGAGGGAAGATACTGTATTTACTGTCAAGATCAGGTGACGGGTACTTTGAAATCATTCGATGAAGTGCGGGAGGGATCGATCAATGCAGCTATGAAATTCATGGGGAAAACGAGAGAAGAGGCGGAAAAGATGGCTGATGAAATGATGCCAACGCTGCCAAGATGGAAGAAATAACTATTTGTTACGATTTAATACCCGTCTTTCGACTGTTGACAGATACCTCTTTCGTAAGCGAAGATTTTTTGGGGTAACTTCCAAGAGTTCATCATCATTGATAAAGTCGAGGGATTGTTCGAGACTAAGTGTTACGTGAGGAGCCAAGGGTTCTGATACTCCCTCGCCTACCGATCTATTATTCGTTAGTTTTTTGGCTTTACATACATTGACTTCAATATCGATTTCCCGTGTAGAGATTCCTACAACCATTCCTTCATACACATCGACTCCCGATCCTACAAACAAAGTACCTCTATCTTGAGCATTGACTAATCCATAGGTGAGCGTAGTACCGGATTTTACCGCAACCAGGGCGCCATTTCGGATAGATTCCATCTTAGATCCGATTGGTTTATAACCAATAAATAACGTATTCATGACGATAGTTCCTTTTGTCTTGGTAAGGAGAGCGTTTCTTACGCCCAATAGATTTCTACTGGAAATGATATAAGTAAGCCGCACAGTAGTATTCCGATGAGTGACCATGTTCTGCATTTGGCCTTTGCGTTTACCTATTTCTTCAGAGATAATCCCTACATATTCTTGCGTAATATCTATCGTCAATTCTTCAAATGGCTCGCATTTGACTTTATCAATGGTTTTGTAGATTACATGAGGTTTGGAAATCTGCATTTCATAGCCTTCTCTTCGCATCGTCTCAATGAGAATTGCCAGATGGAGTTCACCTCTTCCGTAGACGATGAAATTGATTCCTCCGGATTCTTCTTCGATGCGTAATCCAAGATTCGTCTCTTTTTCTTTTAATAACCTTTCTTTTATCTGCCGGGAGGTAGTGTATTCACCCTCTCTTCCCGCAAAAGGACTTGTGTTTGGCCCGATGGTTACTTTGATTGTCGGTTCTTCTACTTGGATTGTCGGAAGACTTACTGGGTGGTTGACGTCTGTCAGCGTTTGGCCGATTGTCAGTTCGGGGATCCCTGCGATAGCAACAATATCACCTGATCTGACTTTGTCGACTTCTTTTCTTTGGAGCCCTTCGCTCGTAAATAACTTGGTGACTTTATAGTTTCCTTTCAGTTTATCTTTATCCAGGAGGGAGACGAGTTGACCTTTTTGCAAAGTTCCCCTGCTGACTTTGCCGATGCAAAGTTTACCTACGTAATTATCATAGTCCAAAGTTGAAATGAGCATCTGAAAAGGTTTGTCCTCTCCTGTATCGCTTCGTGGGATCTCCTTCAGAATAGTTTCGAAGATCGGGTTAAGATTTCCCGGTGTTTCTGAATTATATTTTTCCGGCAAAGTTTCGAAAACTTTTCCATCGCGCCCTACGGTAAACAGGGTAGAAAAATGGAGAGCCGACTCATCATGGGCGATATCCAAGAAAAGATTTTCGACTTCATGGAGAACTTCTTTAGGGCGGGCATCTTTTTTATCGATTTTGTTGATAAGTAAAATGATTTTAAGTTTGCTCTCGAGGGCTTTTTTGAGAACAAATTTGGTTTGGGGAAGTGGACCTTCGGCCGCATCGACCAAAAGAATAGCCCCGCTTGCCATATTGATCACGCGTTCGACTTCTCCGCCAAAGTCGGCATGTCCGGGAGTATCGATGATGTTTATCTTAGTATTTTTGTAAAAAACTGAGGTATTCTTTGCCAAAATAGTAATACCTTTTTCACGCTCGAGATCATTTGAATCCATGATAAGAGTCTCACTCATTTCTTTCTGATTCTCCCGAAAGGTATGAGTTTGTTTGAGCATGGCATCGACCAAAGTGGTTTTTCCATGGTCGACATGAGCGATGATTGCAATATTTCTTATCTCCATATGATTATAAAAAGTAGATTCTGTCACTGGTGATCCCTTCTCTCCTGCGAGGCTCCCCCGATTAAGTCGGGGATCCGCTTCTCGGAGAGTCACCTCACTCGTGACACCTACTTTTTCAAATGAACAAAATGAGTCTCGACTCTGCGCTAATATACGCGAAGGTAAAAAGTTAGAGCAGTAGAGGATATTATACTATAAAATAGGTAAACTATGTTACTTTTCCTCTATACGTCAGTTTCCTTATCCCTCGTTTATCTTATTTACAAAAGGCGGCTCACTACTACGGCTATAACTTCTTTTATGATAGCCGTGATCATACGACTTATTGTATTGGTAGTGTTTGTTCATAGCATGAGCGACGATCTTGGTACTTTTATACGAGACGGTCACTATTTTTTGGAGGGAAAAAATCAGTATGAGTCTAGCTATTTCCCCTTTGCTTCGTATCTATCTGCTACTGTACTTTTCTTACAAGAATATATCCAACCCGCAGTCTTTCTAAAACTTGTATTTCTATTTTTCGACAGTTTAATTGTCTTTCCCATCTCAATTTTGTCAAAGCGGCAATCAAACAATTCCTTACTCTATGCGGTGAATCCAATCACCGTAATCATTTCTGTCGTACACGGCCAAATCGACGCTCTCCCTTTATTTTTTTTCCTGTTAACAATCGCATTGATAAAGGATAGAAAAGAGCTTTTGGGCGTGCTCATTTTTTCCATGGCGATCTCGATAAAAACGTGGCCTTTACTATTTGTTATTCCTCTCATAAGAAGATCAAGGAATCTATTCTTATATTTACTGCTTCCTCTTTTTCCTGCGGTAATGTTACTGATCTATTCGTTGTTCTCTCCTGTTTTGTCTGGGCAGATCATGTATAAAATCATTTCGCACAAAGGAATATTCGGGGAATGGGGGTATAGCAAATTCATCGTCTTTTTATTGAATCACAGACCGATTCCAACTATCGAGACAGTTCTCTCATTCCTTTTTCTGCTCTTTTTTGTGGTGTTTTCCCTTTTAAGAAAGGATAAAGACCTACTAAAAAACATCTTAATTATAATGCTTTTCTTTTTTGTCGCCACTCCGACATTTGGCATCCAATGGTTCAGTTGGTTAGTCCCGTTTGTCCTACTGGTGAGACCGAAACAGGGCAGGCTTTTTTTCCTCATCGCGGCCGTGTATTTGACTGTAGGCTTTGTCTGGGATGCAGATCCATATTTTAGGTCGATAATGCCTGTATGGAATTCTGTCATAACTCGAGTAGGTATTATTACGTGGTTTTTTATGGTAATCATGTTCTTTTACAACTTGAAAGGTGAGCGATGATATAATGAAGAGATGTGCTACTTAAAACCATTAAAAGTAAAAAAAATAATCGGAGGAAAGGCTCTACTAGAGAATGGTTTGGAAGCAGTTTATGATACTCATGTTGGAAAGATAAAGAAAAATGACAGAGTTCTCGTGTACGGAAACTTAATCATTGAGCGAATCAGCATCGCTGCCAAAAATCAACCAAAAAATGAAGCAAATTAACAAAGGGATACTTCTCGCTTTCACAGCTTCGGTTATTTCAGGGATTGCAATTTTTTATTCCAAGCTATCCGTCGCTCAAATTCCCCCCTTGGTTTTGACCACTGGACGCAATACGTATGTAGCTGTCTTATTTCTTTTTCTTATTTTATTTTCCGGAAAAATAAAAGAAGTAAAGAAATTGACCCGGGGTCAAGTCATTCGGCTAACTTTGATTGGTCTTATTGGTGGAGCAGTCCCTTTCTATCTGTTCTTTAGTGGTCTTTCATATATTTCTGCAATACAGGCTAATCTCATCCAAAAGAGTCTATTCATCTGGGTTTCGTTACTCGCCCTCATCTTTTTAAAAGAAAAGTTGAATAAAGTTTACCTCGTTGCTTTCATACTCATCGCGGCTGCGAATTTTTATTTCGCAAAAATTGATTTCTCGATTGGAAAGGGAGAGTTGATGGTTTTAGCGGCAACTCTTTTATGGTCCTTCGAAACAGTCATTGCCAAAAAAACAATAAAACATGTTTCTACAGAATTAGTTGGTTTCTTCAGGATGGGGATAGGATCGGTCCTTTTGCTCGTAACCTCTTTTGCAACCGGAAATATCAGTACTCTTTTAGCGATCAATGCTTCACAGATGATAATCATCTTTGTCGGTGGAACAATCTTATTCTTTTATGTTTTTAGTTGGTATAAAGGATTAAAATATGCCCCCGCAAGTCTCGTAACTCTTATACTTACTTTTGCGGTAGTCGTGGGAAATGTTCTGAATGGGTCTTTTGCAGGGGTGAAATTAATGCCTAAAGATATCTATTCATCAATCCTTACGATTTTAGCTGTTGTTATTCTATTCGTCTTCAATTTTTGCGTCAAGCTCAAACCTCAAATATCAAAGATCAAAACCTAAAAACCTAGTG
>MFZI01000060.1 GCA_001789355.1 Candidatus Roizmanbacteria bacterium RIFCSPHIGHO2_01_FULL_39_8
GCATTTTCTGAAGGAATTACAGGACTTAAATACATAAAAAAAATGCCTCCCGATCTGGTAGTTTTAGATCTTGGACTCCCCACCATGGGAGGCGAAACCGTATGCACAGAAATTAAAAAGGCCTATGCTGATTTACCGGTGATCATATTAACAGCAAAAGGAACGACGACAGATATAGTAAAAGGACTCAACCTCGGTGCTGATGACTACGTAGCTAAACCATTTGAATCCGATGTTTTGCTGGCAAGAATTAAGGCACGTCTTCGTGAAAATACTAATAACAACTCAATCTTAAAAATAGCCGACCTTGAACTGGATACAAAAACACTCGAAGTGAAAAGAAACAAGAAACTTATCAAGCTTACTCCACAAGAATTTAAGCTCCTCGAATATATGATGAATAATAGAGGGAGGGTACTTACAAGAGATATTATTTTAAATAGAATCTGGCTCTATTCGACTGAAATTGAGACAAGGGTGGTTGATGTATACGTGGGATATTTACGCAAGAAAATCGACAATGGTCATAAGAAGAAATTAATACACTCTGTACGAGGCTTCGGCTATATGCTTAAAGAATGAAAATTCCGCTTTTTTAGCTTATATCTTCGTTCCGTCTTTTATTATTTTAATAAAGTCCCCGACAAAACTTTTTTTTAACAAAACTTGCAAGCTGTACTTCATATGATAAATGAATTATTAATTATAGATATATTATTCATTCGCGGTAAGAATGAGGTATAAAAAATCATAGAATTGTGTAAGACCGTCGATATCTTCTTACGGAGCTCTTACTGATCTCTCTTTCCATTTTGACGCTAAGCAAATATAGTTGGAATATTACAAATTATTCTATGAATCTATGAGTATATTACTTTTGATTGTACTAGGACTCGCAGCCGGGTGGCTTGCGTCTGTAATTATGGGTACCTCCTCGCAAGGGGTGTTATCGGATATCATCTTTGGGGTTCTGGGAGCCTTGGTGGGAGGACTCATTATGAATCTCCTTGATCAACCGGGAGTTACTGGCTTTAATGTTTACAGCATTTTAGTCGCAGCTCTCGGAGCAATGGTCTTGATCTGGATCGGAAGAAGATTGAGAACTGCATAAGTAAGAGGTAGCTTAAGTTATTTGTTAAAAGAAGAATGGAGGTGAAAACCATGACAGATACAAACAAGGGTTCCGATCAGAGGGATCAATCTATGCAAGAAGAAGATATTGATGAAGATATGAGTTAGTAAATCATTTCTTAAATAAGCCCGCCATCTTCGGCGGGTTTATTTTGTAAAGTTAACTGGCTTCCGGTGAATAGTTTTGTAGTTCTTTTATCTTACTTTGCTCCTACACTATTATCACCAATTTATTGTCTAGACGTATTAGAATTTAGGATGATATCTATAACCCGAACGATTTATAGCATAGACCGGAATAAACTTTACAACCTTACGAATAAATCAAAGGAGATACTATTAAAAATACATAGTATCTTCCCCTTTGATCTTTTCCCCAATACGATCGTGGTAGATGAAGTAAAGGTCAGCGTTATTTATCGCTTTTTTTTTGCTTCGGAGCAAATTCGTGACATTTTGATAAAAGATATTCGATCTGTTTATGTAGATTCGTCAATTTTTTTTGCAGCGTTAAATATTTCCTTTGTATGGCCGCGTTTAATAAAAGAAAAAACGACAACCATTAACTATCTAAGAAAAAATGATGCTCTGCGGGCTAAGAATATTATTGAGGGGCTTATGATTACTTCATATGAAAATGTTGAAATAAAAGATATAGAAAAGACGACGCTCGTTAAAAATGTCTCAACCATCGGAAGGACTCAAGGTAGTTAAAAATGAAAGAGGTATTGACCAAAAGGAAGCCAAAAAAAATTGTAGAACGTCAAAAAAACCACTCCTGCAGATAATCCTACTAAAAAGGGGACCCAGCGCATCTTTCTGAAATCTTGCCTACCGAGAGAAATGGAGACCGAAATTTTATGACGTTTCATGAGTGTAGAAATTTTATCAAGATAATGTAAGAGGGGGGGTAAGAATTTTTAAAACCACCCTTAATTGAAAAACGAATTAAATAGAGCTATAATATGCTCCTCATGAAAAAAGTTGTGGATAAAATTAAAAAACTTCTTAATACTGGAAAAAGGAAACTTTTATTTGTTGTTGAAAAAAGGCCGTTTGCGAGTTTTTTTGCCTTTCTTTTTCTCTTTTTGATTCTTATCGTAATAAGTAATTTTTTAGGTACTCCAAAAATAGAAGAAGAAAAAGAGACTCTCCAAACAAAATCAGTAAGGATATATCGGGTGGGTAGTGCTCCCAAACTAACCGTGCAAGCCCAGATTGAAAAATCTGGAGTGGTCACCATCACCTCCCTCATGGGAGGCGTCGTCCAAACTATTTACAAAAATCAGGGTGAAGAGATTGATAAAGGACAATGGCTCATCGGACTCTCCTCAAATTATCAAGGAGGAAATACATTTTCGCTCCAGCGCCAGATTGCCCAGAAACAATATCAGACTGCAAAAGATACACACGATAAACAAAAAGATTCTATTGATCTGCAAAAAAAAATCGCGGAAAAAGGCCACGTCATGGCCGAAGATTTACGCGCTATCAACGAACAATCGATCGCTGGAATTTCATCATTGGTCTCGCTTAATAGCGACATTCTTTCTAGTTTGGATTCAGAACTCAACACTCTTTCCCAGAATAGCGCTTCCAATAGTGCGCTTATTCTCTCGACCAAACAATTAAAAAGTCAATTCTTAGCAGCCAATAATCAAGCCCAAGCCTCGCTTACCAACACTCAATATCAATCTTCTGATGATAATGCACCGGCAGAGCTTACTGATTTGCAAAAAAATTTAACGATCAAACAGTTGGAGGTGCAAAAGAAAATGCTCGATCTGAATCTTGAAATTTCAAAACTTCAGTTGCAGATGGCTCAAGTAACCGAGGCTCTGATGTATCCCTCCTCTCCTTTTTCAGGAATAGTTCAGAGAGTGTTCGTAAAAGTCGGACAAGCGGTAACACCGGGAACACAACTTGCCATCATCAATCAGACTACGGATCTACCTGATCCAATAACTGCGATTGCATATGTCTCTGCCGATATTGCACGTAGAATTTCACTCCTGGAACCGAGCATTTTACATCTGAATGGAAATACAAATCTCTCCCTTAATCCGACCTATATAACGCAAGAGGCAATCCAAGGCTCGCTTTATGGAGTGTATTTTACTGTTCCGGATAATTATGTCCGCAATATGACTGAAAAAGGATTCATTCAAGTAGATCTTCCTATCGGGCATTACGACACAAGCGCAGTCATTCCCTATATTCCGGTCGATGCAATCTATCAGACCAAAGATCAATCCTATATCTATATTATCACCGATAATAAAGCTCAAGCCAGATCTGTCGAACTAGGAAACGTCTACGGGAGCTTTGTCGAGGTTCAAAAAGGCTTGAACGACGTGGATAAAGTGATTCTCGATAGAAATGTGATCGCCGGAGACCCCGTAAAAATAATTCAATAATCAACAACTCACAATCTACAAGATACAAATAAATCTCAAATTCTAAATACCAAGAAAACAAAGTTTTGAATATTGAATTATTGGAAATTGAAATTTGTTTGGAATACTTGTTGGTTGGTGATTGGAATTTATAGATTATGGTAAAAAAAATAACCTCATATCTTTCCCAACTCAAATTTGACCGGAAGCTTCTGGATAGTTACCAGGCAAAATATCTGGCCCAACCTCGGCTCCCCATTCTTTTAGTCATGCTCATTATCATCGTTGGGGTAGTCGCTTTTATTCAGATCCCCCGAAGACTCAATCCTGAGGTAAAAATTCCGCTTATCATCGTGAATACTGTATTGCCTGGGGCTGGCCCAGACGACGTCGAACAGCTTGTCACTATTCCACTGGAGCGTGAACTCGCCGGCCTAGACGGACTCAATTCATTGACATCAACATCTCGAGAAAATGTTTCCACCATCACTGTGGAATTTGTCTCGAATAGAGATCTGAAAGAAGCGGCAAGTGACGTCGAAACCGCAGTAGACAAGGTAAATGATCTCCCCGAGGAAGCGACTACCCCTAGCATTCAGACGATCGACTTTGAAGATCAGCCATTTTGGACTTTTGCGATTACTTCAAAATCAGACATCGCTTCTCTCATGCGTTTTTCAGATGATCTGCAAAAGCAAATTGAGAATATCAAGGAGGTTGACAGAGTACAGACTTCAGGCTTAGAGAATCAAACAATTGAACTCGTCGTCGACCTCACCAAGGCGAGAGAGTTGAATCTCAATCCCGTACTCCTTTCCGGAATTCTGCAAACCGCGGCAAAGTCATTTCCTGCCGGATCGGTCACCACTTCCTCTTCTACTTTTTCACTCACGATCAATCGTGAAATTGTGACGATAGATGATATTCGTAACTTACGTGTTTCAGCTTCTGGGATAAACGTACGTTTGGGTGATATCGCATCTATCTCTGAACGCTCGATAAGCGGCCAACAACATACATATATCTCTTCACCGCAGAAATTTTCAGAGCGGGCGGTACAATTTTTCATCTTCAAAAAATCAAATGCAGATATCGACGGCTCCTTCAAGGCAACGGAGCCTGTGATAACTAATGCGCTTGCTAAATATAATGGACAGTTTTCGGTTTTCTCGATTCAAAATACTGCAAATCTTATAAACGACCAATTTAATAATTTGTATCGGGAGTTTTTCAATACGAGTATTCTCGTTTTTTTACTTCTTTTGATTTTTCTAGGGTTACGACAGGGAATCATCTCTAATGTCACTGTCCCCCTTACGTTTCTTGCAACATTTGCAATCATTCGTGCTCTCGGACTCACCCTCAATTTTCTGACAGTATTTTCCTTTCTTTTATCATTAGGAATTCTGATCGATGATACGATCGTCGTTGTTGCTGCGATGACGCGCTATTATAAGACGGGTAAATTCACTGCGTATCAGACGGGGGTCATGGTTTGGAAAGATTTTATCGTTCCTTTGTGGTCATCAGCCATAACGACCGTCTGGGGATTTGTTCCCCTTCTTCTTTCAACCGGAATCATAGGTGAGTTCATCAAATCAATTCCGCTCGTCGTAACAACTACGATGATCACATCCACTATTATTTCCGTATTTATCACGATTCCTTTGATGATCGTATTTTTGAAACCTGAATTTCCCTCTCGCGTTAAAACGCTGTTTTTTGGCTTGGGAATTATTGTTTATATCCTTTTCTTTGCCGTACTTTTACCCAAGAATATTCTTTTTCCGGTCATTATCTTAGTCTCTGTTGTACTACTTTTTATCACGTATAAGATCCGGGGGTCCTTTAGCGCACGCTACAGGAAATTTAGTCTGTCCAATAAATATATTCGCATAGGATCGAAACGATTTGCGCATATTTTGGATCACGGTATCATCAATATCGAAGCCTTGAGCGAACAATACCGAAAAGTGATTGAGCGGATCCTCCCTTCACAGCGGTCCCGCAGACGAACCCTGATCGCAATTATCTGTTTTACGATTTTTGCCTACCTTCTTCTTCCTTTGGGACTTGTTAAGAATGAATTTTTCCCGCGTGAAGATGCAGAGCTTATCTACGTTGCGATAGATTTTCCCGCCGGAACTGATAACTCTATCGTCACCCAGGAAACTATCCAGGCTACCGATCAACTGCGTAAAACGAAAGAACTCGACTATATGGTAGCCGAAGTGGGACAGGTTCTTCAATCTACCGGAAACCGTCAGCGAGAGCCGGATGCTGCTTTATTTACTCTCCACCTTACCAAACCGGAAAAACGGGACTTAAGCTCAAGTGATATTGCCCAAGAAGTCAGGGATCGGTTTGCAGATTATACGAAAGGCACTTT
>MFZI01000061.1 GCA_001789355.1 Candidatus Roizmanbacteria bacterium RIFCSPHIGHO2_01_FULL_39_8
ACCATCTTCAAAAATAATCCCGATGAAGAAAAAAAGTTCAAAGAAATTGTCGAACGGTATAAACCACGCCAAGAGGACATAGACTTTGTGAATAAATACATAACCCAGAATAAGAGGAGCGTCGATCAACTTCCACCAGAATATCAACGGATGTATAATCTGGGGCAAACATATGGCGTGCAAACTGCAACGCCACCATCAAGTGACAAACAACCCGCGCCAATCTCTTGTCCCAGCAACGCCCATTTTGTCCCCCTTTCTACCGCTCCTAACGGAGGGTATTGTATTCCTAATTATACGCCCCGCTTTGCCGATCAGCAAAATTCTGGCTATCAAGACACCCCCTGTCCCGGCGGATACCATCGCAACTATGCGAGAGGAGCCTGTATTCAAGATTACAATCAAACTTCGAATGGGTATTTACCGCCATTGACTAATACTCCGGGAAACTATCCAAGCCCTTTTTACTCGCCCTCCGCTAGGCAGTGTGGACCGGGTGCTCGTTGGGTTCCCGAACTCATCAACCCTCAAGGTGGATATTGTGTCGGCGGATCACCAGAAAGCGCTTCTTATCAAGGAGGGAGTTCAAGCCGCGAGAGTCAGGAAGCTGCTTGTAAGGCTGGCGGCGGAACCTGCGTCAGTTGGGTAAACGGTGCCTGCGGCTGCGAGCGGCCTAACACTGGTTCCACCGCTGGCGGTTGCCAAATGCCCCAGGGAGGCTGTGGGGGTGACGGCCGCTGGTGGGATTCAACCTCTTGTTACTGTCGTGAGCAGGGATCGTACCCTTCAGCCTGTACCTATCCTTCCAATGGCTGCCCGGCTAATATGAATTGGGATAGCGGAAGCTGTTCATGTGTACAATCAGCGAACTCAAACTCGGGCACAAACAATTACAGTCCTCCTCCGACAGGGTATGGCTCGTGTTCATTCGGACAATATTGGAATGGATCTACCTGTGTGAATAATCCCACACCTTCTTCTGAACAAAGCTCTTCGCCTACGAGTCCAAGCCGCGAAAGTCAGGAAGCTGCTTGTAAAGCTGGCGGCGGAACATGCGTCAGTTGGTCAAATGGTGCCTGCGGTTGTGAACGACCTGGTGATACGAGTTCTCAACCACCACCAACCGCTCAACCGGAACAGCAACCGGCGCCAACGAGCCCACCACCAACGTCTCCTCCCGAACAACCACAACCAACAACGTCTCCTTAATTAAGTCTTGACTTAATTAAACAAATACTTTAATATGTGATTTATGTCACAATCACAGATAGCAATTTTTTCTGCACTCGCTGAACCTACACGCTTTTCTATCTACGAAATGCTCGCTCATGGAGGACAACTGTCTGCTTCTGATATTTTCAAAAAGTTTGAAGTTAGCAATCCATCAATCTCGCAACATCTAAAAGTATTACGAGAGGTAGAGTTGGTCCAAGTAGAGAAGAAGGCACAACAGCGGTTGTACCAGATTAACCCAAAAAAGATGCAAGAATTGGAACACTGGATCAAGAAAATGACACAACAGTGGAATGAGCGGTTCGATGTTCTCGAGGTGGCGCTAAAAAGGGAAAAAGCCCAATTATAAATTTTGGCCAAAGGCCAATCGTCTGTTAGACGATACAACGTATGCCAGATCCAAATAGTAAGGAGTTAACAATCGTTCGAGTGTTCGATGCGCCCGTGGAAGTTGTATGGAAATACTGGAGTGAGCCAGAATATGTAAAAAAATGGTGGGGGCCAAAAGGCTTCACTTGTCCTGCTGCTCACATCGATTTTAGAGTGGGAGGCAAATCGCATGTGGCGATGCACGGACCAAAGGGCACGGAATTCGACAAAGACCTTTGGAGTATAGGAGTCTATAAAGAAATAATTCCGCTTAAGAAAATTGTTACTACCGATAGTTTTGCGGATGAGAGGGGAAATGTCGTGCCTGCCACTTATTATGGAATGGGCAAGGATTTTCCTATCGAAATGACTATCATCGTCGAATTTGAAGACATGGGAGAAAAAACAAAAATAACCTTGAGACACCTAGGAATGCCAGCAGGAAAAGACCAGGAAGGAGCAAACGCAGGTTGGAATCAGCAATTTGACAAGTTGAACGAACTGTTACAATCATGACCCATAAGATTACCCCACATCTATGGTTTGATAAAGAGGCGAAAGAAGCGGCAGAATTATATACGTCTTTGTTTGAGAATTCGAAAATAACGAATATAACGACGCTTCACAACACTCCCTCTGGAGATGCAGACATAGTTTCTTTTACCCTTTCGGGTCAGTCGTTTATGGCAATAAGCGCCGGACCATATTTCAAATTCAATCCTTCGATCTCTTTTCATGTAAAGTTCAAAACGAAAGATGATGTAGATGAAATGTGGAAAAAACTGTCAAAAGGAGGCAAAGTACTTATGGAGCTTGGGAAATACCCGTTTAGCGAAATGTACGGGTGGATCCAAGATAAGTATGGACTTTCGTGGCAGATAATATATACGAAAGAAAAATTTACTCATGGTATTGTTCCGGCGCTCATGTTTACACAAGATTTCACTGGTAAAGCAAGAGAAGCAATAGAATATTATACGAAAGTATTTCCGGCCTCAAAAATTGATGTAATTACAGAATATGGAAAGAATGAGTTTAATGAAAAAGAAGATAATGTAATGTATTCGCAATTTTCGTTAGCAAATGAAGAATTTATTGCAATGGATTCGGGATTTGGCCATACATTCAAATTTAATGAAGCTGTTTCGCTTATAGTGAAATGTAAAGATCAGAAGGAAATTGATTATTATTGGGAAAAACTCTCTACAGTATCGGAATCAGAGCAATGCGGTTGGCTCAAGGACAAGTACGGGATTTCATGGCAGATCGTTCCCACTGTTATGGACGAGATGATGGCGGATAAAGATCCAAAAAGAATCGCACGAGTAACTGAAGCATTTCTTAAGATGAAGAAATTTGACATTGCGAAGTTACAAGAAGCTTATGAGTCGGCCTAATCTTACCCATTCGCCTTTTCATCCCGATTAAAACGGGAACGGCTCATGGAGCAATTTTAGGCGGTCTAACCCGAGCAAATTTTTCGTGAAATATAAAATTTGAGCGGGTAAAGGAGGTGAATAGATATTATGACAAAATATGTAGACGGATTCGTACTTGTAGTACCAAAAAATAAAGTAGCAGAATATAAAAAAATGGCAGATGAAGGGAAAGATATGTGGATAAAATCCGGTGCGCTTGAATATATGGAATGCATAGGAAATGATCTAACTCCGAAAGCCATGGGTGGAATGAAGCCATTGGCATTTACTAAAATGGCGAAGTCAAAACCAAATGAAACGGTCTGGTTTTCATTTATTGTGTATAAGTCAAAAAAGCACCGAAACGAAGTCAATGCTAAGGTGATGAAGGAGATGAAAAAACTAGAAGAAAAATATAAGAACTTTTCTATGCCTTTTGACATGAAGCGTATGGCATACGGAGGTTTTGAAGTTATAGTTGAGGGTTAGCTAAAATCCAGATGGCAACCGCCGATCAACTCTGAGGAGACTACCATGGTAGTTTCACCGACAAATTCGGCGTGAACGGGATGGTGAACTACAGCCCACAAAAAAAGAAGTAAATAATACCGAATACCGCCCCTTCTCCTCCGATGTCATCCTGCTCAAATATCGACAAAATAATTGAATAGATAAAATCTTGGTTCTAAGCTAAAAAAGTAGTAAAATTACTACATATGTCTTCAGAATCAGGTAAATGGTTGGAAAAATATAATCCAGAAGCGTTACCTCAAGAGATCAGATATCGATTTATGCGTTTATTAAAGATTGCCGCAGTAAGCGAAGAAGGACTTAGTTCTTTAACAGATGAACAGCTTAATGAGCCTCTTTTTTCATCGTCTGATACACTAATAAAACAATTTCAACACATTATTATACATACATCTGCCTTTACAAAACTAATTTCACAAGCAACAGATGAAATTCCCAGTCGACTTAAAACCTGGAATTACGTAGAACAATTTCCGGAATTGGCAAAAGTTAATCAAATGGAGAAAGCAGAATTGCAATCTCAATATGGTCAAGTTTTAGGTAATCTACACAGCATACTTCAAGCCCCAAATATTTTGGGAAGAAAAGTTCAAAAGCCCTACAGCCCTGTTATAAGTGTATTTGATGTTGTATGTGATATCAGCGAACATTTTTATCTTCATGCACAAAATATGATTGACTACTATGAAAAATTTAACCTACCTCGTTCGATATCGATGAAAGCAGCTCTAGGATAAGGTGAATTCCGGAACTTTATTGAAGTTATGATACCTAAGTCAAAAGAAGATTTATTGGAAGAGATACTCACGATCATCAGAAAAAATCCTGGAATTCGTCCATCAGAACTCAATCAGTTATTGGGAATTCCTCATACTTGGCCCCTTCGCAAAGAGCTTATCAAAAGAGGATTAATAAGAAAAGAAAAAAGAGGATCGGCAGTTTACTATTACTCTCAAAAGTCGTAAAATTTGCTTGAAAGATGAATAGAATAAAAAAACTTCAATTATTTTTTGCTATCCCTTGTGGGGAATTTTTCCGTATTCAAAATAATATTATCAAAACTGTTTGCAGAACGTTTAATATTGATTTTATTATCATTGAAGATCATTCAAAAACAGATTTTTTATGGAAAAAGATAACAAATGGAATTGATAATTCTGATTACTTTGTTGCAGATATTTCTTCAAAGTCTTTAAACGTAATCTTAGAATTAGGCTACGCTCTTAGAGAGAAAAAATCAAGATATACGGCAATATTTATTTCAAATAACATAGACCCTCCGGTCGACATACAAGGTTTAACCTTACAAAAATACAATAGTTTTAGCGATTTTAGAGAAAAATTAATAAAATGGATTGGAGATAATATCCCAATTAATCCAAATATTCTTCCTGCCTATGAAATAGAAGATCTGCCTACTGAGGATTTTAAAGACTTAGATAGGTTTATAAAACTGTGGAATGCTCCCGGAGGATCTTTCTCATTAACGCATGAAGGATTAAGGGTCATGAATGCCCACTTTCCTATAATGACCAATTATTTAGCACCATTAAAGAATTATGAATTCGAATTTAAAACTAGAATCGTAAATGGAGCTGTAGGTTGGGCTGTTAAAGGCACAAAGCATTATGCAAGTATTGTTCCTCAATTTTGTGTGATGTTTAATATAGACAAAGATAATAAATTAACACCGCATATATTTAACATTAATAAATATCTTATGGAACACGGAGGTTATAGACCGTTTAATGAAAAAGTAAAAAAAGTATCACTTAAAAAATCAAATGAAGGATGGTTTAATATAAAAACAGTAATTAAGGATGATGTAATCACTATATTCAATGAAGGAAATAAAATATTTGAGGATGATTTTTCTGTAGAACCTTATAAAGAATATTTTGATTTTCCGAATAAACAAGGAGAAGTAGGGTTTAGATGTTATCAAGGAGTGGAAGAAGCAGTAATTCAATATTTTAAAATCAGAGAAATTTTATAAACTATATTCTAAATTCTAAAAATTAGTTTTAATTACTAAATAATTGAAAAAAATAATTATTTTTAATTTAGTTTTTTTTGATGGATATCTTGCAGTTAAGTTCGCTGGTTAGCAAAGTAATAATCGAGAAGTTTTCTAATCATCGCTTGATATGATGGGAGTATTTTTTTCATTCAAACTCAAATCCTGTGGACTTGGTAAAAAATCATCGATCACTCGCGCGTCAATGGGTTCATTTGGGCACTTATCCCTTGACAACAGGGAAATGACATGTTACAATGAGGCTATGAACAACAAATTTAGCCTCAGACAATTCAG
>MFZI01000062.1:0-2040 GCA_001789355.1 Candidatus Roizmanbacteria bacterium RIFCSPHIGHO2_01_FULL_39_8
AAAATTTTCGGGAAAACGATCCGTCGACAAAATGGAAGCTATTTGTTTCGACACAGTTTTCGATAATTCTTTCCATACTTTCCAGAGATGAAGAAAGGAAAAAAATATGATGTTGTTTTGGAATAGCGAGAAGTCTTTTCAAATTCTCGACTGTTTTCTGGAAGATCTCTTGAAATTGTGCTCCCCGGTGTGAAATCGAGGGAATATCATGAATCAATGCTTCATCTAGATGTTTCTGGACTGTCGAGTAAAGTTGGGTAGGTCCACACGTGAAATATATTTTTTTCATATTAAATTCCTATCTTTCTAAAAATTTTTCTCTGGTAGTCAACAGAGGCTAGGAATTGATCCCGCTCTTTAACTGATAATTTTAATTCAATCACTTTTTCCCAGCCTTTCTTTCCGATCACTGCAGGAACCCCGATAAAAAGATTCTTAACTCCATATTCACCTTCAAGTAATACTGAACAAGGCATTACCTGCTTTTTGTCTTTAAGGATCGCATCAACCATCTCATAAATTGAAAGCGCTGGTGCAAATATAGTACTGCCTGTTTTAAGAAGTTTGATGATTTCGATCGCGGCATAGCGTACACGCTTTACAATATTGGCAATCTTTTTCCGGGGGAGAAGCTTGGTTATTGGGATACTCCCTACTCTTGCAAGTTCTACCAGTGGGACCATTGTCTCATTGTGGCTTCCTATGACCATTGCTTTGACTTTGCGAGTATCAGTCTTGACCGCTTGAGCAATAAACGTTCTAAACCGGGTGGAATCAAGTATTCCCGCCATCCCTATGACTCTTTTCTTGGGAAACCCACTCGTTTTTAGCGCCACTTTCGCCATCACATCCAAGGGGTTTGAAACCACAATCAATATGCAATCCGGTGAATGTTTTACGATTTTCTTGACTACCGATTCGATGATGGGCTTGTTTTTCACCGCCAAGTCTTCACGCGTCATCCCCGGCTTGAGGACCAAGCTTGCAGTGATGATGACGAGGTGCGAGTTCTTCGTCTTTGCGTAATCATCAGTACCGATAACATCAACGAAGCCATGTTCAAGAGGAAGTGACTGATAGATATCCATTGCTCTCCCTTGTGCCATCCCTTTGAGAATGTCAAGAAGTACAATTCTTTCGACTAGTTTCCGACTTGCTAACAAATAAGCTACTTGGCTTCCCACTCCACCTGATCCAACTATAGTTATTTTTTTCATATATATATGTTCAATAAAGAACTCTAAACCGAATAGTATCTGGTATAATGCGCAATTCCTGCAAAACTCTCTTATCATATTCCTTATCCACATCAGTTATGACATATCCTATTTGTTCGTTGGTCTTTAGATATTGGCCGAGTATATTTATTTTGCTGTAGGCTAGTGAACTATTAATCTTTGCCAATATCCCTGGAACATTTTTATGCAGATGCAATAATCTGTGGGCATTCTTCAACTTTGGCAGTTGGATGTTTGGAAGATTCACACTTAAAAAGGTATTTCCCAGATTTATGAATTCGATCATTTTACCGCAGACAAATTCTGCTATATTTTTCTGTGATTCTTCTGTACTTCCTGCAATATGTGGCGTCAGAATAACATTGGGTATATTTTGTAAAACAGAAATGAATTTTTGGTCTTTGGGTTTACCCTGAGTGGAGCCGAAGGGTTCGTTTTGGAAGACATCTAACGCCGCACCCCCAAGCTTTCCCTGTTTGATAAACTCTGCCAATACTTCTGAATCCACTGCTCCTCCTCTACTCGTATTAATTAAATACGCCCCCGGTTTCATTATCTGCATTTCTTTTTTAGCAATAAGGTGGAATTTGGGATTTCCCGACATGTGAATAGAAACAATGTCCGACTGTTTCAGCAGCTCAGCTAAAGTGAGACAACGTTTGGCGTTTCCCAAAGGCAATTTGTCTAAAATGTCAAAATAGACGACCCTCATCCCTACTGCTTCGGCTAAGATAGAAAGCTGTGAACCAATATTTCCGTATCCGATGATGCCGAGTGTTTTTCCTCGTATTTCGTGGGTTTT
>MFZI01000062.1:2053-7609 GCA_001789355.1 Candidatus Roizmanbacteria bacterium RIFCSPHIGHO2_01_FULL_39_8
TTTTCTGAAGACGTTTTAAGGTCAATATTGTCTACCCCAATACCAAATCTGCCAATACACATAAGTCTCTGTGCGTTCCCGATGATCTCCTTCGTTAGTTTTGTCCTGGATCGAACTGCGACAACGGATACACCGCGGATTTTTTCTTTCAGTTCGTCGTTTGTTAAAGGACGCTCTATATATTCAACAGAAAATCCTTCCTGTTCAAAAAAAGAGACGCTCATTTTATCTACTTTGTCTAAAAGTAAGACCTTTATCCTGTTTTTAGGATAAGAAATAGACGAAGGAAGTTTGTTAATGTATAAAAATTCATCGAAATTAGGAGTAACATAGTCGGCCTTCTGGACAACTGCCTCGCGTGAAATATTTTCCGTGAAAGCAATGAACTTGGTTGCGAGTCCTGCTTTTTTTATCAAATAATCAGTGTGACCATCGCCAATTACGTAAATTTCTCCCTTCAATTTTAACGACTTGATTACTTTTACTTTTCCGTTTGAGTGGGCCAACGGATTCTTTTGCTCGCACCCAACAATTTCCCCCTTTTTATTAAAAATAAAACTGTTGGCTAAAACATGACTTTCGGGTATTCCAAAGGATTTTGTTATCGGAACAATAAATTCTTTAAATCCTCCCGAGACGATGTAAATTTGATTTTTATACGTTTTGAAAAAATCCCTGTTTCTCCGAATGGAGACCGAGATATTCTTCTTGAGTAGCTTAACATTCTTCTCTATATCTTTCCTTGTTCCTTTTATTAACTTCAGTCTCCTTTTTAAACTTTCCTCAAAAGAAATCTTTCCCTCCATCCCCAAAGTAGTCAGTCGCTTAATCGATCGAACTATTTCCTCTTTTTTTGGATTTCCTTTCACAGCAATCTCTGCAAATTGATCCAATCCCTCTCCTTTAATAAATGTGCTGTCGAAGTCTATAATGAAATATTTTTTTGTTTTCATAAAAAAAACCTCCCTTTTGGGGAGGAAATTAATTTTCAAATCTTAATTTTTAATTTTTAAAAAGCATCCTCCCCAGAAAAAATACTCCAGGAGGACTGTGGTGAGTAATTATTTAATACGTCTGTTCGTGAATTCATATTGTTATAATACTAACAGGAGATGTATTTTTGTCAATATGATTATCATTTTTCTTTTACTGGCGGCTATTCTTATTGGAATAATTTTAATTTTTTCCTCTAAAAAATTCTCTCCTGTCCCCTATTTCCCCTCAAATAGCAAAGACATGAGCTTGATCATTAATTCATTGGATCTAAAAAATAACCAAACGGTAATTGATCTTGGCGCAGGTGATGGTATCGTTATTTTTGAGGCGGCAAAGAGTGCGTTTGAAAAAAAACTAAATACACAGTTTGTCGCGGTCGATATCAACCCTATTCTTATTCTTATCCTCACTCTTCGCCGTTTTTTCCACCCAAATAAAAATAATATAAAAATTCTTCAAGGCGATTTTTTCAAATTAGATTTTTCCTTTTTAACTACAAACTACAATCTAAAAACTACCATCTATTTGTATATTAGTCCCTGGTTTCTCGATAAAGTTTCCGAGCAGGTGCTTCAACAAATTCCTAATGCGAAAATAGTCTCCTACATGTATCCAATTAAAAGCTTGAGGAAGATGAAAAAAACAATCCACGGTAAAAACTCCATTTTTATTTATTCTTAGTCTATCATAGCAGTCTCCGCCCGACCTACGAGGTCAAGCGGGGACCGTGTCAACAAGCTATTCTCCGATAATTTTGAGGATTTCTGAAGGGTGGTCGACGAGAAAATCGGGATTGTTTGTTTTGAGAATATCCTTCGTATTAAAACCCCACGTGACCGAAATAATTTTGACATTATTTTCTTTGCAGGCATCGATATCCCTGATTTCATCTCCGATATACAATACTTCGGTTGGTTCCAGGCTGTTCTTATCTAATATTTTTCTAAGAGCTTTATCTTTTCCCAGAAGACTTGGTTCGCTTTGAATAAAATCGAATACATCGAGTCCATGGCGTTTGAGAAAAAATAGGACATTTTCTTTTGAATTAGTAGTAAGGATTCCTAAATGATATTCTCTCTTCTTCAAGTTCATGATGACCTCCTTTACTCCTTTAAATAGTGAGACCTGCACCATCCTACTTTTTAGTTCTTTCTGGGTTTTTGAAACAACAAAAGGAAGCTTGAGTAATACGATGTTATATTTTTTGATAAGCTCCAGGAACGGTTTGCCCCTAAAATCGGCAAATGTTTCTTTGGTAATAGCTGGCAGTCCCCACTCCTCCTCTTTCTCTTTCAGTATTTTAATTACCACTTTCCAGGTATCGGCAATAGTTCCGTCAAAATCAAAGATGATAGTCTTCATAATAAACTGGTGAACAAATCCTGCAAATAATTCTTAAAGATTAAATGGTAATTATTAAATAAACGTTTAAATATTAAAGTTTAAAATTTGTTTAAGATTTAGGAATTTAACACTTAAGAATTAATAGTAGTTTATTTGTTTAAGTGCCTTCTGACCAAGAAGTAAGATATTTCTTTTGCTCTTTCGTAAGAGAATCTATTTTGATGCCGAGCGAGGCCAATTTTAAGCGCGCAATCTTCTCATCAATTTCTTTCGGAACTTCATAAACTTCTGGTTTGAAGCCCTTGTAGTTTTTGACGAGCCAGCGGGCACAAAGCGCATGATTCGCAAATGACATATCCATGACCGAGGACGGATGACCTTCTGCCGCAGCTAAATTCACCAAGCGTCCCTCTGCCAACAAATATAATTTATTGCCGTTTTTCAGTGTATATTCTTGAACAAATGGTTTTATCTCCCGTTTCGATTTCGCTAGTTTTTCCAAGTCGGGGATTTTGATTTCGGAGTCAAAGTGTCCCGAATTTGCGAGTATCGCTCCATCTTTCATTTTTTGGAAATGTTCCTTTCTTAGGACGTGTTTGTCTCCCGTTACCGTCACAAATATGTCTCCTACTTTTGCCGCGTCGATCAATCTCATGACCGAGAACCCATCCATCGTGGCTTGGAGTGCATTTATCGGTTCGACTTCGCAGACGGTGACTTTTGCCCCCATCCCTCTCATTCGATTTGCCAATCCTTTTCCGCAGTATCCATATCCGCAAACGACCACTGCCTTTCCCGCCAGCAAAATATTAGTCGCTCGCAAGATTCCATCCACCGTACTTTGACCAGTGCCATAGACATTATCAAACATGTGTTTCGTCGGAGTATCATTCACCGCGACCACCGGATATTTGAGAGCTTTTTCTTTGGCCATCGCCCGAAGTCTGATCACCCCTGTGGTCGTTTCTTCCTGCCCTCCGATAACAGTTTTAAGAAGGTGTTTCCGTTCCGTATGAATGAGCGAAAGCAGATCGGCACCGTCATCGAATGTGATGTGAGGTCTGGCATTTAAGACTTGATTCAGACACCAGTAGTATTCTTTTTTTGTCTGATCTTTCCAGGCAAATACTTCGATGCCTTCTGCGCCGAGAGCAGCCGCAACTTCATCTTGCGTCGACAATGGATTACAGCCTGCAAGATATACTTTTGCACCACCAGCTTTCAAAACTTGTACTAATACTGCCGTTGCTTCGGTAACATGAAGAGCTATTCCAAAGGTAAGATTTTTGAATGGTTTCTCTTTTTTATATTCCATCTCTACCTGGAGGAGAACGGGCATTTGCATCCGTGCCCACTCGATTTTTAATTTACCTTTCTTCGCTAATGAGGGATCCTTTACTTTGCTCATCGTAATAATGTCAAATGTTAAATGTCAAAATTCAAAACCACATCTCAAAACTAAAAATCTTTTTTAGATTGTAGATTTAAGATTTGGATTTGACATTTGAGTTTTGAGATTTGAGATTAATTTGTGTTTTACTATAACAAACGTTAGAATATTTTGCAATGAAAAATATAATAGTTACGGGTTCCCTAGCTTATGACTATATTTTCGACGTAAACGATTATTTCTCGAAATATATTCTTCCTGATAAGATCCATCAAATCAATATTTCAGTCATTACGGATGAATACAAAAAATCCTTCGGCGGAACCGCTGGAAATCAGGCTTTTTATTTAGGTCGCTTAGGGCTTAATCCGTATATTTATGCTTCGGTTGGAAATGATTTTTCTGAATATAAAAAATTCCTGGAACGAAATCTTGTCAAAACTTCGTTTATTAAAGCTTATAAGAATATTGCTTCTGCCGCGGGCTTTGCTATGGCGGATAAGCGGGACAATCAGATATGGATGTATTCAATAGGAGCGATGAAACATGCGACAAAATTACCGTTGAAAAAAATTATTCCTCTAGTAGAAGATCCTTTCGTCGTCATTGCGCCGAACGATTTACAGGCAGTGATAAATTATGTACATGAATCGGTCAAACTCAAGCTGGATTTTGCTTTTGATCCTGCCTTCTATGTCCCTCATCTTTCAAAAGAACTTTTATTAAAGGCGGTAACACATGCAAAAGTAACATTTGGGAATGATTATGAAATTGCTTTCATTGAAAAAAAAATCAGTAGGAAAATTACTTCGTTACTACGGAAAAATCAAGTCTTAGTCAAAACACTTGCTGATAAAGGATCGGAAATTTTCCGTGCCGGGAAGTGGACAAAGGTAGGAATATTCAAAGTCAAAACGATTGATCCAACCGGAGCCGGGGATGCGTATCGATCAGGATTCCTCTTTGGATATATGAATAACAAACCAGTGAAAGAATGCGGACGGATGGGAGCGATCGCCGCCTCATTTGCGGTAGAAATAAAAGGCACGATGAACTTGAAATTTAATCTCGAAGTATTCGAAAAAAGGCTAAATCGTTTCTAATTAAATTGTCGCAGCGGTCCACATTCGACCTACGAGGTCAAACGTGGATTGGCATGACAAACTAAAAATATATAATATGCAATATCTATCGCATGCTGATCAGGTCATTACTAAATTTTTCTACCAGTTACTTCCGCATACAGGATTATTGAATTCCTTTTTTTCGTTTCTCTCACTGTACGGAAATTCATTTTTTATTTGGGTTCTTATTGCGACAGCGGCAATCATTTTCGAAGAAAAAAGACATCCGGGAATACAGAAAAGAGATATTAAGTTCGCCCTCACCTTTGTCATTAGCTTCTTCACCACTTCTGGTCTTGTTCTTGTATTAAAAGAACTGTTTCAGCGACCACGACCTTTTGTCCTCCACATAGTCAAAGCAGTGAACTGCAATTTCGATTACGCGATGCCATCCGGCCATGCGGCAGCAGCCTTTGCTGCTGCAACTGTCTTAGCTTATTTCGACAAAAAAAGACGTTGGCTCTATTACTTTGTTGCGATACTTATTTCGTTTTCGCGAATTTACTTAGGATGTCATTATGTTTCTGATGTAATTATCGGATCATCTATCGGTTATCTCATAAGTAGTATCACACTATTTTTGAGCACGAAGATACACAAATAAGGCAGGAAACAGCAAGAATCTCACCCTTTCACCACGTTCATCACTCCCCGATACATTCCCATCCCGCAGGAGAAGTTGATGGTCCCCTCTTCTTTTGG
>MFZI01000063.1 GCA_001789355.1 Candidatus Roizmanbacteria bacterium RIFCSPHIGHO2_01_FULL_39_8
ATTCCTCATTTATATTCCTGCGCTTTCGATGAGGATAGTAGCAGAAGAGAAACGTACCAATACACTTGAAGTGTTATTAACGCTTCCCTTATCTGAAACTCAAGTCATATTAGCAAAATTTCTCGCATTAGTTACTATTGTGGGAGTCAGTCTCACGCTTACCTTAGGTCTGCCTGTTTCCTTATCCTTTTTATCAGGGTTATACTTACCTGAAATAGTGGCGGGATATTTTGGAAGTCTTCTTCTCACCTCTTTTTATATCAGCCTTTCGATGTTTTTTTCGTCTCAAACGAAAAACCAGGTTGTTGCTTTCCTTTTATCGATCCTCGCGCTCTTTTTATTTACTGTCATTTCGACCGATGTCACCGCAAGTATTTTACCAAGATCAATTCAAGACTTTCTCGTCATTTTTAGCCCGATGAATCATCTCCTCAATTTTATCAAAGGCGTTATAGAGGTTCGTTCGCTTTTTTACTTTATCAGTGGTACCCTCGTTTTCCTTTTTCTAGCGGTTATAGATTTGGAAAAAAGAGAATAATAGCGATATAGTATGTTGAAATTATTCAAAAATAGTAGACGTTTTAATCTGGTGAAATTTTTCCATCTGGAAAAATTCGGTAAGCCCGCTTTGTTTGCGGGGGCGATTTGTCTTTTTTTTATTACCAACCTACTCATTTCTCCTCTATCTTTGCGGATTGATCTCTCGAAGGGCAAAGCATATACTCTTTCCGAATCAACGAAGCGCATCCTTCGCAATCTTACCGGCACGGCAACGATCAACTATTTCGTCTCTTCTGATCTTCCTACAAGGCTTCTTCCCTTAAAGACAGAAGTCCTCGATCTTTTAGAGGAGTACAGAAAAGAAGGAAGAGGAAAAGTGCAGATCAAGGTGCTCGATCCAAAAAAAGACCAAAACGCACTTAAAGCAGCCCAGGAATCAGGCATCCCTGAACTTCAACTGTCTCAACTCGAAAAGGATGCCTATTCTGTTTCAACCTCATACTTTGGTGCAACAATTTCGTATGGGACGAAAAAGGAAGTGTTACCCCAGATTACGGATATTGGGAATTTGGAATATAATCTCATCGCGGCCGTGTACAAAATGGCTCGAAAAGATATTCCTAAAATCGGGTTTGTAGGAACTGAAAATACTTTCAATCTACAAGGGGACAATCTTGCTTCCTTGAGAAGAGTTCTTCAACAACAATTTGAGATAGAAAGTGTCAATCTTGCCACAGATTCCGGGACAACAGAGATCAGTCCCAATTTACAAACCCTTCTCGTTTTTGACACAAGAAGCAAAGAATACGATCCTTATGAGCTTGATCTTTTAAAAGGATATTTGCAAAAAAAAGGAAACGCGGTTTTTTTTGTTGACGGAGTATGGGTTACGGATAGTTTGACGACGGAACCGGCTAGACACAATCTTTTTCCGCTTTTAGCAGATTATGGAATACAAATAGAAAAGAATCTGGTCTTATCAAGTGCGGGCGAATTAGTGAATTTCGGCAACGACCAATTTTCTTTTCTTATCCCGTATCCATTTTGGGTGAAAACGGATAACTTCGATAAAAATTCCTCATATTTCTCAAACATTCCCCAACTTATGTTTCCTTGGGTTTCGTCCGTCAAGATCAATGGTCGGACCAGGGATTTGATAAGAACGAACGCACAATCCTGGTCTCAAGCAGGGGAATTTACCCTCAATCCGCAAACGATTCCACAACCACAGGAAAATAGTCTGAAAGAATTCATCATTTCTGTCCAAACATCACAACAGGGAAAGGGTACAATCGTTGTTATTCCCTCCTCACGATTCGTAGAGGAAAGGTTCCTTAGCAATAATTCAGGCAATCTCGAGTTTGTACTCAACGTAGTCAACGATCTCTCCTCAGGCGGAGCGCTTTCCGGAATCAGGTCACGGTCAGTTTCTTTCTACCCATCCCCCAACCTTTCCGAAAAGCCTAAAGATATTTTTAAATATGCAAATATTCTTCTTCTCCCTCTGCTTTTCGCAGTCTACGGAATGGTACGGCTCTTCAAAAGGAGATAAGAAAGGGTGATATACTATCATCATGGTACGAACTCGCATTGCTCCTTCTCCAACCGGTGAAGATATTCATATCGGTAATTTGTATACGGCCTTAATCAATTGGGTTTGGGCAAAAAAAAATAAAGGTAAATTCATAATAAGAATTGAGGATACCGATCAGGAGCGTTTGGTTAAGGGGTCGCAACAAAAGATTCTTGAAACGATTAATGCCTTTGGTTTACATTACGACGAGGCACCTGATAGGGATGGTCCATATAAGCCATACCGCCAATCGGAAAGACTCCCGATATATAAAAAACATGTCGAGGAACTCATTAGAAAAGGAGCTGCATATTATTGCAACTGTTCCAAGGAGAGATTGGCCCAAATAAGACGAATTGCTCTAAAACAAAAACAAATTCCCAAATACGATAAGCATTGTCTCTCAAGACAAGAGGAAGTCAAAGAGGAAATCAAAAAGGGAAAACCATTTGTAATTAGACTCAATGTTCCAGAGAACAAAGAAATTAAATTTAGAGATGTAATAAGAGGTGAAGTGAAAATCATGAGTGATAATCTTGACGACCAGGTACTGATGAAGTCTGATGGATTCCCCACCTATCACCTGGCTGTTGTTGTCGACGATTACCTTATGAAAATAAGCCACGTGATAAGAGCCGAAGAGTGGTTGTCTTCGACTCCAAAACATATTCTTTTGTATGAAGCCTTCGGCTGGCCACTTCCCATCTTTGCTCATGTGCCAATCTTGAGAAATCCTGACCACTCTAAATTATCCAAGAGAAAAAATCCGGTCTGGGCATCGTGGTATCTAGAGCAAGGTTATCTGCCCGAAGCGGTACTAAACTACTTAGCCTTGATGGGTTGGTCGCATCCCGAACAAAAAGAAATCTTCCTCATGAGTGAGTTTGTCGAAGTTTTTGATCTGAAGGATATTAAGGCGGTCGGCCCGGCATTTGACAGAGTGAAGCTTGAGTGGATGAATGGAGAATACCTTAGAAAATTACCAATTTCTAATTTCCAATTTCTAATTACTAATTTCTACAAGAACAAATTACCCAAAGATATTGTTATAAAAACAATTCCATTAATTAGGGAAAGGATTAAAAAACTATCTGATTATCTTCCTTTGTGCGAATTTTTCTTCAAAAAGCCTGATCGCTACGATATTGATTTATCTTCCAAAAAAGAGTTACTTGTCAAAGTGAGAAAAGAATTAGAAAGGGTAAAAGAGTGGAAGGCAGATACTATTGGACAAACAATGCAGGATATGGCAAACAGGGAAAAAGTTAAGACGGGAGAATTTTTTATGACTCTTAGGATTGCAATTACCGGTAAGAAAATCTCTCCTCCTCTTAATGAATCGATGGAGATCTTAGGAAAAGAGGAGTGTCTTGCCAGGCTTGATATCTTTTGACTAAGATGCTATAGTAGGAAAAGATTCTTTCGGGGTTTTTTGCGTAAGTCAAAATCGGTAGTAATCCCGACTTAGATCGGGAAAACTCTACGACCCGCCATAAGCGAGGACGAGCAAGGTGAAATTCCTTCAGCGACCGTATAGTCGGGAGGAAAGAAAGAATATGAAAAAAAAATCCATCACCATACGTGAGTTATCTCTCGTTGCGGGTTTAGCCGCCTTTTCCGCAGTCGTACAACTTATCCATATCGGATACCAGTCTCCCCAATTTGGCATGTGGATCGACATCGTGGCGGTGACATGGATCGTGGCTTTATTTTTGTTCGGTTGGCGGATGTCTTTCTTTGTCTCGTTATTGGGGGCCCTCATCATCACTTTTTTTGCTCCGGATACGTGGCTTGGCGCGAGCATGAAATTGGTTGCAACCTTGCCGGTTTTATTTTTCTTGGCGTTTTGGTTACGCATCTCAAAACAAAAAATCAGAACATATTCGAATCCGCAGAATCTTATCCTGCCGGTTATCGTCGCAATTATTATCCGCTGTCTTCTCGTCATCCCACTCAATTACTACTATGCCATCCCGATCTGGACAGGGATGGATCCGGCAACTGCGATGGCTGCAATTCCCTGGTATGTCATCGCGATTTTCAATATTGTACAAAGTCTACTCGACGTAGCCCTTGCCTGGATTTTGGTTTTCAAATTCAAACTCGAGAGGTTTGCTTCGTAAAAATAACCTATGTCTAAGAAGGGAATAGATATCGATTCGGTTTCTTTCAGCTATCGTAAAGGAGAACAACAGCTCGCTGGAATTACTACAAAGATCTCTCAAGGCAGTTTTTGCGGAGTTACCGGCAAAAATGGATCGGGAAAGTCGACTTTTACTTTGCTCTTGAACGGACTCATTCCTCAACAAATCAAAGGAGATTTCAAGGGAGACGCCTATGTCGATGGAATAAATACGAGAAGTAAGCCGGTAGCACATTTTGCTCGATCAGTCGGTATGGTATTCCAGAACCCTGATTTTATGCTCTTCAATTTGACCGTGAAAGAAGAATTGGAATTCGGACTGCATAATCTTCATCTCGATAAGATAAATAAGAGAATCTCAAACGCATTGGAAATGGTGGGGATGGCAAAGTATGAGAAGAGTGATCCCCAGACTCTTTCACTTGGCCAAAAACAAAAAATTTGTCTCGCCTGTGTTTTAGCCCAGGATCCGGAGTATATCGTCTTGGATGAGCCAACAGCCATGCTCGACTATACGAGTTCACTGCACCTCTATAAGATTCTTCACCAGTTAAATAAGAAAGGAAAGACGATCATCATCGTCGAACATGACACCGATTTCCTCCTTCAATATGCCTCTCATATGATTATTCTTGCTGCAGGAAAAATTTCGCTTCAGGGTAAGGCACAAGCAGTTTTTTCAAAGACCCTGCTACTTCGTCAAAGTGGTGTAAAAATTCCGCGTCCAACCGTATGAAAAAATTAATCAGCCTGATTATATTCAGTTTTGTTATTTTAAATCTGAAAGACAGTTTTCTTTTAAGTGCGATTTTTCTTCTGCTTCTTGCGGCTCTAAAAATAGTTCCATCGCAGCGACCGGTCGGTAAAAGGTTAAAAATTTTACTGCCGGCAGGATTTTTTATCATACTCCTCCAGTTGTTCTTTCATCAATCTCACGACATGATGACCCGATTCATGTTTGGTTATACCGTTTTTATACGACTACTTATCGTCAGTCTCTCGGTGCTTTTTTTTATGTCCGTCACGTCCGCCTCCGAGATAATCGCAGCCTTTGCTTTTTTACCGAAAAAAATCCAGCTTGCTCTCACGATGACCTTCTACTTTATTCCGACTATTCTTGAGGAATCTGATAAAATCTCAATGATCCAAAAATCAAGAGGTCTGCGATCGGGGCTTAGCAGTATCTCATCAGTAGTTATACCTCTTCTTCACCGGGTATTTCAGAGAGCGGAGACGCTGTCGTTAACGATTGTATCGCGCGGATATGAGGAATAATTTTAAATATAGAGGGAAAGTTCTGACGGGTGAAAAAGCCGGAAGAACGATAGGATTTCCTACCGTAAATCTTTCACCGCATCTTGTACCCAAGACCCTGACACAAGGCGTGTATGCGGCTAGAGTCGAGTATAAAAATAAAAAATATATG
>MFZI01000064.1:0-1678 GCA_001789355.1 Candidatus Roizmanbacteria bacterium RIFCSPHIGHO2_01_FULL_39_8
CAAGCCTTCGACGCCTTCTTCATAGGATGCGACAAAGCCGGTTTTTCCCTCTTCGATGACCTCGGGAACAGCGCCACGATCAAAGCCGATGACGGGTGTTCCGCAGCTTCCGGCTTCGGCCATGGTCAATCCAAACGGCTCCTGCTGATTGATCGTCATGAGGAAAGCTTTGGCGTGTTGAAAAAGAGAGATAATTTTTTCCAAGGGGACGGATTGCTCACGGGTAGGCTCTCCGACGAACTGGATTTTGTCACTGAGGTGTGGTTTCACATCTTTCTCGAAAAATTCCCGGTCTTCAACCGGCGCCGAAATAAAAAGTTTTTCACCGGTTTCTTCAGCAAGCTTGATTGCGGCTCTAATGCCTTTAGGATCCATGAAAGATCCGTCGGCATTTTTGGCTTTGGGAAGTCTGGCGAGCCAAAACAAATAATCTTCTTTCTTGTCGGAGTAGGCATAAAGATTCGTATCAACACCATTATAAACGGTGGAATAAATTTTTGTTTTTTTATAGAGTCTGGCGTACGCATTCGAAAGTGAAATAAAGTGAGTTTTCGGAAACGTCGCAAGAAGATAATCCATATAAAAATCATAGAGCGCGTGAAGCGTAGTCAAAATCGGGATCTTCAATTTGTCTTCTATAATGGAGGGGAAAAAGTCTGGATAGGTATGATTGTGGATGATATCAAAATTACCCTGTATTTCGACTATTTTTTGGGTGAGTTGGATGAGATTAGCTGTCTGCCTCAAGAATTCATTTTCAACCGGAGGGAGATCAACCCAGCCTTTTTCAATTATGGGGACAATAGTAACTCCAGGAATATTACTGTCGCCTGTCCCTAAAAGGGTAATGTCATGCCCTTTTTTTGCCAAACCTGCTGCTAATTGGAGTATAACTCGAGACCGGGAAGCAAAAAAATCAGGAGTAACTTTACGTTTTAATGTAGAGACAATAAGAATCCTCATGAAATCCATTATACACAAGGAAAGATATTAGAAGGGAGGTTTCGGTTTCTGAAGAGAGCGATTGTAGAGGTTGTAGAATCGTCTACCGATGCGGTCCCAGTTGAAGCGGTGAACAACGATGCGATAGGCATTTTCTCCCATCTTGAAGCGCAGCTTTTCATTTTCGATAAGCAAATTTACCTTTTGGGCGATTTCATTGGAGCTCTTGGCTCGAACCAAGATTCCATTGACGCCGTCTTTGACAATTGTTGAGACTCCGCCTTTACGGGTGACGATAACCGGAGTCTTATGGACCATAGCTTCCAAAATAACAAGTCCGAGGGGTTCATTCCAAACGCTTGGCGCCACATACACGTCGGATCGCAAGTAAAAATCATTGATTTCTCCTAATTTGTGGGAGAAGTAACCGAGCATATGTACATTAGTAAGTTTGAATTTTAAGATGAGACTCTCGAGATATTTTCGCTCCGGTCCATCGCCTAAAATAACTACTTCTGCTTTGATTTGGCGGGCAGCCTTAATAAGATATTCAACTCCCTTATGTTCGGTGAGACGCCCAGTGAAAAGAACCATGTGTTCGTATTTAAACCTATATTTACGGTCTATCCATGAAACATTTCGGGAAAAGTCAATCATGTTATTCACTCCAGCAGGGATTGTTTTAGTCTTTTTTGCAAGATCGGCTCCAAACATTTGTAAATACCACTCTCTCGTA
>MFZI01000064.1:1686-5363 GCA_001789355.1 Candidatus Roizmanbacteria bacterium RIFCSPHIGHO2_01_FULL_39_8
GTTTGCCGTAATATATTTAGCTCTGACGGAGGCATCTCGATTATTGGCTTTCCAACGAGGATCTTCTTTAAAATAATAAAGGTCACTTCCATGGGTCGTGATGATAAAAGGTATTTTGTAGAGGTTGGAAAGTGTTCTCGTGACCGCAGGCAAAAAAGCAGTGTGAAAACAGTGAATAAGGTCAGGTTTGAACAAATCTATTGCGCGGGCAGTTCGAGTTATATAGTAATTGAAAATTTGCAGGAATTCTTGGTTCGAAAATTTAGCATATTTTTTAATACCTGGAAGTTCAGGGTTACCGACGAAAACGCCCATCTGTGGGGGAGTAAGGCGGTACATACGGGCGAATCGAAGCATTCGCCTTTCCGGAGCTACAATCCCTGCCTCGTAATCGTCATAGTTGGTCGCAAGATTGTTGACAAGTCTTCGAAGCCAAGCTCCTGATCCATTGCCCCAAAGGGGGAACATGTAGAGATAAAGAATCTTCATATCTTAATACTACAAATAAACAAATGTCAAATAAGCAAATAAATGAGTAAATGTCTGAATTCTTTAATCATTAGATTCATTTTTTTCATTTGATTATTTATTTGTAGTACCCGCCTGCGCAGGCAGGTTTGTCGGATTTGCTTATTTGTTTATTTTCTTTGGAGATATTATATCATTTTGAGTTATTTCAAGTGGGATTGTTCAGGCTACTCCCACTCGACCTCGTAGGTCAAGCGAAGATTGGTATAGTATGCTAAAGCTTGAGATGAAGATCATTTTTTAGTCGAGAAAGAATATTAGAAAATAATTCAAAAACTATTTTTTTCTCTTCTGGTAAAAAATCCTGAAGCACGTATGTTTCTCCGTCTATGCTTTTATCTGGGGTACGATTGTCGATTCCAATCCGAACCCGCAAAAAATCTTTGCTGTCGAGAAATTGCTCGATAGAAGAGACTCCATTATGAAGGAGAGGCCCGACCCCTTTTTGGATCTTGAATTTACCAAGCGGAATATCAAGATCGTCGTGGATGATAACTAAATCACTTATAACTTTTAGCTTATAACTTTTAACTACTTCCCTCACTGCTTGACCTGAGAGGTTCATGAAGGTGAGGGGCTTAACAAGAATAATTCCTTTTAACTTGTAACTTATAACTTGTGACTTTTTACATTCTGCAATTTCAGACATAGCGTATTTATTTTTTTTAAAAATAATTTTTTCCTCGGGAGTTACAAGTTGCGTGTTATAAGTTTCGAGAAAATAATCAACTAACATCTGTCCGACATTATGGCGGTTGTTTTTATATTTTTCTCCCGGATTGCCAAGACCGACTACAATTTTCATACTCAAATTATAATTGATTTCTTCTTTTAAACGATTTAACATGAAAGTAAAGTAAATTTAGAATTCAGAATCTAAAATTAAGAATTAAGTTATGAATCTAGGACGAAAATTCTAAATTCTCAATTCAATTCTGAACTCTGAATTATAAATTCTGAATTATATAAGTGTCCAAGTACGTTCCTGATATTTCAACTCGTAGATGGGTCATCATCTCTTCCCAAAGACTGGGGAGGCCCGATGACCACAATGGAGATACCACTAAGCCCCCTTGTCCATTTTGTGAAGGGCACGAGCATCTTACTCCGCCCGAGGAACTTCGCTCCGGCGGGGGAGAAGCCAACAAAAAGGGTTGGAAAGTGCGAGTAGTTTCGAACAAATTCGCTATTACCGATACGCACGAAGTTATCATCCACTCTCCGAATCATGATAAAGATATCGATGCGCTTCCCTTAGACCACGTAGTCCTTATTCTTTCTACCTATAAGCAGCGCTACAATCTTCATAAGAAAAAAGGACAGGTTCTTATTTTCTGCAATCATGGAGAGCATGCGGGAGCTTCCTTGATTCATCCTCATTCGCAATTGGTAGTCATTCCGGGTCAGATCAATCTAGAAACGCTCGAGCGGGAACCATTGAATAATATGATTGAAACGAGTAAGTTGTTCAATGTCTACTGTCCTGATTTTTCGCAGTGGCCATATGAAATATGGATCACTCCCAAGAAAGAAAGTGTTGTGTTTGGGGATATTACAGAAGAAGAGATCAAAGAACTGGCAGAGACTATGCAACAGATGATCAAAAAACTCCTCCATATTTATACATCGCAAAGGATTCCTACTCACCGATTTGGTTTCAACTACTATATCTATCATAAGGAAAATTGGTATCTGCGAATCATTCCGCGTTTTGTCAACCGTGCAGGGTTTGAGTTAGGAACAGGGCTCTACGTCAACATAGTCGACCCTGTCGAAGCCGCTCTCGAGCTGAAGGGAGTGGAAAAAAAGATGATAGGGGTGTTGAAAAAACTAAAAAAATACTAAACCTTTTAACTTACAACTTGTAGCTTGTAACTTTTTGAATTGAAAAGTTACGAGTTTCGAGTTACGAGTTACAAAGGGAGTTTCTTTACTTCCGTTTTAGTTACATTTCCCTTACTGTCGGTAAGCACTAGTTGGTAATACAACTCATCCGCGAGATCTAGATCTCCTGTTGTGACGATGTGATAGTCAGTGGGTTCTGTTTTTATTTCCTTTTCAATCGTTTGCCCGGTCGTTCTATCGGTGAAAATAACTTTTGATTTCATCGGTACGGCTGTACGGAAGGAAATGAGAAGGTAGTGATTGGAAGAAGTGATATAGAGATTCCGCACGAGATCTTCGGCTTGGATTGAGCTGACGTTCTGCTGCTGCCAGAGGGAAAAAGCAGTAAAACTCCCCACCGCAACAAAAAAAAGTACACTCAGGACAGCGACCGCACGGACTGAGGGAAGCGGAATTCCCCAAAGTTTGAAATAGTCAATCTTTGCGCCAATCGCTTTTTTGAAAAAAATAAGGTCATTTGCGCTCACAAATATCCCACGGCATCGTAGGCACTCCAAGAGAGTAACATCGGGAGGAATTGTTTCTTTTGATTCATAAGGAGTAAGAAGACTGTGGTCTCTCGGACAATGTTTTTCACTCAGAATAGTGATCTGCTCGAAATTTTTATCGTTAGCTAGAAGTTTTGCGTCGTTATACGAAATCCTATTGATGCCGTTTTCCTCAAAAAATGTTCCTCCACAGTTCGTACAGTGAAGAATCGCCTGGTCTTCGATCACTTGTTCCTCCATTTTTTTTCCGCAATCAGGACAAAGCATAGTTAGACTATAGAATATTTGGAGTCAAAAAGCAAAGTATTACTGCTGTTTTCCTTGCATTGATTGAAACATAAGGAGCACCATGAGAAGTCCAAAAGCACCACCAACAATTGGTCCTTTACTGAGGACTTTACCCATAAACTCTCTCCATTTATCTTGTTCCTCCACTTCCATGTTGTCCACCTTAGCGTCGATCACTTCCTGCATAGCCCCAACTGCAGATCCATTCCTCAGATGCCTATTGATATTCTTACCCCGATCGACAGCAACATCTTCACTAAAGAAGTTTTCGAGCGTATCGTCTCCTTCGGATAATATGCCAGATTCCGCGTTTGTGAGTTCCAACATTCGTGACGAAATACTTTCCAGCTGTTCCTGGGCTTGAGCTTGCTCCTCTGGTCGAAGAGTTGGGATAATAGCTGCAAGTCGATCTCTCTGCTGTTTTAACTCACTAAATCTTTGCGGAATCTCTTTTTTTCCATATGATTT
>MFZI01000065.1:0-5394 GCA_001789355.1 Candidatus Roizmanbacteria bacterium RIFCSPHIGHO2_01_FULL_39_8
TATCTGCATTGCCGGTAAGAAGCTCCTGATAACCTTTCTCCTTTAGTAGATCTCTTACTTCACTTGCTTTTCCCGGCGTTCCCGACCCATTGAGAATCTTTATTTTAACCTCCTCTTTTTTAAGCACAAGAGTAGGTGTCGGACTTGGCTTGGGTGGGGAAGTTGGAGCAATAACTTTTGTAGAGTTGAGTGATAGTCCTTTAGGCGGTTCGGGTAATTTAAATTTAAATTGGGAAACTATAAAAAACAGTATGAAAGATAATACAAAAGACGAAACAAAGAGAAGTACTCCTTTCAGCGGTAATTTTACTTGGGGTAATTTCCTTGATCTGGTGCTTTCTTTTTTACTATGAGAAGCAAGAGAAAAGTTTTTGCGTTGTTGGTTGAAAATGAAAGCCCCAATACATGCCTCATATGATAACACCTTCAGAGAAGTATTAGGAGTACTCGTGAGTATTTTTAAATAATCCTGATAAAATTCCGGAATGATTCTCTTGAGCGGGTTTGTCCAGACACCGATCTCTTTTGTGAAGGTATCCTGACGAATTTTTTCAGATTGTTCACCGGCCAAAATAAGCCTATTAAGTTTGACGCCTTTCTTCTCCAGTTCCGAAGTTTTCTGTTTCAAAAGCTTCTCAATCTTGACCTCTTCGATTACTTTCTGCCATTTTTCAGAAGATGTTTGTCCAAACGAATCGTAGAGAAATCCTGTCAATTTGCCCTTTTCGTAGTTCACAAAATAAATATTTTCCTTTTTATCTTTACGAAGCGTTTTTTGAAAAAGCGTAAAGTAACAGACTGATTCCGGAAGAACACCATCGAGTTTAAGGTCGATCAACGCAAGAGCTTCCTTCAACTGGAGTAAGGTATCTTGTTTTATCGCGTAAAAATGTATAAATTTTTGTTTTTTTGTTTCCTCGCTGAAATAATCATACGCACTTTCATCCAAATTAATAGGAAGTTCAGATTTAACTTTGTCCCTGATGAATGCCTCCATGGCAGTGGTTACGATGTCAGAGGGAACCTCAAATCTTAGGAAGGAGTATGTTTCTTGCGGGATAATAAGTATTGTATTTTTTTCATTATTTCCGTTCTTCGAGATCTGTTCAAGAGCTTCTTTTACTGCTGAAGCTACATAATCAATCGAGCTTATTTTTCCTTCAACGAACAGATCCGACTGGTATGTTTTCGAAAAAAAACTCGTTTCGTATTGACCGAGTAAAGATTTTTTAAGAGATAGTGCTTTTACTTGATTTTTATCAATAAAAAGATACAGCATATTTTCATTATATACTCGTTTGTTTTCAAATTGCAAAATATGATATTCGGGATGAGGTTTAATGGTAAAATTATGTTTATGGAAGGCACAATCCAAGAGATAAAAAATAAAGTAGACATAGCCACTTTTATAGGATCTTTTATATCGATAAAAAAAACAGGAAGAAATTACAAAGCGCTTTGTCCATTTCATCAGGAAAAAACCCCTTCATTTGTCATATCTCCGGACAGACAGATTTGGCACTGTTTCGGCGCGTGTCAAGATGGGGGAGATGTCATCAAATTTTTGATGAAGTGGGAGAATATCTCATTTATTGAAGCTCTAAGAGAGCTTGCTGACAAGTTTGGTATTCGATTAAAAGATGTACGTTTCGAAGATCAGGAATGGAAAAGAAAAGAGAAAATAATGAGGATTAACAAACTAACCACGGATTATTATGAGTATATTTTGCATGAGACCAAATATGGCAATACTGCTCAAGAGTATTTAAGAAAAAGAGGATTAAATGAAAAAGTTATTAAAACATTTCATCTCGGATACGCTCCCTCTTCCTGGCATTCCCTACTCAAATTCTTACAGAAAAAATTTACCCTGGAGGATATTCTCACCAGTGGATTGGTTATTACATCGGAAAAAGGAACAGTGTATGACAGATTCAGAGGAAGACTGATTTTTCCCATAAAAGACGCAAGAAGTAATGTGATTGGTTTTTCGGGGCGACTTTTAGAAGATAAGGCGAAAGAAGCAAAATATATTAATACTCCTGAGACCCTCCTTTATCATAAAAGAGAATCATTATATGCAATTGATATAGCCAAAGACCAAATAAAAAAACAGAATAACGTATATATAGTCGAGGGGGAATTTGACGTACTATCCCCATTCCAGATAGGTATTGGTAATATTGTTGCGATTAAAGGGTCTGCGCTGACTCGTGAACAACTCATGTTGCTTAAACGATATACTAACAAGATTACCTTAGCCTTGGATTCAGATGTAGCCGGTGAGGAGGCTATGAAAAAAGGAATTGAGGAAGCGGAGGATCTGGAATTTGACGTCGACGTTGTCGTCTTTGATTATGCGAAAGATCCCGATGAGGCGGCAAGACGTGATCCTACTCTATTTAAAAAAGGTATTAAAGATCCTATTCCTTTTTATGATTTTATTATCCAAATTTTAGTAAAAAAATTTCCTCAAGATAATCCCTATAATAAAAAACAAATAGCTAATACAGCTGTATTTTTTATTACTAAGATTAAAAATCCGATTGTAAAATCACACTATGTTAAAAAATTAGCTACTCTACTTGACGTATCAGAGTCGAGTATTGAGTCTTTGCTTCGTTTGACAAACAGGAAAAAAGAAAGGAAGTTCATTCTTTCAAGTCAACCCAAATATTCACATATGCGTCGTGAAGATATTATTCAGAAATATCTATTAAGTCTACTCTTCCAAAGTGCAAATCCCTACAAGTTTGTCGATGAATATTTTAAACTTTTTTCGATTGAAGATTTTTCACTACCCTCACTTAAAAAACTGTATCACTATTTCACTGATTTTAGAAAATCAAATAAAGAGTTCCATTTGGATTATTTTATAAAAACGATACCCCAAGAGCTTCACCCTGTATTTGACGAAATATATCTCATGGCCTCTTTGGATAATGAATTTAAAAACGAAAAAATAGAAAAACTTATTTATGAAATAAAACGCTACAGCCTTAAATACAGGATAGCTCAGATATTGTCATCAGAAAGCAGTGAGAAGAAAGAAACAGAAAACAGCTTAAGGTTGATGGGCAAAGAATTAACTCGTGTGGAAAAAATGATAGTTGCGTTATAAAATAAATAGGCCGTAGGCTTACCTATATGACAAAAAATAAACTACCTAAGAGTCTGCATGACCTTTTAAAACAAGGCGAAGATGATGGTTTTTTGGTTCAAGATGATATCCTGCTCGTTTATCCGGAACCCGAAAAACGTATTCCCGAAATTGATACTTTTTTCGATGAAGCACTCAAAAAAGGTATAGATATCTTTGAGACCGTTTCGACTCGTGATGAAAGTGATGCCCGAAAAAGCGTGGAAGAAATGGAAAAAGAGTTAGAGCAGCTGGTTGTGTTGAAACATGGCGAATCACTTGATCCGATAAAAATGTATTTGAAGGAAATTGGAAAGACGCCTCTTCTCACTTTTGATGAAGAAATAGTTTTGGCCAAACGTTACGAAAAAAACGATTTGAAAGCAAAAGAAAAATTAATAAAAGCAAATCTGCGTCTGGTTGTTTCAATCGCAAAAAAATATCTCGGGAGAAGACTCTCTTTTTTGGATTTGATTCAAGAGGGTAATCGAGGACTGATCCGTGGAGTTGAAAAATATGACTGGAGAAGAGGTTTTAAATTTTCAACTTATGCAACATGGTGGATCCGCCAGGCTATAACGAGAGCTATCGCTGATCAGTCGCGGACGATACGAATACCAGTACACATGGTTGATCACATAAATCGTTTTTATAAAGCCCAACGCCGACTAACACAGAAACTCGGGAGAGAACCTTCGGTAAAAGAGATCGCTAAGGAGATGATGATGTCTGTAGAAGAGGTAGAGAATTTAATGAAAATCTCGCAGCAACCAAAATCACTATCTACTCCGGTTGGAGACGATAGAGAAGCGACTCTCGAGCAGTTTGTCGCAGACCAAAATCAACCGACTCTCTACGACAAAGTATCCCGTGAATTATTAAAAGATGCTTTAGGAAAAGTTTTAGAAACACTTTCACCCAGAGAGAAAAAAGTGCTCATTATGCGATTTGGCTTGGAAGACGGAAAGCCTAAAACGTTAGAAGAAGTGGGGAGAGAATTTAAAGTTACGCGCGAACGTATCCGTCAGATTGAGGCGAAAGCCATTCGTAAGCTAAAACATCCCACACGGGCAAGAAAACTGAAAGACTTCCTTGAATAAAAAGTGATTGAGCTCACGTTTTGTATATTATAATCCACATATTATTCAAAAAAATCAGACTGTTATAAAAATATAATCTGTATATTTTGTAGCTTATAATCCATCGACTATTCGTTGTTTATTTATTATCTTTGCTTCGATACTATGCGAGGAAATTTCTTCTACAAACGATTAGGTGAACGGATTGTAAAAGCCCGAAAAAAGAAAAAATTATCTCAGGAGCAACTGGCGCTTCTTTCTGATATGGATAGAACTTATCTGGCCCGTGTTGAGGAAGGGAAAGCAAATCCGTCGATAAAAGTTCTAAACAAACTGTCCCGAGTCTTAAAAATCCGTTTGTCTTCCTTATTGAAGGGAGTATAAGCAGATATTGAAAAGAGTTGCAAAAAAGAGTAGATTGTTTCTTATGAAATCAAAAGCGTCTCCAACGCAAAAAACCCTCAACGTATGGGCTATTATTTTAATCATCTGGTCAGTATATAGGGCAAAATTCAGATTGCCCGAATGGTTTGACGAATTTGTTGCAAAACCGGTAGTATTTGTTTTACCGGTTCTCTACTACATAAAAAGGTATGAAAAAAAAGATATTTTTTCTGCTTTAGATATTCGGCTGAAGCTAAAACTACAAGACGTTCTACTTGTACTATCGATTGGAGGAATTTTTGCCATAAGTGCATTCATGGCAAATTTTCTTAAATTCCATAAAGTTGTTCTCTTTCAAAACCCGCTCCAGTTGCAGGCGTTCGTATATATTATTGTAATGGCCCTCGTTACTGGAATATCGGAAGAAATCCTTTCAAGAGGATTCGTATTAAAACGGTTATATGCAGAATCCAAAAATATTTACACAGCCTCTTTTTTTGCCAGTGTTTTGTTTTTTTTCCTTCACGTTCCAATTTTATTTACGAATTTAAAGCTAACAGGAAATCTGCTCTTGATGTTTATGGCAATGGATATGATTTTAAGCTTGGTGAATTCTTTTGTATTTCTGGAGAGAAAAAATTTGGTTCTTCCCATTCTCATCCATACATTCTATAATCTCACGATAATTTTATTCTTGTAAATATTACCTTGTATATGTCACTTCTGTTCATAGATCCAGAAGATCTCTTCTCCTCCAACTGTGATCTTTTTTATCTTGGCTAAGACCTCGGG
>MFZI01000065.1:5409-8972 GCA_001789355.1 Candidatus Roizmanbacteria bacterium RIFCSPHIGHO2_01_FULL_39_8
GTAGACGAAGTGGAACTCAAATTTATCAAATTTAGCAATTTGGCCAAAACCATACTTGTCTGGCCCGGAAATCTTAGCCTGCTTTTGATAAGAGGCAGGATCAAATGGCCAGTAATAGAGGAAAAAAATGTAGGGTTGACCGTGACGGTCGGTGATATAAAATTTATCATACTGATTGTAGTTATCTTTGACATATTGGACCAGTTCTTTATACCCGCACTGCCACGATCTTATCGTTATAGCCCTTTTTGGATAGTGATGAAAGTACAGATTCCAGTCATTGAATTTATAAAAGGCAAAAAAGAATAAGAGAACTGCTGCAAAAAAAATAAAATATTTTTTTTCGCGTGAAACATGCAGTAAATTTCCGGCTCCGTATGCAGCGACCAGCAAAAAAAGGAAAATGATGGGATAGGTTCTAATTAAAGAAGGATCCTGCCAGGTAAGGGCATTGTTCAGGGGAGTGACAAGTAATAGAATCAAAACGAAATATTTATATCTTTCATTATTTTTAAAGAGATAGTAAAGGCCTGCTATAAAAAATAAAAATTCCACAGGAGTGAAAAGCCCCAAATTAGGAAACCCGAACCGCCAGTTCGTATCTCCCGAAACAAGTAGAAATTGAGATGATATTTGATATAAGTATCTATTACTGACTTCCCTGATCCCTTCAAAAATTTTATTATGAATAAATCTGTTCGGTTGTTCGGCAAGATACTCGGTCAGCCGAAGATTGAAACCAGAGTTTTTGAAAAAAAATAGGTTATTGACACGATTCAATCCGTATTTAAAGTCAGAAAAAAGGGAAATAAAGACTACGGTGAAAACGATCACTAATTTTTTCACGGAGTTGTGCAGATTTTTTTTGCCGCTGCCTTCTTTAAACAAAATGAATATATACATAAAAAAGAAGACTATCAGGTAGATTCTTCCGGTTTGGTAAGAAAAAGCATTTAATAATATAAATATATTTGAGACGATGAAATGGATTAGTCTATTTGTTTTTAAATATTTAACCAAAAAAAGTAAAGCACATAGGACAAAAAAAGTTCCGACCACTCCTTCATGAGCGTGTCGGGACAAAATATACATTCCCGGACTTAAAGAAGTTAAGAATGAGCCTATGAGGGAGACTCTTCTATTATTGAATAATTCTTTAAGCAGAAAATACATCAGGGGGACAAATGCCACGCCTATGACTATATTGAGAGCTCTTGCAGAAAAATCATTTAAGCCAAAGATTGCAATGAATGGAATAGAGAGATATGTATACGCTGGTAATTTATAGTCTTTGAAAGACTCAAATCTCAAAGGGAGAAAATTTCCGTATTCGTCTTTCCCAGTCTTAAGAAGAGAATATGTATTGTAGGCGAAGGCTGCCTCGTCAGCATTAATACAAGGGGGGACCTTATTTATTTTGTAAAAATGAAGAAAAATGCTTATAACTAGGCAAAAAAACAGAATTAATTTAGTTTTGTTAAACATACATTAATTGAATTATGTCAGACCTAATAGATTCTGTCACTCGTGATCCCTTCTCTCCTGTGAGGCTCTGCGACATACGTCGCAATCCGCTTCTCGAAGAGATCACCTCACTCGTGACACCTATCAGATCATTTTTTTATTTCCGAATCTTACACCTACTTTGCTTAAGTAAATAATTTTAATATCTCTCTATCAGAAAGAACTCTCTGTCTATTGGAAAGTGATCTTTTGTTTAGTATTGCACCAATTTTTTTTAAGGCTTCTAAAAATCCTATCACAAATCCTAGCTCACCTTTCAACATATAATAGAGAAGATGATAAGGTAAAAAAAGAATATGTTTTAGAATAAACGGGAGATCGTATATATTTTTCCAAATGAATATGAATTGATTCCGATATGCGATCGTTTTAATAAATTGGTTTGAGAAGTTGGAGGAAATTGTCGATTCGTGATGATGAACTACTACAATATCTGGATCAAACATAACTTTATACCCTTGTTTCCATGCTTGGTAGGAAAGATCGATATCTTCCCAGTAAAAAGGATTATAGAGTTGATCAAGTCCCCCCAGTATTTCATACTTTTTTTTATCGATGAGTGCAGCTCCTCCCTCCGCCCATGCGTTGATCCCTTTGTTAATATCTTTTGCTTTGGAGTGAAAAAGCATGCCGGAAGCCCAGTAGAGTTTGTTTTTACCAACCAAAGCCTCATCTTTTTCCTTTTGAGTAAAGCTCACTGCAAAAGTAGATTCGTCTTTAAAATAATCAAGGGCATTTTGATATGTATTATCGGTGAGCCTAACGTCATCATTGAGAAGCAATATATGGGATGATTCTGCTTCTCGAATGCCTCTATCGGCAGCTCCGGAAAATCCAAGGTTTTTTTTATTTTGAATAAGTCTTAGGGTTGAATATTTTTTTAAATCGGGTTGTAAATTAATATTGGGATTATCATTCACCACTATAATTTCTTTTATATGCGGCAGATTCTGTCGCTCATGATCCCTTCTCTCCTGCGAGGCTCTTCCCGCCGCTGGCGGGAAATCCGCTTCTCGGAGAGTTACCTCACTCGCGACACCTGCCGTCTTATTTAATTCATTGATCCCAAAAAAAATAGCGTTTTTTTTAAGATTTTGAAGGAGTTGTTCTTTATTATTAAAGGTTGGTATTACGACAGAAATCATAGGATAATTTTTTTTACCTGGTCTTTAAAAACGGAATAACTAAAATATTTTTTCACAAAGGAGTGAGCAACCGTTATGACCTGTTTTTGTTTATGAATGTCAATGGTTACTTTTTTTATTTTAGCAGTGAGCTCTTCAAAGGAAGAAAACAGGTATCCATTTTCTCCATCTTTTATTAATTCTTTTGGTCCACCCGCTTTATAACAGAATGTAATAGCTCCCGCAGACATTGCCTCGAGAGGAGTTATTCCTAGATGTTCTACTAACTCGGGATGTACATCCTCATTCACCTCATAGCCTGTAGCGTGGACATAGAGAGCAGACCTTTTATAAAGATCTAATAAGTCAGGAAAAGGAAGATTAGGTATGAGAGAAATGCTTTTATGATTTTTGACCCTTTTTTTCAATTTTTCAAAGTAAGGGACATCCTCTGTCTTTAATCCACCGGCAATGATTAGTTTGTATGATTCAAACTCCCGATTATTTTTCTGAAGGTTTAAAAACCAGTCGATAAGAAGGCTGTGTTGTTTTGAATGGAGGTGTGGGAAAAATCTACCTACAGAGAGAATGATTTTTTCCTTGGATAATCTCTCCATATCAAGATTAAGATACTTATCATCAACATAGGGCAATAGTACCTTGCTTTTGATTCCCCATTTTCCAAGCCAGTGTCCTGTAAAAAGAGAATTACTAATAAACGAATAATTCCATAGTTTAAGTTGGTTTAATATGGACATTTTGTAGAGTTTCTTATCAGGAACCATACAAAAAACAAAGTTTTTTTTTGCTGAAGAAAAAAAATAACTTCCGTCTGTTACATAGAAAAAGTGATCATATTTTTTTAAGAAATAAATTTTTTCTACAATATTTTTGTTTGTTTTAAAAATATTCGGT
>MFZI01000066.1 GCA_001789355.1 Candidatus Roizmanbacteria bacterium RIFCSPHIGHO2_01_FULL_39_8
TTTATTCTTATCTTGCTTGTTCCCAAGCCAGCCGGAGAAGGAGTCAATCTCTTGAGATTGTTCACCATAGAGTCAAGACTCAGTGATTATAAGGTGGCGGAGAAAATATGGAGGAGGGAGCCAATTTTTGGAATCGGATACAATCGAATACGCTATGAAAAGCTTAAATTAAATAGTGAAGAGGAAGTGCGACTATCAGAAAGCCATTCGGGCGCTTCTTTTCACTCGAGTTTTCTTATCATTCTTGTGACGGGAGGAGTAATTGGATTACTATTATTTCTTGGCGTATTAGTACAGTTTGCTCTTTTAAGTAGAGAAATTTTTTACCTCACAAGTTTTCTTTCTCTATTTTCACTATCAGACAATATACTCCTTCAACCTTTCGTTCTTTTCTTTTATCTAATCAGTGTCGTGTGGATATTCAATCCTTCTCGTAGATCACTTTGAGCATTTTTTCCTCAGTGTTACCCGCTACGTCCTGTGCCGAAATTTGGATCTGATTTTCACCCTCCTTCAATCGGATAGATGTTTGAAAATTACCTTGCGCGTCTACCACTACAGGGAGTCCATTCACTTTTATGTAGGTTTCCTTATCGGTTGAGCCAGATACGGAAACTTCTGTTTGATTAGTTTTAGATCCGTCTTGCGGATTTTTTATGTCTAGCTTGGGTTTTGTATTTTTATAGTAAATCTCAAATTCTTCTGTCTTTTTTTCTTCGCTGGAGTGTTTTGCTTTGGCTATGACATATAGTGTGTTTAAGCCTTCTTTTAGGTTTTCGATCTCCTCTATAAAATTACCGGAGGTAGAGAGATTCACCTCTTTAGCTAAATCGTCATTAAGGTAAAACTCAAGATCGGTAAAGTTGACGGCAGATCCTCCTACTTCGATTTTTGCACTATTTGTCGCGGAAGGAATGCTACTGATATCGACGTTACCGAAGAAATTCTCGTTCTTTTCAAGTTCAGAGGGGGTTACCTTAGGTTCAGTAAGATGCGCAATAAATAGGGAGGTATTGAGAATGAGGGGAATTCCGTAGGAAAAGAGAAGAATAACTACGACAATGAGTACTCCTACCGCAAAGAAAATTTGGCGTTTTTGCTGTTTTTTTTGATATCTGTCGAGTCTTCCCATAAGTCAGAGCCGATGGTCGGAATAGAATGCTCCTCCGCTAAAGCCTCGGATGCACAAGCCGACTTAAATTTTAATCCTGAGCCATCTGGGAGAATCGAACTCCCATCTACGGTTTACGATACCGCTGCTCTACCACTGAGCTAAGATGGCGCTGCTCCTCGTCCTTCCGAATCCCGAGCAACTCGGGAGAAAAAGGATACCGGCTGAGCTACATCGGCAAATACTAGTCTATTTTAGCACAACTGATCTTATCTATTGAAATTAAGGTAAAATATGGAGTTACGATGAGAGAATTTCGAGGACTAAACGAAAAGTTCTACTAATATTTCTGGGTAGTATGTCAAAAAAAATCATCTTAGGTGCAATACTACTAGTAATAGTCGTATTTGTTTTGGTGTTGCCGTTCCTTCAGAGGAAGAGTATCACGGCGCTTCCTTGCATATCATCTTCATGTCCTTTTGGGGGAATATGCGCAAATTGGGAGGGGAAAAGAGTATGTCTTATGGGCTATAACGATGGAACAATGTGTGAAAAATATTGCAATACAAAGGAGTGTTCAATCGGTGAATCATACCCGCTGCAATTCCGCTGCCTTTCACGATAAACATTACCGGCTCACCCTTCTTTTTAGTTTGAGGTAGGGGAGAAAGATAGCGATGCAGATAAGTATCCCTCCAATTATCGTGGATGCATTCAACACTTCGTGAAAGATAAAGTATCCGAGAAGAACTGCAAATATGATATCGAGCTGTAAAATCAGGGTCCCGAGTTGGGCTTCCACATATTTGAATCCCCAGACAATGAACTGTCCTGCCGCAAGAAAGTAGAATGCGAGAATAAAAATAGCTATCCATTCTTGAGAGAAGGTAATGGGTACCCATTGCTCATGCCAAATAAGGGATAAAGCAAAGCTTGATACGACGGTTATTGCGACATCCAAAAGATTGAGTTGTGTGGCCGAGTAGTAATTCCCCAATTTCTTAGCAAAAATATTCCAGACGGACCCACATGCACCAGAGAGTAGTGCCAAAAAAGCATATAAGGATATGGAATTTGAGAGGGATAAAGAATAGATGAATACTAATCCGATAAAAGCCAGAACAAAGGAGACTATTTTAATCGGTGTTATTTTTTCTCCAAAAAGAAATTTACCTAAAATGTAACCTGTTATTAGCGCTGCACTATAGTATAAGAAATATGTCATCCCAACAGGTATGTAGACAAGTGCTATATATATAGAGTAGAACGCGACTAACCCAAATAAGGTACGTCCGAGAATCCAAGGAATATCTGCGCTTCTCACTTTTTTCCACTGCTTAAAGAAAAAAACTGCAGCAAGAAGTATAACAGCCACTAAAAGATTGCGAAGAAAACTCTGGTAAAAAAGGGGAATATGAAAGGCGATAATTCGTGTAAATAGCGCAAAGAATCCATACATAGATGCAGTAAGAACAAGAATTAAGGAGCCTTTTACTTTCTTATCCATTTCGAACATTATACTTTAAATATTCGTGTACAATTTTAGTCTGATGGAAAAAGACGATATCGTACTCGAAACGAAGGGTTTGAAAAAAACGTTTGTCACGAACAAAGGAAAAACCCAAGTTGAAGCAGTCAAAGGGATAAATTTGAAGGTAAATAAAGGCAAAATTTTCGGATTTTTGGGACCAAACGGAGCGGGAAAAACAACCTCTTTAAGTATGCTGACAACGCTTCTTGTTCCAACAGGCGGAGACGCTACAGTTGTTGGATTCGATCTACTTAAGGAACCTGAAAAAATACGCGAGTACATAGGATACGTATCACAATCGGGAGGGGTAGACATGAGCGCCAACGCCGAAGACAATCTTATACTGCAGGCAAGACTTCATGGAGCAAGCGGCGATGTTGCGAAAAAAAGAGCGAGTGAGCTTATTAAACAATTCGAGCTCTCTGAGTTTGCAGAAAGAAAAACGACTTCGTATTCAGGCGGACAGAAGAGGCGTCTTGATTTGGCTCTCGGGATGGTGCACAGACCTAAACTTATTTTTTTGGATGAACCGACGACCGGACTTGATCCGCAAAGTAGGGCACACTTTTGGGAGGAAATCCGTAGAGTCAAAACGGCTGGCGTAACTATTTTTTTAACCACTCATTATCTCGACGAGGCAGATAATCTCTGTGATTATCTGGCTATAATTGATCAGGGTACTATCGTCGCCGAGGGTTCGTCTACTCAGCTTAAGCGCCAGATAGGTAGAGAAAGTATTATTATAGGTTTTAAAGATATGAAAGATCTAGAGCAGGCCAAAAGTCTCCTGGGCAAGCAATCCTATATCCTGAAACTCCGATCGGAGGAAAACAAACTACACTTATATGTCAAAGATGGAGAAAAGTTGCTGGTAGATGTACTTCATCTGTTGGATAATCACGCCGTAGAGATGCATTCAATCGAGCTTGCCAAACCTTCGCTTGACGATGTTTTCCTAGAAAAGACCGGCAGATCGCTTAGGGAGGAGGGATCATAATATGAAACTAGTTTACGATACACACATCCTGCTTTCGAGAAATCTCAAAAAGAGATTTGGAGAAAAAATATGGTTTTTTTTAGGCATGCTCCAACCGGCCCTTTATCTTCTCCTTTATATGCCGCTTCTGAAGAATGTCGGGAATACTTCGGCTCTTCCGCTCGAAAGAATCACTCAGATATTCGTCCCTGGAATGCTTATCATTATGGGAATATCGAGTTTGTTTGTCGGGTTCTCCTTTATTCCGGAAATCAGGGAAGGGTTTATTACACGACTTCTTGTGACACCTATAAGTAGAGCGGCAATATTGCTGAGTTTTATTATTACCCAAGTTGTAGTGTTGTTTTTGCAAGTCATCATCTTGCTCTTTATCGCGTTTCTTTTGGGATTGCGGAGTAGTTTTGAGGCGGCATTCCTTTCTTTGATTTTAGTTGCCCTCATCGGGATAACGATGAGTTCCTTATCATACACTATATCCATAATTACAAGAAGTGAAGACGCTCTGGCCTCTATCGTGAATACACTTTATCTTCCTATAATGCTTCTATCGGGAATAATGCTCCCGATCTCGCTTGCACCGGATTGGCTGAAGTCTGCAGCACGTTTTAACCCTTTTTACTATGCGGTAGAAGCCTCGCGAGCATTATTTTTAGAAAACTATTCGGCGCCCGTGATTGCGGAAGGATTTGGGATAATGCTTCTGTTTGCAGTCATCTCCGTATGGCTCGTAGTGAAAGCCTTGCGGAATATGACTTCCTGAGTTATTTTAATTTCTTCCATTTTGAATAAGAGAGCTGCCCAAGATGCCGAATCAGACCTGCAAACCGAATGATAGAGAGTTCCATCCGGATATTTTCCATGAGACCCTGCCTGAATCCGTGCTTAGTGAGTTTATTCGGGTTGATTGCCGAAGTATCAATCCAAAATAGCGTGGACTTTTGTTTCATAAAATAGTCGTTAAGTGCAGCTTCAAGCTGATAACCTTCACACCTGTCGATTATTCTCTCTAAGAAATCCTTCTTGAGAAGTCTCGTGCCGGAAAAAATTACATATTTGTTCAGCAGTCCATCCCAGTAGGCTTGAGTCGTATAGATTCGAAAAACCAGCATTGGTAATTTTAAGTCCAAAAAAAAATCGATTCCTCTCATGAATTCCTCGGGTTTGAAATGATAGATATCCCCGTCAAGAAGAAATATATTGTCATAGTGTGAACGCAGTAAACCCGTCCTTATCGCTGACACTTTGCCTTCGTTGAATTCAGTTCTTAGCAGGATGACATGGGGAAAATTGTGCCTTATCTTTTGGGTAAGACCATTGGTTGAGCCGTCGTCGACACAAATAATTTCTTGAAGATTTTTTATTTTTTGAAGTTGAGTGAGAAGAGCTAGTAAATTTTCGGACTCATTGTAAAACGGAATAATACAGGTAAACCCATTTTCTGACTTCATCTTATCATTCATTATATACAGTTTTTGAGTGCTGACTGATTATACAGCCGCTAAACTTGACTTATGCTGAATTTATTCTAAACTTAAATTAGTATGGATCCTTCTCAAACTAATCAGGGTGTAATACCAGCTCCAAATAATAAGCCTGAAAATTCTTCACCTTCCCTACTTCGCAGAAACCCACTTATTACCAGA
>MFZI01000067.1 GCA_001789355.1 Candidatus Roizmanbacteria bacterium RIFCSPHIGHO2_01_FULL_39_8
TATGAAGTATCAAATAAGGGATTGACATCCAAGCCCATTCTCCTTTATCGGATAAATACCCCAACAGATAAAGTGTCGTTTCTTGACAAAGCAGAAAAAATAGATTCATCGCTGTCTGATAGTGTAACTTCACCGACTGTCTTAGCGAATGGAAATACCATCCAAAACCCATCACAGGAGAGTGTTTCATATCTGCCTTTTGAAAGAAAAAATCTCAAGCTTGATCTGCGTGATAACACGTTACAATTTCATCTTCCCGATAGCAAGATTACAGCAGATTCCTCCTACACTCTCCAGGTGTCTCCAAATCAGAACTCCGGTGTGCTTATCCATGTAGAGGGCATACTCGATGCTGATCAATTGAAGCTATTTTTGTACCACAGATATGCGCCCACAATAGAGGGGAATGAATTCTTATCTTTTATTGAAGAAGTAAACTTTCCGATATCAGATGCTGATACCAATTCATTCCAGGATGCTTCACTCTTTGCAAATAACTGGTATTCCGATCAGCAAACAAAATATGTATCCAAGATGAGATTAAGAATCGGGAATACGGTAGTGCCGATTCCTTTTTTAAACCGAGGGACACAGAAATCAATCGGAGATATTTTTGTTGAACAAAGTCCAACCTCGATGGAATTACTTGTACAAAAAAAAGAAACAGCTATTACTCCGGGTCAATGGAAAGACATCCCGAATGCTGGATGCTTCGCAGACGCTCTTCCCAATTATGCAAGCAGAAAAGAAGTAAAGGAGGAAGGGGTTCTTCTTACGACTCAAAATGGCACGCAGTGTATTTGGAAAGAACTTGATTTTCTCTCAAAAGATACTTCGTATGTGGAATTTGAGGCGGACCTAAACGCTCTTGCCGAAGATAACGATAAAAAAATAGCGCAAAAGAATATACAAAATAATCCTAAACCTAATCTGCTTCAAATATGCCTGAAGGAGACCAATATTGACAATTGTCATGTGGATCATACGCTTGATATATCGGAAGAAGAACATAGGATTATCCCTGTTTCTGATGATCCAAGATCTATGTTCCAGCCCTATATTTTTATGGCATTGCGGCCATTCGGATTTCAAACAATTTCTGCTACTATCTCCCAATTCACGGTTCACGAATTCGAATCGGTAGCCTCTGAGGAAGTGAATATGTCAATCAGTCCGCAAATAGATCTACCGCTCAATCTATCTCCTAATAAAGAACTAGTATTTACTTTGCCTAAAATATATTCAAGAGACGCATACTACAGTCACCCTGGTGTGATGCCGATGTTTACTTCCTCCCCCTGTGCTGCCTACCGGACCGTGAGAAGAATAGGTACAGAATTCATGCAGTATGTGGACAATTGCGAAGGCGCATTTTTTGTCCAACTTCCTTTTTCTTCGCGCAACATGTATATGTGGGCCATCGATTATTATTTAGTATCGGGCCAATACCCATTTGCCATAATGGAGCATCCCTATCATCAGTATTTCCAATCGCGCCTGTCCTACAAACAGGGTTATCCTGATGTTCGGGGAGGCCAATCTGTTCAATTTATTTATCCTGCCCATGAATATAGCGATACGAAGCCAAAAAATTACTTTGTCAAACAATTCTCGGAGAATGTGGGAGTTTTCACATTAAAAAATATGACCATTATTCCGCTTCCGGCTAATTGGAGAGCGATGAAATTGACAAATGCTCAAAGTTTTAGTACATATGATAAGGCTGAAATAAGAAACTTCAAAGAAATCCTGCCTTCTTTGAAAGTAGTAGATGTTTCGCTCAATAAGGAGGGCAATTATCTTCTATCTCTCTCGGAAGGGTACGATAATCAGTGGGGTCTTTATACCTCTTTGTTTGATGTCTTGTTTGGTAAGCCGGTAATGAATGCAAGCCGCTGCAATGGTTTGACGAGTTGTTTTGAGATCCAGGGCAGATTGTTAGAAGATGGACAAGACAAACTCTATCTTTTTTACTGGCCTGAGCGGCTCAGTACAATAGGATGGGGTATAGCTTTTTTGGTAATCGGTTCTGGAATAATTTTCATTCTTCGCAAGAAGGCAGCAAAGACGCTAAACGAATAGATCATTCGTTTTAAGATCCGGTAAATCTTCCAATTCATATCAGGAGAGAGTGTCAATCCTGCAATAAGCTGGAACATCCAAAAGATTTGAACAGGGAGTGTGGCTCTTTGTACATACACATTCATCCATTGATGCATCTTGTATGTAATAAGGGTAAGTTTTTTGAAATACCTTACTGAAGCGGCATTTTTGTGATAGCGGACCTCGACCAATGCTTTATCAATGTTGGCGAGCTTTCCCACCATTCCCATCCTGATCCAAAGGTGTGTATCATCAGCAGGCCAGAACTCCTGTTTATATCCGCCAACCTTAAGCGCAACAGCTTTTCGGTACATGACGGATGGATCGGCAAAAGGACTCACCACATGCCAGACTTTTTTGATTGTTTCATCTAGCTGCAAAAATTTGACAATCTGCTCATTCCCTTTATTGTCAAACAATCGAATGTATGATCCCACCGCGACAACTTCTGGATTTTCTTTGAGGAATTTGAGCTGAATTCCTATTCGGTGGCGCAGCATGAGATCATCTTGGTTTATTCGACAGATGAATTTCCCCTGGGCTTTTTTCAGGGCAAAGTTCAAAACTCTCCCCAAACCCTGGTTCTTAGCAAAAGAATAAAAACGTACATTTTTATACTTTCGTGCAAGTTTTTTACACAGATGCTTACTATGATCTTTTGACCCATCGTCGATGAGAAGAACCTCGATATTTTTATAGCTGCTGTTTAAGACCGAATACACCGCTTGTTCCAAATAAGAAGCACCGTTAAACACGGGTATAATCACCGAAACAATTGGTTTACTTAATTTATTCATTTTTTTCATATGTTTGTTAACTGACCCGGTTAGTCCCAGCAATCATAAGAAAACCGGGTCAGTTAATTTCGATTGCTGAATTGTTTTAAACCGGCTCGGTTAATCCAAATCATCAGGAAAAAACCGAGTCAGTTTAATTCTTGGCTTTTTTTTGTTTTATCTAACAATCTAATAATCTAAAAGCTTATTTTGCTTCCCTCATCCGATAACTTCTGTGAAATCCGTTTTTTTTATCTGTGGAAATCTTTGTTATCGAAACAGGAAAGCAGGGTTCATATAAATATGAGACAAAAAAAGGATCCGTGTCGAAGCGGAGGCGTTAATGCGGCCAAATTTTGAAGAGCTAGGCTCAACGAAATTGGGTGCATGCGCGACCGAGACGATTTGGAACCTCCGCGGTGCCTGCTTTTCTCCCCTGAGTAGGGAAGAACTGGGTCCTCCTAGGTCCCAATTCTTCCCAGAGCGGGAAGCTCTCACCTTACGGCGAGGGCTCCCCTAGGGGAAATGCACTTACCAGAGCGCGACTGCCCACAAGTCACCCGTGGATTCCCATACCTTGAGAGTACGAGGCACTACGTTCACGTCGAACACGACTTGAATGTAAATGCGTCCTTGGGTATTGATGGTTGACCCCAACACATCGGAGACATCCGACGGTCGAGTTGTGCACTCATTGCGGTTGGAGCACCACACGAGCCATGCCCGGTCACTGGGTAATTCAAGGCGCTTGCCCTGATGGACTTCAGCCCCGACTGTCTGGGCTTCCACCTGGGTTTTTTGAATGGCCGCAATGACGTCCGTTTCCAAAGCGCTCGCGCCCTTGGCAAAAATCATCTGGTTGATGTAATCAGCAATGTAGCTGGACTGATTCTGCGCCAGGGTTTTGTTGTTCGTGCGGTCGTAAGTGAGCGTTCCGGTCACCGGTGCGGTGGGCGGGGGCAACGTGCCAGCAGGGGCGTTTGCAGCGATGTAAGCGGCAACGGCTTTTTGCGCGGCTTCGCTCGCGACGTCGTCAAGGCATTTCTGCCAAGACTGTGGGTCCAACGGGGGCCAGTTGCAGCTTGGTGGGGCTGCGAGGGTTGTGTTCGCGAAAGCGAACCAGGCAATCAGTAGGGCGATGCCTACTGTCATGATTTTTTTAATCTTCACTTATCTTTCCTTTTGAATTTTGCACAAAGCGCTATTCAGCAACCTTTTTTAGAGTACCTTGCTGGCCTCTAAAATGTTATCTGAACAGAATGTGCAGACGGACTTTTTTGTAATTCACGCATGTGAATTACCTCTTTGTTTGACTTTCGTCAAACTTAGACGACCAAGAGCGGTCGTGTTTTTCTCCTTTCTAGAGAAAATTTTTCCACGATGTAGGGGTACAGTGAATCTGAAGACGAAAAAAGTTAAACGTTCAACTTTAGACATTAAACTTTTTTGTTTAATGTTGGATGTTTGATGTTTAACATTCTCATCTCCACAGTCACTGCACCTTTTGCTCTACTAAAGAAAATCACAGTGTCATGTTGAACTTGGTTCAACATCTGAATCAGATTCTGAAATGAATTCAGAATGACATGACTTTCTCTTTCAGCAAAAAGCTACATCGAGTTCAATTCCTCCGAATTCCCTAGAATTTAATCTTGAGAAATCAAAGGCGTCCGTATTTGGTCCCGCATTCCCCCTTTCATCATATAAAAACTCAATTAATTGATTAATTAAGTTTCCGATGATTCTTACTCATCTTTACAACTCTTGTACGATCGTACATAAGTTGTGTTTTTTCCGTTCCAATTAATTGATTAATTGGAATGATCTATCTGACCGCTAATAAGGTAGAGGATTAGGTTGTAGAAAAGACTTTTGTTTCTACTTTTTGAAGTCTTTGCTCATGATTGCCAAGAACAATTCTGTTTGATTTAAGTTCATCCAAACTTCCATCTATTTTTTCCATATGTTCTTGTAACATCTCAAGAATTGTCTTGAAATTATCGACGTTTTCTTGTTGATATGAGTCTTGTTTCTTTTCAAGCCTCTTAATATCCTCTTTCGTTGCAAAGACTTTTTTAAATTCTTTAACTAATTTTCTTGCATCTGAATCAGTAATCATAAAAAACATTCTAGTCTTCTTTCAATTTCTTGTCAATAATACTTTATTACAAGTCTTTCTACTTCACTACTACCTATACCATCTTTCATCGGTCGGCATCTAGTTGGTTAATTTGCAGGAAATTTGTCTCAAATATTAGTCCTCCGCAACTTATCCCGATTAAATCGGAAAACGTTTTTGGAAGACAATCTGCGTAACCAAATTTTCAATTTGGAAACGCATCTGAACCCTGTTTGTTAAAGAGCGAAGAGAGTTGATCCAACTTTAAACTTTCATCGTTAAACTTGCTTGTCGTTTAACGTTTGATGTTGGATGTTAAAAACATTCAAGCTTATGAATGTCCATCTCTCATCACATTCCCACTTCTGTAAAAAACAAAAGCGGGGACAAACCCTTGAATCCGAATAAATTCGGAAGTCAAGAGTATAAACATTCCGCCCATGGCGGAGATGCATGTCCCCGCTGGGACGAAACGTTCCCGATTCTCATCGGGAAGGCCTGGGTTTTTACCCCAAGGATATGGACGAAATTTACATTTCGTTCAACTCTCTAAGGTAAAAGAACATAGTATTGGCAAAAGAATATATAAGTGAAGTAATAAAGAAGTAAGATTGGGTCGCTGCCCTAATATGAATAGAGAAGGGGTGTGGAGTTTTGAATAATAGAAAGGATGCCCCTTCTTTCAAATAAGAAAGAATTCCCCAAATACGAGCGGTAGTGATGCCACGCTGAGCGTGGCTGAACTGTTTCGTCCCCTGAAACATAACCCATAGTATACCATATTTTAGAGAGTAGTCAAGCTATAGCCCGCACCTCAAAAGGCTATCTACCTTAATCCACAATCTGTGAACAGAAGCCTAAATAGAAAGACTATATAAAGAACTTAGAATTATGAATCTAGAATTCAGAATGGAGTCTAGAATTTAGAATTTTAAGATTCTACAATCTTAATTCAATTCTGAACTCTAAATTATGAATTCTAAATTGAAGAGTTACTTGCTTCTTTTTTTAAGGAGGATTCCGGCGCCAAGAGCCAACATCTGGCCTCCCAAGAGAGCTAATCCAAGCTCCGGTCCGGCTGAGGGTACTTGGGACACTCCAGGAGTGATCTGGGTGACCTGTTTTTCGATACATAGCTGTGCGGTATCTTCGGCAGCTATATTATTTGGATTTGGGGTCACTGTTGGATTTATTAGGTTACTGGAATCAAACTGGTTGGTTTCTGCTCTTGACTTGTTTACGACACAAAAGAGTCCCTTGTCAGATGGTAGTGATCCTTGTGCCTGCACGCGCATTTTGAGCACATATACCTTCTCTTCGTCTGGCCTGAAGTCTCCGGCATTAAAGCTGATTGTCCTGTTAGATGCATTGTATGTTCCTGGTCCCTCCACTGGGTCAATATATGAGGGGAGGAAGTCAGTTACGATAACATTTTTCAGGATTATATTTGATGTGTTTTTAACTCTCAGCTTAAAAAAGACGTCTTGTCCAGCAGCGAAGCGAGGATCAGAAGGAGAGAGGTTGTCAACATAGTCGACGTTTGTATTTGGTTTCCCGACCATCTTATCTATGACGATATTCAGATTAGGAGTTGGGCCACCATACTGGCCGTATTGGGCATAGACGGAGCCGGATAAAAAATAAGCGATTAGAGATAAGAGAGTGATAGATGTCACAAATCTTTTCATGTGGTGAATTATACTACAGGTCCTAAGTGATGTCAATAGTAGGCCATCAATGTATGGTTTAGTAATTCTTATGAGTCACTTGTATCTTGAAATTGAAATCAATTGATTTTCTTTTTATGTTTTCATAAACTATATGAATATGCTTACCAAAGATGATCTTAAAGCAATTCAAAATACATTTAGAACTTCTGTTCAACCTATTGAGAAAAAGTTGACGAAAATAGAGAAACATTTGCATAAAGTCGATCAACGACTCAATAAAATTGATAAAAATATCGAGTCGTTTCTAAGGCTGTATGATTCTCATGGAAGAAGAATTGAGGATCACGAAAAAAGAATCGTAAAGGTAGAGAATCACTTACGTTTTACTGCAACTTCTTGATCTTATTATCCTCCAACAATTCCTTCGATTCGACAGATTTTTTGAATTCTCATGTTACATGTTATATGCTACATGTATTATGATCAGACTTAATGCCCAGGAACTGCGAGAATTAGAGGAGAAAAAAGCAAAAGGAGAGACTCGCGAAATTAGGCGCAATCCCCTCTATTTTATCCTCGAGAACATCTACGATACCTATAATATAGGTGGACTGTTCCGTCTTGCGGATGCTCTCGCAATAGAAAAGATATATCTCTGTGGTACGACTGAGATTCCTCCGAATACTCGAATCAAGAAGGCATCGATCGGAACGTACAAAGTCGTCGACTGGGAGTATCGCAAATCTGTCAGTGAAGCAATCGACGATTGTAACTCGCAACTTGTAACTCGCAACTTTTCCGATACAAATGCAAAGTTACAGGTTAAAAGTTATAAGTTACAAGTAATAGCTGTCGAACAGCATTCTCAATCAATCGACT
>MFZI01000068.1:0-2244 GCA_001789355.1 Candidatus Roizmanbacteria bacterium RIFCSPHIGHO2_01_FULL_39_8
CCGCAATTTTGCGAAAAGCCGGCTGCGTAGTTGTCGAGCAGAATACCAAACCCGATCCGAATTTTCCCGTTGGTGTCGCAGATCCGACAGAAAAAGAGGTGCAGGAAAGACTGGCACGGAGAGTAATAAGAGAAAAAGCTGATTTAGGTTTTTCCTATGATACAGACGGAGATAGAATCGGGGTAGTTGATGATAAGGGGGGGTTGATTTGGAACGATGTTTTAGTTTCTTTATTTTCGAAAGACATACTCGATTTTCTCCCAGGAGCTAAAATTATATACAATGCCCTGTGTTCGAAGCAAGTAAGCGAAGTAATTCAAAAGTCCGGAGGACAAGGAATTATGTGGAAGGTCGGCCATTCGTTCATAAAGGCCAAAGCGCGAGAAGAAGCCGCTGCATTTGGAGGAGAATTGAGTGGTCACTTTTTCTTCTTGGACAATTTCTACGGACATGATGACGGCGCAATAGCTTCCTTAAGGCTTCTTGCTTATTTAACGCGTATCGGCAAATCATTACGTCAGGCTGTAGCAGAGCTCCCCCAGTATGTTTCCAGTCCGGAAATAAAAGTTGGCTGTCCAGACAATATTAAATTTGACGTGGTAAGTAAAAAAATAGGAGGAGAAATAAAAAAGCTGTATCCACGGGCAAAATACGTTGAGATAGATGGAGTTCGCATGGACACAAAGGAGGAGATGCTTATTGTCCGCGCTTCTCAGAATGGACCTTATCTCACTGTTAAATTCGAGGGAAAATCAAAAACCGCGTATGATAAGCTAAAAGAGCAGATCAATAAGATTCTCCATCAGTTTAAGGAAGTAGATTTTAAATCGGGAGTAAATACCACAGCTCTCGATTAATATATGAATAATTTTTCTCGGAAAGATCTTCAAAGCCTCGAATCGGCTGCTATTCCGATCGTTAAGAAAGCAGGAAAATATGCTTTAGATAACTGGAACGATATCCATACGAAAACCCTAAAGAATGAAAGAGACGTAGTCACAAATATTGATATAGAGATAGAATTAAGTCTTAGAGACAGTCTCCACAAATTATTGCCGGGAGCTGGATTTATAGTCGAAGAAGGAAAATCTGACGTGAAGCCTCATCTTAACTGGTCAATTGACCCAATCGATGGCACAAAAAATTTTGTCAATCTCTATCCTCTTTTTTCAGTTCAAGTTGCCTTGATTTTTAAGGGAAGACCAATTTTAGGAATAATTTATAATCCGGTAAGCTCACAGTTATTTGTAGCTTCAAGTGAAAATAGAGCTAAATTGAATGGTGACTTAATTACTCTCTCTCCCCGTTTGAATATAAATTCTGCTATTGTTGATGTGGATTTTGGTGGTAATGACGCTATTATTAATTGGAAGTTGGAAATATTAAATAGGTTAGCAAAAACTGTTTATAGAGTAAGGATGACTGGAGGTTTTGGAAGCGTATATGTGTTGACCGGAGCTTTTGATGCCACAATCTATTTGGATCCGCAAAAGGAAGAGAAATACATTGTAGATAACGCTCCCAGAATTATTCTTCTACAGGAAGCAGGATATTATACAGAATTTTTAGAGGAACAAAATAGGAAATTTTTTTTAGCTGCAAATCCAATATTAGCTAAAAAGCTCGGGTCGATAATTCTAAGTTAAATTATGGTTGAAGCCGTAATCTTCGATAAAGACGGAGTGATCGTTAATACGAGCAAACTTCATTTTGGAAAATGGAAAAAAACGTTTAACGAGCTTACCAAAGAAATTACATACGACATGTTGATATGGTCATCAAGGACTTTACGCACATCAGCGTAGATGAGTTAAAAATGTTATAATGAGTCTCGTCATGGAGAACAAAATGCAAACGACTTCGAAAACTTCACTAAATGAAATCAAGCTATCTAAATTTACCGAAGCACTTCTTCTTACCATAAAGTCTATTAAACCCAAGACTCGACCCGACGATTTCTCAAAACTTACCGTTTCGCAAACAGTGTCTTTTGTAGCACTTGCATATGAGCGAGTAAGAAATGTGATGGAATTTCGCGAGGAACATCTGGTATTGCGCGCTGCAATCGAACGCATACTCAAGCGAAGACTATCCCTCAACCCGCAGGGAAAAGATGAATCCGAAAACTTGCTCAGAGAATTATTGTGGGCACGCTATTTTGACAACGGAAGTCTGGGGAACGATGATATTAAGAAAATCCAGGCGCTCATCGACCGGTATGTACTGCTTCGTCAGCTTCTTGTT
>MFZI01000068.1:2274-5284 GCA_001789355.1 Candidatus Roizmanbacteria bacterium RIFCSPHIGHO2_01_FULL_39_8
TTGGCTCAATTTCTCATGGACCTGGTAACAAGTGAGATTGAAGAGACACTCAAGCCTGAAGGAACAACCAAAAGCGTAAGTAATTCTTTTTATATCTACCAAGTATTGCGAAAAAAAATTAAACTGGAGGGGCTCGCCGAGGAGCAAAAAGATGCATATTTTTTGGCTGCAATCGAAAAAGCCTACCGGAAAAGCGACACTGCATATCAGCATTATCATCTATTTATTACTTTTTATAAGCGACTTCTTGACTACAGACTTGAGGAGCTTCAGGCTATGTCGACGAGCCTTCCCGAAATATTTCACAAGATAGACAACATCATTACGAACCCATATGTTGACAACCTTTCAAAATATGTCAAAAAACAAATGCCTCCTTTCACCATACTATTTGATATTTTGAGAAGAAAATTATCCCAAGTAGATGCGATTCTTAAAGATAAGGCCAAGCTCTGGTCGGAGGTCGATTATACCTGTAGACAAAAATATCAGCAGTTAGGGTCTAGACTCAGGAATCTTGCCATCAAAGCATTTATTTATATTTTTATCACCAAGATGCTCTTGGCTATCATTTTAGAGTATCCAGCCTCTCTCTATCTTTACGGAGAAGTAAATACGATTGCCATAATTATTAATAGCATCTTTCCTCCGATCCTCATGGCTGTTATTGTTTTATTGTTCCGTCTTCCCGGAGAAGAGAATACAAAAAATATTTATACGCGTATTATTGAGATAGTAGACGCAGATAAATCCTTTGAGACCCAGATAGCCTATGTGCCAAGAAAATTGCGAATAAAAAAACCTATACTCATTTTTGGATTCACTGTTTTTTATTCGCTGACTTTTTTGATCACCTTTCTTTTAATCTATGAGGGCTTGCGACTTCTCAGCTTCAATCTCATCAGCGTTGCGATCTTTATTTTCTTCGTAAGCGTCGTTACCTTCTTTTCCTACCGTATAAAACAGATCGTAAACGAATTTAGGTTGCAGGAGAAGGAAGGTGTTTTGACACCTGTCATCGATTTTTTCTTTATGCCGGTTCTTTCTTTGGGAAAGTTCTTTAGCACTGAGATTTCCCGCCTCAACTTTTTTATCTTCATTTTTGATTTCTTAATCGAGGCACCCTTCAAACTTGTTTTCGAGGTCGTCGAGGAGTGGATCTCCTTTGTAAGACAGAGAAAAGAAGAAATCGTGTAGCAAAATCCTAACTATTGACACTCTTGAGGTAGTGTCCTTGTAAACTCCTGTAAAACTGCCTTTGGATCACTTCCTTCTCCTGAGGCTATTTTTTTGGCAAGGTCCTGATCAGTATAGCCATCAGGTTTTTCGATATTGAGCAGGGCCGCTTCCGCGAAAAGCGTAGGATGTCTTGAAAAGATTGTACCAGCTGCCTCAGCAGAATTCCTATAATCAAGAACTTTACCATCTTTGCATTCATACGATCCGCTCGCCTTCTTGGGATCGTAAAGAAGCGCGCCAAACTCAGAAAGCCCTTCGTTAAAAGAATGATAGTATGTTCTGCTTCCGTCAACGCTGTCATACGAATATATGGTACCAATTACCATATGCCCATATTCATGCACCGCGGACTTTGTTGATTTTAGACTAAGCCGCAGTGTTTGTGTAGAATTGTTCGCTATGACCTTGCTTCCCCCACTATCGGTAGATTCTATACGCTGTAGTCGATCTATAGCCTGTTCTGCCAGTTTTTCGTCTAGTCCGAGCTTCTCTACATACAGTTCTTGAGCTTGCTCTAAGTACTCAACGGTTTCTTCCTGTTTTTCACACGTCCACTCGGCTTGAGGACGATTTATGCCAGCACCATTAAAAAATTTATTTTTCAGTCCCTGGATAGGAGGACTCATCTGTGACCAGTCAATACTCTCGCAGATAATAGGCACAGACATATAAGCGAAGGGATTAGGCGTGGGAGTAGGCTTTGCAGGTGCACACGCAAAGAGAGATAAAACAGCAAATGCTGCCAGCCACAACGGAGCTTGTCTTACTGAAATACCGGTTTTTGTTTCCGACATCTCTGAATTATACTATAGGTTTAAAGATATTACAAAGAGAAGATATCTTAGTTTTTTTGTTCTCCCATAGGAATGGATCGAAAAGCTTTTGTTGGGATGCTTTGAAATGGTGAGTCCGCTTGACGGACTATCACCATCAAACCTTCAATCACTTTCAGATCGTTGTATAAAACAGCTATTTCAACACTTCTTCCAATAATTCAGGAAATTCGTTTGTTTTCATTTGAAAAAAAAGAAAATGGAATTTATTTTCTAGCTTAATCACTCTTGGGTTGAGAGATTCTGTATATAATTTCTGCGATTTAAGGTGGTGGGTAAAATCGTTCGAAATAAAAAGCACAATTTCATCTGCAATTTTTGATCCGTCAATTGGCAATTCAAAATCATACAAATCTCTTCGGGTATCAGAATCTCCCACCGGAACTTTAGCTGGTGCAACAAGAATGAGTTTTTTTATTTTTTTACCAGTTTCATGAAGGTAACGCACCATGAATGCGCCTCCGCAGCTATGACCTACGAACATGGAATTTTTACTAAATGAATACATCTCAAATTCCTTTTTCCAGTCAGTGTATTTTGGATTCCAGGAAATGGGGAGGTCAGGAGCGATTGCATCAAATCCTTTTTCTTTCAATTTTTGTTCGAGCCAATTCATCCATCGTTTATCTTTAGGAGTAACCATCTTTTCAGAAGGAGGACAGCCATGAAGAATAATAATTCTGTCAAAATTTTTCATTGTGAACTTATTGTACCAAGAATGGAACTCATTGAATTTATATCTTCAAAAGCTATATTTAACCTTAAAATATTACTCGATTCCAGTTTCCGTGACTTTTAGTAGTCTTTGAAGAGTTTATCGTCAACGTAGACAGCAATGGTAGGTTTCAAAAAAAATAATCCTTGAGGTCGAACGTCGAAGCGCAAGTTATGCTTTTCAGAGTTCCCGACTGAAACATTGATTATTGGGGACTGTCCCG
>MFZI01000069.1:0-497 GCA_001789355.1 Candidatus Roizmanbacteria bacterium RIFCSPHIGHO2_01_FULL_39_8
TTTTATCCCGGTTTTAAAAGGTAAGTCCTTGTGTGTCTTTAGGATCATAGCGACTTCCTCGAGCGAAGTGTTACCTGCACGTTCACCGATTCCATTCATCGTCACCTCGACCTGTCTTGCGCCATTCCGTATTCCTGCTAACGAATTGGCAGTTGCCATCCCCAAATCGTTGTGACAGTGGACAGATATGATGGCACGATCGATATTTTTTACGTGATCTACCAAGTATTTTATTTTTTTTCCATATTCATCCGGGAGACAATAGCCGGTTGTATCTGGAATATTGACAGTTGTTGCGCCTGCCACTATTACCGCTTCGATCATCCGAGCCAAAAACTCAAGATTTGCTCGACCGGCATCTTCGGCGTAAAACTCGACATCGTCGACGAATTTTTTCGCATATTTAACCGCTTCGACGGCTCTTTCCAATATTTCATCACGGGTTGAGTTGAATTTGTATTTAATATGAGTATCAGAGCTTCCGATACCGGTATGGA
>MFZI01000069.1:506-8453 GCA_001789355.1 Candidatus Roizmanbacteria bacterium RIFCSPHIGHO2_01_FULL_39_8
TGCTGCGGCATCGATATCTTCTTTTTTGGCCCGCGTGAGAGAGCAGATGATCGGATCCTTGACCGCTTTAGAAATCTCGATAATCGACTGAAAATCTCCAGGACTCGAGATGGGAAAACCCGCCTCGATAATATCAACACCCAAACTCTCCAGTTCTTTGGCGATTTCAATTTTTTCCACCGTGTTCAATTGACAGCCGGGTACCTGTTCCCCATCGCGCAAGGTTGTATCAAAGACAAAAATGCGATTATTCATATTTTACTTCATAAACTTCGATGATTTTATTGATCTGTTTGACGACTTTGCCGATGACATCTTCATGGTCTTCGATTTTGATCGTGAACAGGGAAATATTAGGGTTTTTCGTTTTTCCGACATGGAGTTCTTCGACGTTGATTTTTCTTCGTAAAAAGAGATCTGCGATCCGGTACAGAACTCCCGGCTTATTTTCGGAAATGACGGTAATGGTGTGTATTTTTTTCATAAATTTATTTTTAAAAACAGATTCTGTCCCGACGCCCATTTTTTTAATTTTATTTGTAAAAGTCTTATTCAAGTCGTATTTCGGTAACAGATGCTCCGGTAGGGACCATGGGAAACACGTTGTGTTCGGTCTCCACCGCAATATCTAATAAATATGGATTATCTGATTTGAGCATTCTATCAAGCGCTTTTGACACCTGCTCTCTTTTCTCAACTTTCTCTGCTTTGATTCCGAATCCTTTTGCTATCGCTATAAAATCTGGGTTTTTGAGATAGGTGAACGAATACCTTTTTTCAAAAAACATTTGCTGCCACTGGCGAACCATTCCTAAATAGTTATTATTAAGAATGACTATCTTAACCGGTAATTTTTCCTGAGCAATTGTCCCTAATTCCTGCAGTGTCATCTGAAAACTCCCGTCGCCGACTACCGCGATAACCTGCCTTTTTGGAGCAGCCACTTTGGCTCCCATTGCTGCCGGTACGCCAAATCCCATCGTCCCGGCTCCTCCGGAGGTAATATAGCTGTTGGTATCGGCAAATCGATAGAATCTTGCTGCGATCATCTGATGTTGGCCAACATCAGCCACTATTACCGCCTTTCCCTTGGTCTTTTTCGAAAGCATATCGATAGCTTCCGCCATTTTTACCTTTGGAGTGGTGGGAGCAAATTCTTTTTTCGTTACTTTTTCATACTCTTTTTTGGCATATGATTTGAATTCGCCAAACCAGCTTCTCCGATTTTTTCTTTTGAGATGTTTGGTGATTTCTCTCAAGACCAGTTTCGCATCCCCTACGAGCTCAATAGCTACAGGTACATTCTTATTCATTTCAGCCGGATCGATATCGATATGGATCACTTTCGCTTTTGTCGCATAGTCTTTGAGTCTTCCTGTTACACGGTCGTCGAATCTCATCCCGACTGCAATGATGACATCAGCTTCGTTGGTGAGAACATTCGGGGCATAGTTGCCATGCATACCAAGCATCCCAACGTAATTGGGATGTGATGTCGGCAAGGCTGATAAACCATGTAAAGTTGATGCGGCCGGTACTCCGCCTTTTTCTAAAAATTGTTTAAGTTCGGCTTGGGCTTTCGAAATAAGGACTCCATGTCCGATGAGGACATAAGGTTTTCTGGCAGAGTTTATAAGCTGTGCAGCTTCTTTACATACTATTTCGTCTCCCTTTTGTGGAACTACATAGCCGGGGAGATTGATTTTTTTCGGATATCTGAAATCACACGATTCAAACTGGGCATTTTTCGTGATATCGACGACCACTGGTCCAGGCCTTCCGCTTCGTGCGATATAAAAAGCCTTAGCTAAGACGTCTGCGATCTCGAATGCGTCGGTGACCTGGTAGTTCCATTTGGTGATGGGAGCGGTCACTCCCATAACATCTGTCTCCTGAAATGCATCGGTGCCAAGATATGCTTTGGCAACTTGACCTGTTACACAAACAAGAGGGACTGAATCCATCATCGCATCGGCTATCCCAGTGACTAAGTTAGTTGCCCCGGGTCCAGAGGTGACGACACAAACGCCAGGCTCGCCGGTGATTCTTGCATATCCCTCGGCTGCATGAGACGCTCCCTGTTCGTGTCGGACGAGGATGTGTCGGATTTTTTTTTCATAGTGATAGAGAGCATCGTAAAAGGGCATGATCGCACCTCCCGGATAACCGAAAATCACTTTTACGTTTTCTTTAAGAAAACTCTCTAAAATAGCTTTTGATCCCGACATTTTCATACGTTACATTTTCAATTTAGTACACCACTTTGAATATTTTGGTTCATCTCCGCGTACGATTTTAAAAAATAAATCCTGCAGAAGTGAACTTACTTTCCCTTTTTTTCCATGTCCTATTTTCCTTCCGTCGATTTTGGAAATCCATGAGACCTGTACTCCTGTTCCCGAAAAGAATGCTTCGTCTGCAATATATAATTCAGTTCTGTCAATCTTTCTTTCTTCAACTGGGATATGATTATCTTTTGCAAGCTGAAGGACTGTTCTTCGAGTTATTCCTTCTAAAATGTCGTCTGTTTTTGGTGGTGTGGTTAATATGCCATCACGGATAATAAATAAATTCTCAGCAGATCCTTCTGATACATGCCCGTCATCGGTCAGAAATATTGCCTCATCAAATCCTCTGTCGTTGGCCTCTTTTCTGGCGAGAGCAGAATTAATATATGCACCGGTCACTTTTGCTCTTGCAGGGATCGCATTGTCTGAAATTCTTCGCCACGAGGAAACCATTACCGATAGCCCCTTGTCTACGGGAAGATATTCGCCTAGAGGAATCATATAAAGACCAAATGCAAATTTAGAATCTGAATTAAGATTTGGTGATAAATTCAGGCTCGAAGCGTATGCAAAAGGCCGAAAATAGGCGTCTGTTAGCGGTTTATTTTTCTTAGCGAGATTGATCGTAAGATCAACGAGCTCCCGATGAGAAAAATCTATACTCACCCCAATTATGTTTATTGAATTGAGAAATCGTCGGTAGTGATCCGAAAGCCTAAAGATAGACAAGAATGAGCCATTCTTATTGTAGTATCCGCGGATTCCACCAAATATACCAGTTCCATACTGGAGTGCATTGGTCATAATCGAGACGGATGCTTTTTCTATAGGAACAACTTTTCCTGAAAAGAAAGCATACGGAAACGCATTGGTTTTCATATCTGTTCATTTGAACTCAAATGAGTAACTTGCCTACAAAAAAACCGCCCCTGTGGGCGGTTACTTAACACTAACATCCTCCGCCCGTTAGGCCGGTTTAATAAGGAGGACAATAATGTTATTGCGTTTTACCATTAAAGATTAATTATAACAAGGCATTTTAAAATTGCAAATGATTATTCGACTTTTGATACTTCGAGTATCAGATCAGCAGGAGGTTTTTTTCCTTCAAGGATCATAAGGACGCGTTCGACGTGCCGATAGAGAGAACCCTTTAAATAAATGAGGTCACCTTTTTGCAGCACTTTTTTCAAAAAAATGGCTGCATCGTACACGTCTTTTGCAAAATAAACGTCATTTTTAGAAAGGCCAGAGCGCACAGCTTCTTCAATCACGTATTTTTGCATGGGGCCGATTCCGATGACAATATCGATATCCAAATCACCGATAAGTTTCCCGATTTTTATGTGTTCCTCTTGCGGATTTTGTAACTCGCCCATCTCGGCCAAAATCACTATCTTTTTCCCTTTGGTGTATTCGATCTGGGAGAGAGTGATAAGACCTGCAGCGGTTGAAGATGGATTGGCCCGGAGAGAGTCATTGAGAATCATAGTCCCAAGCGGACCGGTTTCAATACTCATGCGGCCAACAAGCGGTTTCAAAACGTTGAATGTATCGATTAACCGATCAATTGATACATTCATATCGCTAAATGTTTGTGCCGCTTTAAAAGTAAGAAGAGCCGACATGATGGTGTAGATGTGATGTTTTCCAATGAGTCCTGTTGTAACAGTGAAAAATTTTTTTAAGTCGGTGAAAAATAGTTTGAATTCGGTGCCTGAGAGCGAGAGCCGGATCGATTCAGGGTCAACCCATACGTCACAATTGGTTGCATCGGTTCCATACCATAATATCTTCGCTTTCGTAGAATTCCCCATCTCTCTGACATTTGTATCGTCATAATTTAAAATCGCAAACCCGTATTCGGGGAGAGCTTCAATTAGTTTTCTTTTTTCCGTGATTAGATTTTCCAGTGAGCCGAGATGTTCTTGGTCGGTGTGAACCGGTGATATACCGGTAACAATACCAATTTTTGGTTTTACTATTTGCAGATGAAGATCCATTTCGTTCGGGTGATCAACTCCCAGCTCAAAGACTACAAATTTCGTCCATGGTCCTACTCTGAGAGCGGTCATCGGAACATTATAAATCGTGTCGAGATTCGTGTCGGTCTTCATCGTTGACCCAATCAAAGAGAGAATTCTTGTGACCACCCAAGAAGTATTTGTTTTCCCTTGGCTTCCGGTGATACCAATTTGAAGGGCAGGCATGAGAGATAACCAATATTTGGCGAAAGCCCGACGAGTAGAATGAAAAATTTTTTTATAAAAGGGAGGTATATAGGTCATAAATCCAAAAATATTTTTCCTAAGGCTTAATTTTTGAGTTTCGGGGTAACACTACAGTTCCCTGATTCGTGTCTTGAACGCGAAATCCTCTTTTCACGATTTCATCTTTTATTATATCTGATGCTGAGTAATTTCCAGCTTTGCGAAATTGATCTCTTTGCTCTTTTAGATCAATAATATCGCTTGGAATTTCTGGTTCACTAACTTCACTTAATTCAAGACCAAATACTTGATCAAATTGTAGAAGAAGATCGAGTTTGTCTTGAGAAGGAATATTCGATTTAAGCGTGCTCCACATTAGTCCGAGTGCTTCAGGTATTTGAAAGTCTTCAGAAAGCGATTCGCTAAAATAACTCCGAAACTTATCGACCTGGACCAATTTTTCATTAGAGAGTATGGTCCGATCTGTTTGTTTTCGAAGAGAAATTATAGTGTTCTTGAGCCTGTTGTATCCTTCTTTTGCTGCAGAAAGCGCTTCCCAGGTAAAATTTTGTTTTGATCTATAATGTGCACTTAAGAAAAAATAACGCAAATCAAGCGGACTGAAGCCTTTTTCAATGACGTCGTTTAAGGTATAGCTTGAACCCTCGGATTTTGCCATCTTCTTTTCATCAACCACGAGATGTTCGTTGTGCAACCAGTAATGAACAAATGTGACTCCGTTTGCCGATTCGGACTGGGCAATTTCGTTGGTGTGGTGAATAGAGATATGTTCTACTCCACCCATATGGATGTCGATCGTTTTTCCCAATAACTCCCTTGCCATGACACTACATTCAATATGCCAACCAGGAAATCCCTCACCCAAAGGTGAAGCCCAAGTCTGTAGGGCATTCGCATGAGACCCTTTCTTAAAAAACCATAATGCAAAGTCGGCAAAATGCTTTTTTTGTGGATCTTCTACGGTACCTTTTCCCGCGCCTTTGATATTAAGATCAATTTTTTGTTTATTCAACCGGTTATAATCCGGAAATGTATTCACATCAAAATAAACGGCAGTGTCTGTTATGTAGGCATGTTTTTTTTCCAAGAGAGTCTTTATCATCTCAATCATTTGCGGAACAAAGCGGGTAGCACGAGGCTTGAAATCCGGTCGCAGAATGTTGAGTTTTTCAGTATCGTTCTCAAATATCTTAATGTATTTGTTTGCGATCTGATCAGGAGTAAGTCCTTCGCGCTTCGCTCCCCTTTCCATCTTGTCTTCACCCGTATCCGCATCACTCACCAGATGTCCAACATCGGTATAGTTGCGGGCAAACGATGTCTTATATCCAAGATAATTAAGGCTTCGTCTTATAAGATCGGCCCAAACCATGGCTCGTAGATTTCCAATATGCTGTATCCAGTAGACGGTCGGTCCACACTGATAAAAAGTCACTCTCTCTTTTTTTTGAGGTTTGAATTCTTCAAGTTTGCGAGTAAGCGTATTATAAACCTTCATATCCTAATTGTATCTCAATCTGTTTGCTTTGCAATATTTATTAGAGAAGGTAAAAATTAAGAAATTGCAGAGGCAACCGCTTTGACTACTCCCGCATCGAAAATAGAAGGAATTATTTTTTTTGGATTCGGGTTCTTGACGAGGGTGCTCAAATTGCTGGCCGCCTTGATAAGCATTTTGATTGTAATTTGTTTTATGTTTCGATCTAAAGCACCCCGAAAGACTCCAGGAAAAGCAAGCGAGTTATTCACCTGATTTGGATAGTCAGATCTGCCTGTTGCAATGATAAAGGCATCTCCACGCCTTGCTTCTTCTGGAGCGATTTCTGGTACGGGATTTGCGAGAGCAAAAACGATACTATCCTCACTCATAGAGAAAACCATCTCGCTGTTCACAATATTGGGTGATGAAACACCGATAAAAACGTCACTGTTTTTTATCGCATCGCTTAGGAGGCCAACCTGGTTTTTTGAATTGGTTATGCGCGCGATCTCTTTTTTATATCCGTGGTCTAATTTTCTCGAGGTTGAGATGATTCCTTTACTATCACAAGCGAGAATATTTCGTGCTCCACTTGCGTGAAGAATTTTGATTATCGCTGATCCTGCTGCTCCTACTCCCGATATGGTAATCTTTGCCGTTTCTATTTTTTTTCCGACAATTTTTAAAGCATTCAAAAGAGCTGCTAATGTGACGACTGCGGCACCCCACTGGTCGTCATGGATGACGGGAATAGAAAGTCTTTCCCTCAGTGTTTTTTCTATTCCAAAACATTTTGGTGCAGCAATATCTTCGAGATTAATTCCGCCAAACGTGGGAGCGATAGCGAGGATCGCACTGATGATCTCTTGTGGATTTTGGGTGGACAACAAAATCGGTATCGCATCAATGCCGGCGAAATTTTTGAAGAGGAGGCACTTACCCTCCATCACAGGATATGCTCCCTCCGGACCAAGATTGCCAAGGCCTAAGACAGCTGACCCATCTGATATGACGGCAACAGAATTATTTTTGAATGTATACTCCCCCACTTCACTTTTGTGTTTTGCGATGTACGAACTCACTGCTCCGACGCCGGGTGTATAAACGAGGGATAGGCTTTCACTATCTTTCACGTCAACTTTGGTACACGTTTTAATTTTACCTTTTAATTTTTTGTGAAGGGCAAGGGATTTCTTAGCAAAATTGTGTGTCATTTTTGATGTGTCGGGGTAGTCGGACTTGAACCGACGACCTCACGGTCCCGAACCGTGTGTTCTAGCCATCTGAACTATACCCCGTAAATTATTTAGTCAATTATATCACTGCTTTCCAGTCGAGGGTTTGGTTTCTGTATGGGAACGCTGAGCTACTTTTTTTGCTGAGAAAATACTTCTTCTCACCTTGCCTTGAGGAATATCTCCCGCTTGTTGTTTTTTCTTTTCTTCTTCCTTTTTCTTTTTTTCCTGAAGTTCATAAATTTCTCTTTGTTTTTTTTCCTGTTCTTCCTTTTTCTTCTCATACATTAGTTTTTCCTCACCCTCCTTTACAAGTCTGAATAAGTGTTGCTTGAGTTGTTCTTGTTTTTGCTTCTCGCTGGTTTGATATGATTTGCCGAGCCTTTCAAGATCTAGGGGGGTATGTTTGCCGCCATTCTTGACAACTGACTCGGTTCTTTTACCTCCATCAGCAACCGAGTCAGTTTGGCTGGAGACGCCGAGCAGCTCTTCCCACATTTTGGTAGGACTGAAAGTCTGTTTGATTTGTTGACCAGCACTTTTGACAACTTTCTTGCTTTGAGTAGCACCCTGTTCTACTAATTTTTCGAAGGAATCCTCGAGATTAGATTTGATAGTCATACAAACCTTAGACCTTAGCTAATTGAGCTAAAATCTACGGTCTATAAATCTAAAGTCTAAATCCCTAGCATTGCTTTTGCTCGTTCAGACAT
>MFZI01000069.1:8495-15472 GCA_001789355.1 Candidatus Roizmanbacteria bacterium RIFCSPHIGHO2_01_FULL_39_8
CATTGTGATCTTTATTTTTTTATCTTTTTTTAATTCAACACCGTACACCAGTCCTAGATCAACGATAGAAATGTTGAGTTCAGGATCCATAACCTCGGTGAGTTTATCTTTTACTGTTTGTTCGCTGATTTTCATGACTATAAGTATAGCAGCTGGTATAATGAAGAAAGTTAAGAAATAAATGATATGAATCAATATAAGCTTCGATTTATACCTCTTGGCGGAGTCGTTGGAGTTACCAAAAACATGTATGTATATGAGCTCTATGAAAACGACAAAATAAAAGATATTCTCATCATTGATTGTGGAATTGGTTTCCCCATGGAAAAAGAGCTCGGAGTTGATTTCGTGATTCCCGATGTGTCATATCTTGCTGATAAGGCTCACCTCATTCGAGCAGTGGTACTTTCTCACGGTCATGAAGACCATACCTCCGCGCTCCCCTACCATTATCAAGTGCTTGGAAGACCTCCCATTTTCTCGAGTAAGTTGACAAGCGTATTTGTTGAAAATAAATTCAAAGAATTTAATGAGCGAATTCGCGTCAATGTGGTCGATCATGAGAAGACGTATTCGTTTGGATCGTTTGAATTGAAGTTCATTCGCATGACTCACTCGATCCCGGATACGCTTCATGTATTAATCAAGACTCCTGTCGGAGCTTTTTATCATGGAACCGATTTTAAATTTGATCTCACTCCTCCCTACGGCAGCTATCCGGATTTTTACGAAATTACCAAGGCAGGAAAAGATGGAGTTTTGTGTCTTTTGTCCGACAGTCTGGGATCTGAACGAGAAGGGCTCACACTTTCTGAAAACATAGTGGGTCAGACATTCGAGGACGAAATGAGAAAAACCAAAGGGAAATTTATCATGACCACATTTTCTTCCAATATTTCCCGTATCAGACAATGTGTTGAAGCTGCGATTAAATTTAACCGCAGGATCGCCTTTATGGGAAGATCAATGAGAGAGAATACAAAACTTGCCCAAGGAATTGGGTACCTTCCAATTCCTTTTAGTCTTGTCTTGAAAGAGGAAGAGACAATGAAAGTCCCTCCTAATAAAGTCTGTCTTATCGTAGCTGGATCACAAGGTCAATATAATTCAGCTCTTGCAAAATTGTCTCGAAATCAGAATCCATATATTAAGATCAAGCCAGGTGATAAAGTCATCCTCTCCTCAGACCCGATACCTGGAAACGAAGGAGAAGTGTACGCGCTCATTGAGGAACTTTCGCAGGTGGGAGCAGATGTTATTTATACAGATATTCAGGATCAGTTACACGCTTCAGGACATGGTAGTCAGGAAGACCTCAAGTTTTTGATCAGGTTCACTAATCCTAAATTTTTCATTCCGATAGGAGGAACAATTCGCCACCAACATCAATATCAAAAACTGGTAGAAAGTCTCGGGTATTCCGAAGACAAGGTCTTTTCGTTAGAAGAGGCTGATACGGTATGGTTCACTCAAGGAAAAGCATATAAGGGTGATCCGATCGAAACTAAAAATATTTATGTTGACGCCTACGGCATCGGCGACGTGGGTAACGTAGTTTTACGAGACAGGAAGAACTTGGCAAACGAAGGCATCGTCGTGGCTATCCTAATAGTCGACAACAAAGGTCAGCTTGTTGTCCAACCTAAAATCATGTCTCGCGGATTCGTCTTTGAAAAAGGCGAAGAGGTCTTATTCAAGGAGGGCGTACTTCTTATTCAAAAAATTCTAAAACCAAGAGGCGGAAGAGTAATCGAAGTAAATGGAATTCGCAAGGAAGTCGGAAATACATTGGAAGAATTTTTCTTCGAAAAAAGAGGACGAAGGCCGTTGGTTATTGTTGATGTTATACAGATATAAAATTTGTAACAAAGTAGACGCTGTCGCTTATGAATTCTTTACCTAATAATCTTAAACAAATAGCGCTGTTTCTGGAAAGGTTGCCGGGTATAGGTCAAAAGACTGCCAACAGACTGGCCTTTTATTTTTTAAGATTACCCGAAAGTGATTTGAAGGAGTTTGCAAAAAACATAACTTTTTTAAAAACTAAAACGAAGTTTTGTAACGTGTGTATGAATCTTACCGAAGAGGAGACGTGTAGTATCTGTCTTGATAAGAAACGCGACTCAGGGGTAATTACTGTTGTTGAGGAAGTCTTGGACATCTTGTCCTTTGAAACAGGAAATATCTATAGCGGTGTCTATCACGTATTACACGGTAGAATAGATCCCTTAAATCATATCGGACCTGAGGATATCTATATCGAAAAGCTCTTAACAAGGGTAAAAACTTCGAAGGTCATAGAAATTATCTTGGCGACGAATCCGGACATGGAGGGTGAAGCAACCGCGATGTTTATAAAGAATCAGCTGAGCGGACTAAACAAATTAAACGGAAAAGGATTTAAGATCACTCGTCTTGCCTATGGCTTGCCGATTGGTGGAAGTCTGGAGTATGCAGACTACATGACACTACGTAAAGCAATAGAAGGAAGAAACTCCTATTAAGATCCCAAGATACAATTCACAAGTACTCCAAATAAATCTCAAAAATCAAATGTCCAAAAAATTGTAAATTCGAGATTTGTAATTTTTTTGTATCTTGTTGGTTGTTGATTGGAATTTATTTATATTAGACGTAGTTTTTTAGTTCTGAAGCGAGAAGTTGAGCTACAGAAATTTCTTCAAGTTCGTCTATTTTCTGACTTTCTTTTAACTCTATAGTATTGGTCGTAAAAATCTTCTTTAGTTTTGCCTCTTTTAGTTTTTTTGGGGCATCTACTGTGAAATCATGATGCACGAAAGCGCCATACACTTCTTTAGCTCCACGCTCCAAACATATTTTGGCCGCAGGAATGAGCGTACTTCCTGAAACAACCATATCGTCAACGATGATGGCAATTTTTCCTTTTACATTGCCGTAGAGATCAAGAGGGGTCGCTTTGTGAGCGGTGTCCAGGTTCCGCTTCTTCTCTATCACCCCCTCAGAAAACTCAGGAGTTCCATAAAATGAAGTTCCGAAATTTCTTACTTTTTCAACTGCTCCTTGATCAGGTGAAACCAAGATGGTCGAATCTATTAGATTGGTTAAACCAAGTGAAATAAAATATTTTCTGATGTGTTTTGCGAGCATGGGAAGAGCAGAGAGATTTTTGAAAGGAATAGAAAAAACGCCAGCAGTCGCTTCATCGTGTAGATCAATTGTATATATTTTATCGAAGCCAATAGATTCAATCATTCTTATCACTACATTGACCGAAACACACTCACCTGGTCGATGCTGAAGATCCTGTTTTGCGTAACCAAAATAAGGAATATATCCGATAACCTTTTTTGCTTCTTGCCGTTTTAATGCATCACAGAAAAGGAGAAGTTCCATGACGTGAGTATCAGTAGGATTTGAGGTTGGGTGAATGATTACGCAGTTTTGATTTCTTACATCTTCATGGATGGTTACTTTCACTTCTGAGTTGCCGAATCTCGTCACCTCCGCTTTTGAAAGAGGGAGTCTAAGTAGATCAGACACTTCCAGAGAAAGTCTAGAATTTGAAGAACCGGAGAATAATTTTATCATAAATGAGATTATTAGCTGTTTGACTATTAGCCTGTTGGAATTGAGCCAAAAATCTAATAAGCTAAAAGCTAATTACTAACGCTGTTGTTGTGTTGAAATTTCGATCAATTTTTTGGCTGCCAATTCCTGAGTTTTTTTTATTGCTTCGTTTACTGCTTCAGCAACCCGGTTTTCGATAACTCCGTCGACTTCAATAATTTCGATTATTTGATCGCCTCTCACTACAACTTTTACTCCGTTTTTCTCGACCGTTACCTGCTCTTGCTGAAGAGCTGCTTGCATTTGTTGTGCTTGCTGTTGAAGTTTTTGTAAATCTCCTAAACCTCCTAGTGGTCCTATCATAAGATATTTATAAATTATTAATTATAAGAATCTGCGAACCATCTGAATTAGGTTCGCAGTCTTTTATGGTAATCCAATTATAATTCTTTTAATTTTAAAAATGCTACAAGCTCTGTTTTTTAAAATTATAAGAATAAAATTCAACTATTGCAATCTCAAGTGGTAAAGATTCGATAGGTGAAATCTTGAGATTGTTATACGCTTCTGTTAATAGTTTCATCAGTTTTACGATTTGCTCAGTTTTTAGATTTAGATCACTTCCCTCTTCGATCTTCACTCCGTTTTTCAGAAGCAAAGCAGTATGCAGTTCTTCCAAAAGGAACTCGATAAGATTCTTTACATTACCTCCACTTTTTGAGAATTCCTCGACCCACTCCAATGAAGCTTTAAGGTCATGATGTACCAATCCCTCCAAAAGGTCATCCCGGATTACTCCTAAAAATTGTCTCCCTTGTTCGTATGTCAATTTGTTTTGCGTCACAAGTTCTTCAAGTATTTTTGCAGCATCGCGAAAGGAAGAATCACTATACCGAGCTATAAGATTGAGTAGCTTTTCGTCTACTTGTATTTTTTCACGCAAAGATATTTTTTTGAGCATCGAAAAAATATCTATCCGCTTTGCCCTGCCAAAATTTATAATAAAACAACGGGAAGAAATAGTCTCAGGAATTTTTTCCTGATTTGTAGTAGCGAGAATAAAAATCACCGAGGAAGGTGGCTCTTCTAAAGTTTTTAGGAGGGCATTGAATGCGTCATTAGTAATCATGTGTGCTTCGTCGATGATAAAAACACGGTAGCGATTTGACATTGGAAGAAAATTTGAATCCCTGATAAGATTTCTGATATTCTCTATTCCTCGATTTGAGGCAGCGTCAAGTTCGACCACATCGCCCGAGGATGAGTGGTCGATCGCGAGACAGTTTTCACAAAGATTACAGGGTTCCATACTGCTTTTGTTAACCTTTTCAACTGACCCGGTTTTTTTATGACGTTCTGGATTAACCGTGTCAGTTTTTTCCAGATCGGACAGATTTGAAAATTTATTTTTTAGGCAATTTACTGATTTTGCGAATATGCGCGCTGTCGAAGTTTTACCTGTACCTTTCTGTCCAATCAAGAGAAATGCATGAGGTAATGACTCTGATTTAAGCACATTAAAAACCACATCCCGTACACGTGAATTGTCGATATCTTGAACTGTTTTAGGGCGATATTTGAGGTAAAACATACAATTTCTAGTCCATAAAGTTTATAAAGTCTATAAAGTAAATTTTTTCGCTTTACGGACTTTAAGAACTTTCGACTTTATGACTTTAGGACATTTTCAATTCCGTGTTTAACAAGAGATGTGATGATATAATCAACTTTTTTATCCCGTTCCGCAGCCAAGAGAACAGCCTGTGGGTAACAGATGATTACTTCACCGATAACTTTTTCTTCTTCAGCTACATTAACTGACTCGGTTTTTTCACTGCCCGCTTTAACCGAGTCAGTTTCCTTTTGATTTAGATAGGAAAAGCTTAAGACAGGGAGCGCGACGTCTTCCCCTTTGTATTTCCTTGAATACTGATTCATCTTTTTTTTTCCCACAAAAACAATATTCAATACAGATTGTGGAGTAATGGGATAATTCGAAAAAATCTTCTCTACTTGCTCATGGATAGATGCGCGATCGATTTTATAGCGAGAAGACGAAATGATATTAAGCATATTTTTAAATCATTATCTTGTTCCTGGGCGACTTCTTCTAAATGGGCGAGTGTATCTTTTTTGTCTCATTTCTTTTTCTTTTTCTTTCCTGACGAGAGATGGTCTTTTATAAAATAGCCTATTTCTTACTTCGTCGACGACTTTTTCTTCAATAAACATCTTAGTAAATTTCCTAAATAAACTATCTTTTGATTCGCCTTTTTTTTTATTTACGTATACCATAAATCAAAACCCCCTTTCAAAAAAGTTAAGTCTTTAAAGCCTGTAAAGTCTATAAAGTCATAAAGAAAAAAAACTTTATGGACTTTGGACTTGATGGACTTTTGACTAAAATATTGTATTATATGTTCCTGGCTATTTCAATGACCTGATTTAGAGTCAAAGGAGATGGTGTTTGATCCGGTCTTTTTGGAGAGCCATTCAATAGCATGTGTTTTGAGGAATGGAGAAACCATACTCCGACAGAGTCTCTTTCAAGAATTTTTTCACAGAGTGATGTCAGATCTAATTTTGCATCGGGTGGTGCTTTGATTCTAAAATTTCCAAATTTCGGATCTTTACGAATAACTAAATTAAATCCCTGTTTCTGCGCAACTTTTAGGACTGCATCTACCGATGTTTCAATGGCCAGCGATTTTCCTAAATATGAATGAAATATGAAGCCCTTCTTGATCTCCAATTCTGCTTTACCTTTTGATTTGAGTAATTCAAGAGATGCATCAAGAAGTACAAACACATATTCAATAAGTTTTTCATCCTTTGCCAAAACAACCTTAAGACCACTGATAAGATTATTTAAAAGAAACTCATATCTATCGGAATTTGGATCGGGATAATAAACCTCCAGAAAATGATCGTCTTCGATTACGAAGTTTACCAATCTATTTAAAGGTTCTTGGAGGTGGATATGTATATGATTTTGTGAAAGTAAGTGATGTAATACTTTCTGAGCAGCACATGTTTTTTCGTTTGATTGATGATGGTCAAACCTTCCTAAACCGGTATCTACATGAATAATGTCTGGGTCTTCGTCGGGAGATGCATTATTGAGTGTTTTTCCAGCCGGCGCGAATTTTATTTGGGCATCCTTCCAGTCGGGAAGAAATTTCTTAATCAGCCATATTGACGTCATTGCATCGAGATCTGGAGAGAAATGAGTGACTATGGTTTTCATTGAATTTCATCAAGATTAACAAGCTTTGCTTCTTTAGAGCTTCTTTTTTTATATTCAACCTTGTCTCCTGTTCTTCTCGAGACGACAAGGCGATGAGGAATTCCGATAAGATCCGCATCTGAAAATTTTTCTCCGGCGGATACATCTTCCCGATCGTCGAACAACACCTCAAGTTTATAGT
>MFZI01000069.1:15533-23561 GCA_001789355.1 Candidatus Roizmanbacteria bacterium RIFCSPHIGHO2_01_FULL_39_8
AAAAATATTTCCCACTTCAGCTGCTTTGAAAACTACATATTCCTCTCCGGTTTCAGGATATGCGTCTCCCTTTTCTGCCAGTTTAAAATCATAAAATATTTTTGGCTTCGGCAGATCCTTGCCAAAATTGACATTCATGCTGTGATAATGAGTCTTATTTGCGCCCATCTCGAAGTTGATTCTGTTGTCCATGGACTCGTCCATGAATATTTTGACTGTTTTAGGAAGATCGAGCAAGCCTGCATAGCCGACTTCGGCTTTGGTGACTTTTTTCACCGTTTCTGGAGTTGCAAGCTTGAGGATTTTGCAGCCGACGATTTTGCGAAGTTTTTCCTCGTTGATATCATAGCCGCCACGGACTCCAGCTGCAATGACTTCTCCTTTTTCCGTCTCGAAAAGAAGCGTTTTTGTCGTTTTTTCGACCGGAATCCTAAGAAATTCCGCTAACTCTTCTACTCTGATGATCCCTTTTCCTTCGACGTCTTTGCGGGGCAGCTCTTTTTCCTCTTTATAGATTACTTTGGGAGCCTGACTCGGAGCAACTTCTTTATTGTAGTAAAGATTTTTGCTCTTTACATAAAAAATAGTATCCTCTCCTGTTTCACACTTTGTCTGAAATTCATGCGAAAAATCATCGGTGAACACCCCACCCGAGGCCATACAGATAACGGTATCTTTTTCTAATCCAAGCCGCTCGAAAACTCTGAAATACACTTTTTTCGAATGTTCGTAGTATATTTTGAAATCTTCTTCGCTGGTATGAAAGCTATAGAGATCCTTCATCCGAAATTCGCGGCCGCGCATCAGACCAGACTTGGCTCTTGGCTCGTTTCTGAATTTCCACTGGATTTGATAAATCGCAAAAGGAAAATCCTTGTAGCTCGAAAAATATTGTTTTGCAATAGGCATAAGGATCTCTTCGTGGGTAGGATTCAAGATATATTCCGCGGAGTTTTTTTTGAGCGAAAGCTCATTTGCACCCAATACCTTGAACAGTGCATCGATTTTCGTTATTCTTCCCGTTTGTTCCCACAGTGACTTAGGAGAGAGGGAAGGCATCAGGATCTCTTGCCCGATCGTATCCATTTCTTCCCGGATGATCTGTTCGATTTTATTGAGAACGCGCTGACCAAGAAGAAGATAGGTATATACACCTGACATGGTCTTGCTGACGAATCCACCTTGCTCCAGGAGTCTTGCATTTGTGGAGTCGTAGTTGGCTATGGTCTTTTTCGATTTCCCCAGAAGTTTTGAATATAACATAATAAGAATTATATAGGATTGTAAGGGATTTTAAAGGAGGTTAGGAAAAATGAAAGTGTTTATAGAATTCTCGCTTTTTTGACGAATCCGAGATGGGTTACATACATAGAGTGAAGTGGTCGTGGAAGATTACCTGGTCTAAACCAGCCGATTTCATCGATTTTTTTCTTATCTCCGATCTTAACTTTCTTAGGCTCTACTTTTGCTGCAAAGATGACCGCAATCCAGTGAGTTTTTCTACCCTCATGTGTCCGTATCACGTTATTTACTCTTATGAAATCAAGATTCAGGATATCACAGCAGTATTCTTCTTTTACCTCTCTTCGCACAGCCTGTTCAAAAGTCTCCCCAAACTTCACTGCTCCCCCACCGCAATCCCACGCTCCCTTTTCATCTCGACAGTTTTGCGAACGCTTGTTGAGCAGCAAATTCCCTTTGCCGTCATGACAGTAGAAGACGCAACTGATTCCGACGTAATCAAATCCTTGTTTCATAGTAGTCTGTGTACCATCTTGCATCGATCGGCATCAAGATAGTATCATCTGACCTTAACTGTATCTAGGTTTTTTTTAAATTTTGGTTGGTATATCTCTTTGGTTAATTCGAGAAAAGATTGTATCAAAGTTATAAATTGATCAAGTGTTTTAGCAAGAGTAGATTGATCGGCTCCGATATGAGAAAGGCTTTTTTGAATGTCTAAAAAAGGAGTGGGGGGAAAGATTTTGAAATCTAGAAGGTCCCTGTATAATTTTTTTTCACTTAAGTAATAGGTTTCATTTATGGCATAGAGGACTTGCATCAAATCAGCTACTATGCGTGTTAGACAACCCGCGACAATATAAACCTCAAGTCGTTTTGCTGATTTTTCCGCTCGGGAAAAACTAAATTGCGCATCCCAAAGAAATACATTTATGATTTTATTTTTAAGCTTTTGAGGATATAAATTGACTTTTTTCTTCAGTTTTTTCACGATACCAGTTGGGTCATGCAGAATTGAATTGTACTTAGTTTCCGAGCAGTACATATAGCTGTAAAAGCCAAAAGCCGGTTGCTGATAATAGTCTGTTTCAATTCTGCCTGCAAATGAATCTTCTATCGTCTTTTCTACAAATTCGATGTTTCTATAGATAAAATCAACGCTCTGTTTATCGATAATCAGCCAGGCTCCTCCGTCCATCCACTTTCCCCACTCTCCCAGTCCGACAATGATGGCGTTAGGAAATGCTCCTAGATTTTTCGCTGTTTCCGCAATCTTTGCTATATCGAGCGGATGTTTTTTATCATAGTAAATGCCGAAATCGATATCAGAATCCGGTCTAGCAATTCCTGTGGCATGAGATCCAGCAAGGACGACCGCCTTTATTTCCCCGATTTTCTTTAGCTCTTCGACCACATTTTTAATGATATTTTTTTTATCCATTGAAGCAATTGTATACCCGTCTAAGCTGATTTTGCAAATTGTTAAAGGTGAAGATAAATGAAGATTAGAGTTTAATTTGAGAGATAAATTTGTCGTGATCGTAGCCGAGCTTATCGAGTACTTTTCCCGCAGTCTCAAGTGGCCCTGATGAATAGGTATCAATGACCAAGTGAAAATATTTGGGATCCCAGAAATTATAATTTCCATAGAGTCTTTTATATTTTGCCAAGTTTCCCTGCTCCCTTTGTTTTAAAAATTTTTTTGCATTGCCTATCGTTACTTTATCTCTATTTACGATTCTGTCTATTCTTAGAGAGCGATCTTTACATGTCAAAAGCACTCTCAGAGTTTTTTTTAAGTTTCTCGCATTGAAACCGGCAAGCCAGCTTTGGATGATCCACTGTTTTTCCGTTTCAAAAATATGAATCATCGTTTCTTCAATTTTACGGTCAAATTCATCGGAAACCCTGGATGCTTCAGGCATGATATTATCTTTCAAATATTGTCGGTGGATTTCACCAATGGATTTGAATTTCCAACCATATGGCTTAAGAAAATGGTAGAGATTTCGAATAAGAGTACTTTTCCCGACTGCCACTCCTCCAGAGATCGCGATGTTGTCAAATTTGAAGTGCATAGTTACCGATAAATTTTTATTATATCATTCATTGCCACGAGCAAAGCAAGAACCATAAGGAATAGGAATCCGCCTACTACCAGATATTTTTCGATCACTGCATTAAATCTTCTCCCTGTGATCCACTCATAGAGTACCATCACAAATCTCCCCCCGTCTAAGGCGGGAAAAGGAATCATATTAATGATGGCCAACGAAAGACTCAGAAGAGCGAGAAGATTGAGCAGATTAATCACTACCTTCTTACCTGACGATTCTACGAGTTCACTCACCAGCTTAAAAATTCCGATTGGACCGGCTGATCCCTGGGCAATCGGCTCAACAGATTTTTGCTTAAAAGATTGAGCAAAAAGATAGCGTAAACCACTCACATTGTATGCCGATATGTTATACGAATGGAGAAATCCTGAAAATACCCTATCCGCAGGCGTGTCGTATGTTATGACTACCGCCTCAATTAGATTAATGCCAATGATCGCCCTTTTTAACTTTTGATCATATTTGGGAGTTACTTGGATAGTTTTTGTCTCACCATTGATAAGATTTTCCAGCTGGAGATAAATTTCTTTATCCTGAGAATTCTTCACAAAATCGATAAATTGATCTGGCCTCGATATAGAAAACCAATCGATATTTTCCCCCGTATTTTTGGCACCGGCTTGCATGGCTATATCGCCAATCTGAATTTTTGTTTGCGAAGCAGGTGAGTTTGGCGAGATATCCCCGACTACGATTCGATTCTCCTGCTTTCCAAAGCGGAACGAGTAATTATTCAGAAGCGGAAGCGGCTCAGAACGGAAGTTATTGAGAGAGAGAGTAAAATAATAAAGGAACACGGCTAAGATAATATTCATTAATACTCCAGCAACGATGATGAGAGCTTTAATAGAGGGAGGTTTGTATACAAACGCCCTCTTTTTCCTGGCAGCAGTCAAGTCGCGATCGGTGCCAACTTCCTTGTATTCTTCTCCAAATAGCTTCACAAACCCACCAAAAGGGATAAGATTGAAACTGTAGATAGTTTCACCAATTTTTTTGCCGATTAGTCTTGGAGGAAATCCAAATCCGAATTCCTCAACCAAAACACCGTTTTTCTTGGCTGCTATAAAGTGTCCGAATTCATGGACAAGCACTAAAATGCCCAAAATTATGAGAAAGATTATGATCGACATTGTTTAAAAGTCTATAAAGTCTATAAAGTTCATAAAGTTTATAAAGTTATTGGTCTCAAAACATATAATATTTCAGCTTTATGGACTTTAGGGACTTTCAACTTTACGGACTGAATTAAATTTCCCGTATCTCTTTTTCTTTAGACTCCTTTATTCCTTGTAGTTCTTCCATATAGTTTTTTGTTAGATTATCGATATCCTTTTCCTCTCGAAACTTTTCATCCTCAGAGATTTCTTTGGCTTCGAACTGAGACTTAATTTTGCGCCTTGCCTCGTCGCGCGCTCCTCTAATCTGGTTCTTTTTCTCCTCTATTTTTTGAGCGACAATCTTTGTAAACTTCTCGCGCTGTTCCTGGGAAAGAGCTGGAATTTTGGCCAAAATCCTATTTCCCTGTACCGCCGGGCTTATCCCCAAAGGAGACTTCAAAATCGCCTTCTCGATATCTGAGATGGTTGAAGGATCGTAAGGAGTGATCCCAAGGGCAGACGGTCCCTCCACAGTAAGTGTGGCCAACTCAAGCAGTTTAAGTCTTGATTGGCCTCCATACGCCTCCACAACCAGATTTTCAATTAGTGATGGATTTGCTTTTCCTGTTCTAATGGATTTCAAATCTTCCTTTAAGAAGTTAATGACTTTGATTGTAGATTGCTCAAAATGAGTGAGTATTGGGTCCATCGGTAAGTAATTAGTAAATGGTAATTAGTAATTTGGAAAAAATAAATCCCAATTACAAATGACTAATTACGAATTACGTGTTTCTCCTAATTTCCATCTCAAAAATCTTCCTATCTTGATGTTTTCTCCAAACTTAAGAACGGCTTCTTTAATAAGGTCTGATATCTTTCTTGAGGAATCTCTTATATAGACTTGTGACATAAGTTCCTCTAGCGTATTAGCAGGCAATGAAGCTACCTGCATTGCAATTTCCTGACCTAAAGTCTGAAATTCCTTGTTTTGTGAAACGAAGTCTGTCTCGCAAAGGAGTTCTAGCAAGGAAGCAACCTTTTTATTGTGGTGCACATAGGAGAAGATCGATCCCTGACCAGTTATTCTAGTGCTTTTATCCTTCACTTTTTCGATACCCCATTTGCTAAGGAGAGATTTTGATTTTTTTATATCATTACCTGATTCTTCAAGCGCTTTCTTGCAAAGAGCTATGGATATACCTGTTTCCTCACGCAACTGTTTTAGTTTGTCGATGTCGACCATAACAAATTAAGATAGTAAATCCGGAAACTAATTCACTTTCACTGCCTTGTCAGCAGGCAGATCGCCTTCTGTTTTCTTAATCTCGGATTTCCCTTTGACATTTCCATATGCTTCCAGAAGTTCTTTCACTATATATTCTACAGAGGAGAGTGAGTCATCGTTTGCAGGGATGGGAAAATCAATCTTATCAGGATCTACATTGGTGTCAGTAATCGCTACCATTGGGATATTATTTTTTAAAGCTTCAATAACCGCATTTTTCTCCTTTTTTATATCTACGATGAGGACAGCTTCGGGAAGTTTTGTCATTTGAGCTAAGCCCCCATAGGCTTTTTCGAGTTTAGCTAGTTCTTTTTCCAGCTTAACTCTGTCGTGTTTAACGAATTTCTGCCAGGCATCTTCACTTCTCTCCTTTTTTAATTGGTTTAGTTTTTTTATATTTTTCTTAATTGTTTCAAAATTTGTCAGAAGTCCGGCTGGCCACTTCGTGGACACAAAGTGAAGTGAGTATTGTTGGCAGAGGACTTGAATTTGCTGTGAGGCGATCTTCTTCGTTACGACAACGAGTACGACTTTATTTTCCCCAGCAAGCTTTCCCATGTATTCTTTTGCCTTTCGTAAGAGTTCTTCAGTCTGCGTGAGGTCTATAATTGAAACACCATTTTCCACTGTATAAATATATTTTTTAGCTTTTGGATGAACTCTATTTGTTTTATGGCCAAGATGGGCTTTGACTTCGAAGAGTTTTTCAATTGCTTTTGTATTATCCGTCATTTGTCAATTTTAACAGCAGGAGTGAGATTTTTCAATTGCAAGGTTAATGAAGAAGGTTTTTAAGAAATGCACGAAACTCACCATTAATTTCAGAATGTTCTAGAGCGCGTTCGACAACGGTTTTCATATACTCAAGTTTATTTCCCGTATCATAATACTTACCATTCTGGATTTCTATTGCGTATACGGGATGCTTTTTGGCCAAAAGATCGATAGCCTCGGGAAGATAAAATTCACCACCGCGTCCAGGCTTTTGTGAATCTAAAATGGGAAATATGTCCGGTGTTAAAATATACCCTGACACGATCGCAAGGTTTGAAGGGGCCTTACCAGATCCTGGTTTTTCAATCAATTCTTCCACTTTCCAAACGCCGTTTTCTAATTGTTTCCCTTTTACGTAAGCGTATCGATCAGTATCTTGTGGCTTATCTGTTTTGATGCCACATAAAATCGTCGCCTCATATTGATTATAGGCATCAATCATCTGTTTTGCCCTGGGCGGATTAGACCAAACGAAATCATCTCCCCAAAGCACCAAGAAAGCCTCATTATTTAAGAGGTGTTTCGCCGATTTAATCGGAGTAGCATTTCCATAAGGACCTTTTTGCCGGATATAAATAAAATTAGCAAGTTCAGAGATCGCTTGAACCTCTTTGAGCATCTTTTCTTTTTTGCCTTGTTGCAGATTTCGTACGAGTTCGGCATTTGGCGTATCAAAATGATCCTCGATCGCCCGTTTACTGTAACCAGTCACGATGATGACGTCTTCGATACCCGAGATAACCGCCTCCTCAACGACATATTGAATGACTGGTTTATCTACGATAGGAAGCATCTCTTTAGGCATCGCCTTGGTTTGGGGAAGGAAGCGAGTGCCAAAACCTGCAGCAGGAATAACAACTTTAGTTATTTTATTCATAAGGAGGGATTATTCGAATTGAATAGTGACTTTTTGGGTAACTTTGATACTGGGATCTACTTCTGCCTCAATTTCTGCAGTTCCCGGAGTAGTAGAGACGAGATGAAACTCGGCTTTTCCGTTGCCGTCCGTAGTAACAGACTGTTCTTTAACTTGACCTAGAGTTGAAAGTAGTTTAACTGATTTGTCGGTGAGTGGCTTATCAGATTCGCTCACAACAAATACGCTTATTGTTGACTCTGTTTGACCATCGGCCTTGAGGGTAAGAGGCCACCCTATTATTTTAGATTTACTGGCTGAAGGGAGTATCTCTTCTTTGGCCCGCGTAAACTGAGTGATCGGTTTGTTAAATACGGTAACTGCGGAAAAGAAGCCAAAAGCGACAAAAAACAGAAAAAGCAGGGCAACGAGCTTTTTGTCCATATACATGGATTATAGAATAGTTATTTACGGTTTGTCAAATTTCTCCAGTTAAAAGACTTGTTTTAATTGAGCAAATTCTTTTGTTAAGGTAGCACTTAGTGCAGTGTCAATCCCACCGTCATCCTTTACTCGCGGAATAGGTGAAAGTGCTTCGCTGAACTCATTGAATGCAAATACATGAACAAGAGGATCTGTATATTGATAGGGAAA